>NZ_CP012383.1 GCF_001267885.1 Streptomyces ambofaciens ATCC 23877 | reverse complement strand
AGCGTCCCGGACGGTCCTCCCGACCATCCCTGTGGACAATCCCCCGCAACTCCGGCCTCTTATGGCCCAGATGATCGCGAAGAGCCACGATTCGCCACCCCTTCGGGTGGTCTGACGGCCGAACACGCGACCGCTCCCCCCGCCCGTTCCGGTGAACAGACCCCGAACCCAGGGGGGAATCCCCTCCCGCCCCGGCCCGTACCCTGATCACAAGGCGCGGGGCCTGGATCAGCGGGAAGGAACGCTGTGGGTCTCTTCGCCAGCGCCAAGGCCGTCGTCATCGACGCCTGGTCGTGGCTGAACTACAAGCCGCTGTACAGCGACCAGCTCGGCATGCCCAACCGCCGGGCCTTCCCCGAAGCCCACGCCACCTGGGTCCCCGCCGCCGACGAACGCCGCCTCGCCGCGTACAAGATGCTCAAGGCCTACGACGGAAACCAGGTCGCCGAGCTCACCGCGTTCCGCGACGGAGACGAAGCCCGCGAACGCCGCGAGTTCGGCGACCCGTCGATGTTCGTCGACACGATCACCTCCCACGTCCTCGGTGAGGAGCAGACCATCACCGTCCCCGGCGCCGAGAAAGCCGGCGACGGCGGCGGCCCCGACGCCGAAACCGCGGAGAAGGTCCAGACGCTGCTACGGGAGTGGGCCGACGAGGAACTCCTCCCCATGCGACTCCTCCAGGTCGAACGCAAGGCGGTCAGCCTCGGCGACGGCGTCTACCTCCTCCACTGGGACGGCGACAAGCAACGCGTCCGCCTCAAGACCTTCGACCCCGGCTTCTACTTCCCGATCATCGACGAGGACTCCGACGGCTCCGACTTCCCCGACCGGATCCACTTCGCCTGGGAACTCCCCGAGGACAAGGCCCGCCGGCTCCCCGCACGCCTGCGGCGGATCACCTACCACCTGGACTGGATCCGCCCGCAGACCGCGAACGGCGTCGACCGCACCAGCCGGCCCGTCCGCGCCACCGTCATGTCCGACCCCACCGACGACCAGCCCGCCCAGCCCATCCTCGGCCGCGGCGACACCCTCGACCCCAACGGGTCGATCACCCGCCTCTACCCGTGGTCCGAGCAGCCGTCCTACAAGACGTGCTACCTCACCGACGCCATCTGGGAACTCGGCGACCTCAAAGCACCCATCGACATCGACTCCCTGCCGATGGACAAGGCGCACTTCGCGACGAACAGCCAGGGCGAGATCCTCGACCAACTCGACCTCTACCAGGACTTCGTCCCCGTCATCCACGTCCCCAACACCGTCCCCGAGCCCGGCGAGCACTGGGGGCAGTCGTCCCTGGCGAAGGTCCTGCAAGTCTTCGACGAGCTGTCCGGCTCCGACACCGACTCCTCCCGCGCCTCCGCCACCACCGGCTCCCCGATCCTCGCGATCTCCGGGAAGGCTGTGAACGGGCAGACGCAGTACACCGCCGGCCCCGGCATGGTCTTCACCCTCGGCGAGGGCGGCGCCATCACCAGCGTGGAGACCAGCGGCAACCTCGCCGAGCTCCGCAACCACGTCCACGACCTCAAGGACCGGGCCGCGACCACCGCCCGCCTGCCCGCCGTCGCCCTCGGCACCTCCGACCCCGCCCAGTTCACGTCCGGCTACCAGCTCGAGTTGGCCCTCGGCCCGCTGGACTCCCTCATCTCCGGGATGCGCCTGGCCCGCGACCACGCCGACCGGCTCCTCCCCAAAATGGTGCAGCGCCTCTTCCAGGCCGGGCAGCATCCCGACTGGGCCGGCCTCCCGGTCTTGCCGGCGAAGCTGATGCGCGGCGCCTACACCCCCACCGACAAGGCCGCCGTCCTCGCCGAGGTGAAAGACGCCCGCGAAGCCGGCCTCATCTCCCTGGAGACCGCCATCCGACGGTTGCAGGAGATCGGCTGGCCCATCGAGGACGCCGAAGAGGAGATCAAGCGGATCGACGCCCGGTCCTTCGAGGACGCCCGGAACCTCGCCGACGCCCTCGGCAACCCGAAGGAAGTCGCCTCCTTCCTCGGCCGGAAGGCCCCCGACGAGCCCGAAGCGCCCGCGGTCGTCCTTCCCCCGGCCGGCCTCAACCCGGGCCAGGAGGACCTCGAGGAAGCCCACCCGAACGGGTCGGGAGAGGGAGGGGGGAACACGTGACGGGATCTGTGCTGAACTTGGATCTAGGCGCGGGGCCTGGAGTACGAGCGAGTCTGGGAGGACTTGTACAGATGCGTCGCCCCACGCAGCACACCCGCCGTCCCGCCGCCCCCGGCTGGACCCACCCCTACACCGGCCTGCCCGGCATCGCCGTCTTCTACAACGACGGCGGCCATGGCGACGGCAATCAGCCGCCGGTGCCCTCCCCGGCCGACCTCGCCAACCGGGCCCCCCAGACCCCCGCCACACCCCCGGGACCACAGCCGGTCATCGACAAGGAAACCGGCGTCGCGATGACCCAGGACCGCTTCAACCGGATCATGACGCGGCAGTACGAGAAGTCCCGCAACGCCGCCTACCGGGAGATGGCCGAGTCCCTCGGCCTGACCTTCGACCCCGAGACGTTCGACCTCGAGGCGTTCAAGGCCACCCTCAAGGAAGGCCACGAGGCCAGGCAGCAGGTCCTCACCGACGAGCAGCGCCGCACTGAGGAACTCAACAAGGTTCAGCAGGCGGTCCAGGCGGAGAAGGCCAAGGCGGAACAGGAACGCGCCGCGATCCAGGCTGAGCGACGTGCGCTGGCCCGGGAGCAGGCCCTCACCCGCCTCGGCGCCCTCGACCAGGTCGACGAGCAGGGCAACGTGACCGCCCCGAACCTTCAGGACGCACTCGCCATGCTCGAGCGGGACCTCCGCGACACCCCGGACGCCGACGCCACGGCCCTCACCACGGCAGCGGAGGCGCTGAAGAAGCGCCGCCCCGAACTGTTCGGCGCCCCGACCGCCCCCCAGACTCTCCCGCCGGCCCCGTCCGGTGGACCCGCCGGAGGCAACGCCCCCCGGCAGCCCGCCAGCACCAAGGACGCCCTCCAAAAAGCCGCCCGCAAGCGCGCCGAAGCCATGGGCCTGCGCCACGACAACGCAGCCTGACCGACCGCACGACCAGCACGGCCTAGGGACCACGCCCTGACCCCACGTGGACGGCACCACCACAGGTGCCCTCACCACACACCCGCGTACATCGCGAAAGGGGCTACGGCGTGGACATCCAGCCGTACACCAGCACCGAGACGCTCGCTGTCGGCCGCCCGTGGCTCATGAGCATGCTCGGCATCGAAGCCAACCAGTCCGTCACCCTCGACCTCACCCAGTTCGACGAGAACCTGCACTGGACGGAGGCGTCCAAGTACCAGCCCGAGCGGAAGCTGAAGTCCGGCATCCCCCTCGGCAAGGTCTCCGCGACGGGCCTGTTCGCCCCGTACTCCGCCGTCACCAACGAGGTCCAGACCCTCACCGTGACCGGCGGACCCACCGGCGGCACGTTCACCATCACCTTCGACGGCCAGACCACCGCCGCGGTCGCCTACAACGCCACCGCCGCCCAGGTCCAGACGGCCCTCGAAGGCCTCTCCAACGTCAACCCGGGCGACGTCACCGTCACCGGCAACGCCGGCGGCCCCTACACCCTGACCTGGGGCGGCCAGTACCTCGGTGAGAACGTCTCCTCCGTCACCACCACCGAGTCGTTCACCGGCGGCACCACCCCGGACATCACCATCGCCACCACCACCGCCGGCGGAACCGCCACCGCAACGGACGGCTCCCAGGTCTTCGCCGGGTTCCTGTTCACCGAGGTCGCCTTCCACCCCGGCGCCACCAAGGTCGCAGCGCCCCTCATGGTCCACGGCCAGATCGACGTGGCGAAGCTGCCCGTGGCCTTCGACCCCACGGACGTCGCGGACGGCTCCAACACCCAGTTCGTCTACAAGGTCTGATCAGGAGACACCGACATGCCGAACGACATGCTGGAGCTCCTGCTCCGCGACATCAGCGTCACCGAGATCAACGCGTTCGCGCGTGAGATCCAGACTCCCGCCGACTACGAGCTCACCCGCACGGTGATGCCGGAGCGAACCATCAACTCGGTGAAGTGGGAGACGCGAGGAACCCGCCGTCGGGTCGCCGCCGCCTCCTACCGGGCGTGGGACGCCCAGACGAAGGTCGCCACGCGTGAGATCACGCAGTTCGCGACCTCCGGCAAGCTCCTCCCGCTCGGTCAGAAGTACATCGTCGGCGAGTTCGAGACGATCCTCGAGAACGTCGACCGCGGCATGGACTCCCGGGACCTCGTCGACGCCGTCTACGACGACGTCGCCGCGCACGTCCTGTCCATCAAGAAGCGCCTCGAGCTCGCCGTCGCCGACCTCCTGATCGACGGCAAGTTCTCCCTCGTCGGCGAGAACGGCCTCACCCTTGAGGCCGACTACTCGGTGCCGTCCGCGAACATGCCGACCGCCCCGGTCGACTGGACCGACCCGACCGCGGACATCCTCGCCGACGAGCAGCGGTGGATCGAGGTCCTCCGGTCCTCGGGCGCCCCCGCGCCGGCCCGGGTGCTGACGTCGTACAAGACGGCCGCGCTGATGATGGGCAACAACTCCTACCGCGCCGCCTACTACGGCTCGGTCAGCCCGTCGGCGACGCCCACCGCGGTCCTCGCCCCGAACGAGGTCAACGTCGTCCGCGCCCGCTACAACCTCCCGCCGATCACCACCTACGACGTGAAGATCGAACTGGACACCGGTTCGGACGTCCGCGCGCTGCCGGAGAACATGTTCTTCCTCCTGCCGCCCAACCCGCAGCAGTGGGCGGAGACCCAGTACGGGCTGACCGCCGACGGCCTGCTCCTGTCCCAGGGCGGCAACCCGTCCATCGTGCGGGAAGAGGCCCCCGGCATCGTCGTCACCCGCGGCGTCCAGGACGACCCGCCGCAGGTGTGGACGAAGGGTTCCGCGGCCGCGCTGCCCGTCATGTACGTCCCGGACATCCACATCGCCGCGACGGTGTGGTAACCCATGGCCGCCCGACTCGCAGCCACGGTGTATGTGACGGATCCGGATACGCACCAGACGGTCACGCTGCACCAGGGCACCAGCCCGGAGCCGCGCCTGGCCGCCCTGGTGAAGAGCCCGTCCGCCTGGGTCGACGGCAAGCTCCCCCGCCTGCCGAAGACGCAGACGGACCAGAAGCCGGACAGCCCGGAGGACGCCGGCCCTACCGGCGACGGCCAGGACGACGCCTCTGGCGCCACCTCCGTCGCCGGTGACGACCAGGCCGCCCCCACGGCCAAGAAGACCGCCGCACGCAGGACCGCGGCCAGCAAGCCGGCCCGGGGCCGGGGCGCCGCTGACGAGGGCAGCAGCGGCGACTAGCGGAGTGCGGGCCCGCCCCTGTGGTGGGGGCGCCAACAGGCGGGCCCGCACCCGCACCACCCCTTCCCAAACCCAGCCCCTGGAGGACACCAGCCATGGCACTCACCGCCAGCGTGCAAGCCTGGCTCCTCTCCCAGCTCGGCCCCACCACACCGGTAGCCGACCTGGAACCCCGCTACGCCCGCCTCGGCACCGCCCGCGCCGTCGCCATCGAGGTCCTCTACGAACGCAAGGCCGCTCTCATCCAGCAGCCGGCCAGCGTCAACGTCTCCGGTGTCGTCGCCGTCGCCTTCACCGAGAACATCAAGGCCCTAGAACGCCAGATCGCCCTCCTTGAAGCAGGGGAGCCGCCCGCACCGGACGACCCGCCCGGCACCGGAACCAACGACGGCAGCGTCCAGCTCGGCGTGTTCCGGCTCGTAGAGCGGCCACGACGATGACCACCCCCGTCCGCCGCGGCCGCAGCCTCCGGCAACGCCTCCTCGGCTACATCACCTCCGGCGTCGGCCGCCTCACCAAAGCCTGGCGGATCCTCATCAACGCCCAGACCACCCTCCTGCACGCCCTCACCCGCACCCGACCCGGCCGCAGCGGCTCCACCGGCACCCGCCTGAGGACCGCGACCGCCGCCTTCAACACCGCCCTGGCCACCTTCAACCGGGCAGCGATGGCCTTCGCCGAGTCTTGGGCCGCCACCGACCTCCCCCTGATTTACCGGGAAGGCGCCCACACCACACTCGACCACGTCGACCGACCCAACCGCCTGTTCACCTGGACCGCCCGCCACCAAGCCCAGGTGACGGCCCTGTCCGCGCAGTACTACGCCGACATCACCAGCCGCATCCAGGAAGCTCTCCGACGGGCCCGCGCGTTCCTCCGCGCCGCGCAGGACGCCGCCCGCGACACCCAATCCGCCCGCTTCGACGCAGTCGCGCTCCGCCGGGACCACCCCCTGGACACCGTGGTGTACGCCAACAACGCGAAGCACCCGGTCGAGGCGTGGGCGTCCGCCGCGATCACCTGGCAGACCGCGACCACCGCGAACACTGCCGCCGCCCGCACCACCTTCGACGAGCTCGGCACCGAGTGGGTGGAAGTCCGAGACGGTAACGGCTGCGGATGGCGTGATCACCAGGACGAGGACAAGGCGCACCGGACCCTCCGCACCGTGCAGGACGCCCTCGCGCACCCCACCTCGCACGCCCACTGCATCCGGGAGTTCCTGCCCCGCCTCGACCTCATCGGCCGAACCGAGATCCGCACCGGAGCGCCCCTGTGACCGATCAGCCCACCGAGCCGCAGGCCCACCACCTCCGTATCGACGCCCAGCCCGGCCACGCCACCATCCGCATCGAAGGCGAAGCTCTCCCGTCCGGCACCGTCACTGGCTACACACTCCAGCACGACATCGCCGGCGGTCTGCCCCTCGCCGTCCTCCACACCCGGCAGCCCGATGGCCTGGTCTTCGAAGGCCTTGCCCGGGTCGCCGTCGGCATCCCCGACACCCCTGGTGACATCGTCGCCGCGTTCCTCGCCCAGCTCGACCCCGCCGAACTCGAGAACGCCGCCCTGAACCGGGACGACCTCGGCAACAACCAGTACGACCTGACCCGGGCCATGCTCCGGCAGGCCGCCGACTGGGCCAGAGGGGAACACTGATGGCCGGCCTCGATGACGCGCTCGCACCTGTCAGCGCGTGGCTCCTCAACAACTTGATGATCGACGTCGTGCGCGTCGTCCGCCCCGTCTCCGGCGATCCCGTCCTCAACCCGGACACCGGAGACCTCGAGTACCCGGAGCCTGAGCTGGTCTACGAGGGCGTCGGGGGAGTCGTCGCGGCCGGCGCCCCGGGCGGCATCAGCTCTCTCCCGTCGTCGACGCTGCCGTGGGCGGAAGAGACCATGTCCCCGGCCCGCCTCTTCACCCCCCTGTCGGCGCCGATGCCCGCCCGCGACGACCTCGTCACTGTCATCACCGTCCACAACCCCGCCAACACGGCCCTGATCGGCCGGACGTGGTTCTGCCAGGACCCGGGCCGCGCCTCCACCGTCGAAGTCGTCCGCGTCACCCCCTTGGACATGAAGCAGGCCCCCCGCGGAGGTGCGTCGTGAACCTCGACGACCTCGCCGACCGGCTCGACGCCGCGGCCGACGAACTGGGCGACACCATCGAACGCCGGGTGCGGCGCGTCGGCAGCGCCGGCGTGGCCAGGATCCGCGCGAACGCCTCCGGCCGGCCCGGCCCGAACGTCATCACCGGGCAGTACCGGGCGTCCTGGCGGGCCGTCACCAGCGGCATCCCGTACGGCGCCGAATGCACCATCGGCACGAACGCCCCCCAAGGTCGGCGCCTGGAGTTCGGCTTCGTCGGGCCCGACTCCCTGGGACGCGTCTACAACCAGCCGCCCTTCCCGCACGTGCAGCCCGCCCTCGGCCACATCGAGGACACCCTGCACGAGCAGATGCTGGCCGCCGTAGGGGAGCTACTCGCATGATCGAGAAACGGCTCGTGACGAACTGGGTGGCGACCACGCTGGCCGCCGGCTCCGGGAAGCCCGTCGGCCGCGGCCGCGCCCCAGCCGACGGGCAAGCACCCCCCTACTACCTGCTGTACTCCGTCGACACCCAGGTATCCGGAGCGCCCTACACCGACCTGCACGAGGACGGATCGTTCGTCTATCAGATCACCAGTGTCTCCGGTCCGGACCCGACGAAGCCCCAGTCCACGGCGACGCAGGACCAGCTGGAGTGGATGGCCGACAAGGCCCGGACCGTCTTCCTCGGGCGTAACCCGGTCACCGGCCAGTGGCTGCACCCGCTGGCCGTCCCCGGCTACACCTGCATGGCCCGGTCTCTGGACGTGGAGTGGGGGGCAGTGCCAGGGGGAACGTCCGAGCAGGAAGCCGCGATAATGACCTATGTGCAGAGGTTCAGGTTCAACCTGACCCCCGCCTGACCCCCCACGGGTTGGGCAACACCGCACCGCGGCGGGACCCCACGCGGACGCCACCACCACAGGTGGCCGCCACACCACACGTGTAGCAGGGGCCCCACGCATTGGCCCCGTATCCGCAAGGGGCCAACATGGCAAGGTTCAACCGCAAGGGCGTCACGAAGATCTACTGGATCCCCGCCATCGCCGCGCCGACGCTCATCCCGACCGGCGCGGAGATCGACGCCGGCACCGACTACACCGGGCAGATCAACGCCATCGACGGCTTCAGCCTCGAGAACACGCCGATCGAGACCCCCGACATGGAGTCCACCTTCGTGTCGAAGATCGGCGGCGACGACTCGGCAGCCGATTCCAGCCTGACCTTCTACGAGGACAGCTCCCTCGACGACATCGAGACTGACCTCGCCAAGGGAACCAGCGGCTTCGTCGGCATCTTCTCCAAGGGCCTGACGACCGGCAACAAGGGGATGGACATCTACCCGGCCACCGTGGTCAGCAACTCCAAGGCATACACCACGGACAACGAGGCCGCGAAGATCACAGTTCAGTTCACGATCACGGACCGGCCGCTGTTCAACGGCACCGTCCCGACCCTGACCTGATCCCGGCCGCACCCCACAATCCCCCGGCCGGGCCCGACGTACTCGGGAAGGGCGCCGCGCGCCCGGCCGGGCCTTCCCACAGGAGACCCGCCACATGACCAGCAGCTGGGACGCCCTCCAGAAGCGCCTCGACAGCATCAAGCTGCCCACCGCCACGTTCACCATCTGCGAAGACCCCGACCTGCGCCAGCAGCTCCTCCGCGCCAAGGCCGCCAACCAGCAGGCCACCGACCGCCTCAACGCGCTCGCCGACGACGCCGACCCCGACGTCAAAGCGCTGGTGCAGCGGGACGCCGACACAGCGAAGACGGACCTGGCCGCGGCACAGAAGGCATTCGACAAGGCGTCCGTGACGCTCAAGTTCACGGCATTGGAGCGGAAGGCCCTGGAGGACCTCCAGAAGGCGCACCCGCCGACGGAGCAGGGCGAAGCCGACGGCGAGGACTTCCTGCTGGACACCTTCGCCCCCGCCCTGATCTCCGCCGCGTCCCTGGACGGCATGCCGGTCGAGTACGCCCAGCACTGCCTGGAGTCGTGGTCGTCCGCCGACGCGACCGCCCTGTGGCGGGCCGCCTGGGGGATCCAGCACCAGCAGCGGACCGACCTGGGAAAAGGCTGATCGATGCCCCGGATTTCCGTGCCGAGATGGAGCTGTGCCGCCAGTACCGCATCCCGCACAGCTTCTACCGCGGTCACGGAGACGGCACCTGGTCGGACCTCGACCGCCGCAAAGCCCGCGCCTACGAGCACTACCTCCGGCAGGTCTGCCCGACCTGCGGCACCCGCCCCGAGGAGTGGGACGAGGACGCCGGCGGCGACGAGGACGCCTACCGGGCCACCACCCACCGCTGCATCGGCTGCCAGCTCCTCCAGGACCGGCAGAAGGAAGTCCCCGACGGCGATGAGGGGCACGGCGTGAAGGTCGCCCTCATCCCCACCAGCGTCCACGCAGCCCTCGCATTCCAGCAGTCCCACCAGCACTAGAGGAAGGAGCCCGCCGTGTCCGAGTGGAATCTCAGTGTCCGGCTGACCGGTCAGGGCTCCGACCTGGCATCGACCCTCCGCGATAGTGCGAAGGAGGCCCGCAAGCTCAAGCGCCGCATCAAGGAAGCCCGCCAAGAACTCGCCCTCCTGCGGGCCGCTGCAGCAGACGACATCACCGTCCGGCTGGACGTTGACGCAGCGCACCTCCGCTCCGATGTCACTGATGCGCTCAGCGCAGCGGGATCCGGGCAGGGTCTCGGCGTCCGCCTCGACATCGACGCTGCTCATCTCCGCGACGACGTCAACGCGGCCCTTACGAGGGCAGGCGACGGGCAGAGCATCCGCATTCGGCTGGACCTGGACGCCGACCACCTCCGCAGCGAAGTCACGTCCGCCCTGACCACAGCAGGCGCCGGCCAGGGCCTCGCCGTGAACCTGCGCCTCGGCAACGCCATGCAGCTCAGGCGGGAAGTCGAGGACGCCGTCCGGTGGGCGGCATGGGGGCACCGCATCGAGATTCCCATCGGTCTCCGCGACCCGATGCAGCTGCGCCGGGACGTCTCCGACGCCGTGCGGTGGGCGTCCATGTCGCAGACCATCACCGTCCGCGTCACCCCCGACACCAGCGCCCTCCGCGGTCTCGGCTCCAGCATCGGCGGCGGATCGGGTGGAGGAGCGAACTTCGGCCTCGCCGGACTGCTGCCCATCGCAACCGCCGCGATCCCCCTCATCGCGGGCCTGGCCGCCACCCTCGCACCGCTGGCCGGGATCCTCACCGCCACCGGAGGCGCAGCGACCGCGTTCGGCGTCGCGTTGGCCGGGCAGATCGGCCCGCTGAAGGAAGCCGCCGAAGCGGAGAAGGCGTACAAGGACGCCGTCCGTGACCACGGTGCCGCCTCCGCCGAAGCGGCCGAGGCGCAGCTCGCCTACCAGCGGCAGATCGCCGCCCTGCCCCCGGAGACACAGAAGGCCGCGGCCGCCCTGTCGAACCTGAAGACCCAGTTCGGTGACTGGTCGGACGACATGGCCGCCTTCACCATGGAGCCCGTCACCAAGAGCTTCGCCATCCTCCAGGAGCTGCTGCCCCACCTCAGCCCGCAGGTGGAGTCGTTCTCCGGGTCGATGGACCGGCTGCTGGACGTCGCCGGCGGCGCCATCAGTACCCCGGGCTTCGATGCCCTGTCGGACAAGGTCGCGGCTCTCACCGACTCCAGCCTCGATTCCTTCACCGACCAGGTCATCCACCTGCTGCGTGTCGTGTCCGAGGGCGGCTCCACTGATGGTGCTCTCGGTCAGATCCTCGACTACGCCCGTGAGAACGGGCCCGAAGCCCGTGCGGCGATCGACGCGATCGGTGACGCGATCAGCACCCTGGCAGCGGGAGCGGCCGAGGCCGGACCGTCGATGCTCACCCTCGTCACCGCCGTCGCCAACCTGGTAGCGGCGCTTCCGCCGGAACTCGTGGGGATCCTCCTCCAGGTCGCGGCGGGCCTGAAGTTGATCCAGCTTGCCGGGCTCGGTGCCGCCGCGGTGTCCGGTGCGGTGGGCCGCCTGTCCACGTCGATCGCGACACTCGGCGCCACGTCCGCCGCCGCCGGTGGAGGCATCGCAGGCTTCCGGGCCGCGGTCGCCTCCCTGTCGGCCGGAGCCCGGTTCGGTGCGGCCGCCGCCGGTATCGCCGCGATCGTCTTCGCCCTGCACGAGCTGTCCGACAACAAACCCGCCGTCCAGGTCGACGAGCTGTCCACCAGCCTGAACACCCTGATCTCCACGGGGAAGACCACCGGCGTCCTGAGCACGAACCTGGACGAGATGGCCGCGTCCATCGCGATGGTGTCCAAGGGCGCCTCCGACAACAAGCTCGCCCAATGGACGTCCGACTTCGGGACGTGGGTGGGTATCGCCGAGGGGCCCGGTATCTCCACGGCGAAGAAGAACATCGACGCGTGGGACCAGTCGATGGCCAACCTCGTCAAGTCCGGGAACCTCAAGCAGGCCAAGGAGCAGTACGACCTGCTGGTGAAGCTGTGGAAGACCGCCGGCGGCGACATGGGGGAGCTGAAGGAGGCCACCACCGGCTACACCAACGCTCTCGCCGACCACAAGTTCGAACAGGAGATGGCCGCCCAGTCCCAGGGCATCTTCGGTGAAGCGGCCCAGCAGACCGCCTCGAAGCTGGAAGCGCAGAAGGCCAGCGCCGACGGCCTGCGGCAGGCCATCGTCGCCCTGAACGACGTCAACCGGGCCGCCGGGTCCGCGATGTCGGCGTTCGAGCAGTCCATCGACGACGCGACCGCCGCGGCCAAGGAACACGGCAGCGCCCTGAGAATGCGGGACGGGGAACTCGACCTCGGCTCGCAGAAGGCCCGGGACGCCGAGGAAGTCCTGAGCGCACTCGCCGCGAACACCGACGCGGCCGCGACAGCGGCCCGGGAGCAGGGCCGGTCCTGGGAGTACGTCACTGGCATTCAGGAACGTGGCAAGGCGGCATTCGTCGATGCGGCCTCCGCGATGGGCCTGTCGAAGGCCCAGGCCGAAGCGCTCGCCTCCTCATATTTGAAGATCCCGGACTCGAAGACGACGACGTTCGAGATGCGCACCGAGGACGCGATCGTCGGCCTCGAATCGGTGATCTCCGCGATCAAGAGGACGCCCGGGTCGAAGAGTGTCACGGTCAACGCGCTCACGTCGGACGCGGTCGCGCTCCTCGAGGAGCTTGGTTTCACCGTCACACGGCTACCCAACGGCAAGTTCACGGTGACGGCCAACACCGCCACGGCCAAGGAACGCCTCGCCGCCGTTCAGGCCGCACGGGACGCCCTGAAGAACAAGACGATCACCATCTCTGCCCGGGACGCCGCATCCCAGGCCGCCCGAGCCGCTGCGGCCGCGATCGCTGCGGTGAAGTCCAAGCAGGTCACCATCACCGCCCGCTACCGGACCATCGGTATCGAGGGGACCGTCGGCCGGAACAACGCCAAGATGAACGGCTACGCCCAGGGCGGGATCGTTGACTACTACGCCAAGGGCGGCATCCGGGCGGGCAACGTGTCGTTCTTCGCCAACGGCAGTGACGACCGCCCCGACCAGCACCAGGCGCAGATCGCCCCGGCCGGCTCGTACCGGGTGTGGGGTGAGCGGGAGACTCAGGGCGAGGGGTATGTGCCTTTCCGACGGTCAGCGCGCCCTCGGTCCCGACGGATCACCGAGGAGATCGTGTCCCGGTTGGGCGGAGACCCGCGCAGCATCGACTGGTACGCCGAAGGCGGCATCTCCAACTGGCAGTACGACCCGGTCTCCGGGTCCCTGTACTCGCCGTCCGACGCCATCGCGGCCGGGAAGAAGACGAAGAAGGTCAAGGGCAAGGAAGTCGAGTACTTCGACCTCGCCGCGGTGGAGAAGAAACTCTGGAAGATGGGCGAGGCCACCGTCGCCTGGAACCGGAACCTGGAGAAGGTCGCCGACCGGGCCGGCGGTGACGTGGCCCGCGCTCTCGCCTCCATGGGCGATGAGGGTATGGCGCTCGCCGCGAAGATGGCCAAGGGCACCGACAAGTACGTCGCCTCCATGTCGATCGCGCTGCGGCGGATGATGCAGGAAGCCCGCGCCCAGCTGTCCGACTTCACCGAGCAGCTCGACCACGCCACCGGCAGCAACCGGATCTTCCAGGACAACCTCGCGAAGCTGGCCGCGATGGGCTACGGCGACCTCGCCTCCCATCTCGCGGGCAAGGGCGACCAGGCGTCGATGGAGCTCGCCGCGGAGGCCGCGAAGAGCCCGTCGAAGGCGAAGAAGGCCAACGACGAGGTCAAGCAGGCGAAAGCGCAGCTCACCCCAGATGAGATGAGCAAGCTCATCGAGATCATCGCCGCGATCACCAACAAGAACGTCGGTATCCACCAGGTCGCGGACAAGACCGGCCTGGGTGAGGACGAGATCATCGAGGTCGGCAACAAGTCGAAGACTCGCCTGCATCAGCTCCTGGGCGGTAAGGCTGCCCGGTTCCTCTCCGACCTGATCAAGGCGAACAAGGGTCAGGCGTACGAGAACGGCGGCATTCGGGCGGGCCTGTACGCCACCCAGGGCGGCATCGTGCGCTTCGCGGAGCCCTCCACTCGAGGCGAGGCCTACATCCCCCTCGGGCAGAACAAGCGGGGCTCCGCCACAAGGGTCCTCGGCGACGTCGCCAGCAGGTTCGGTCTCGGCCTCACGGACGGGCAGGCCGGCCGGGTCGTCGTCATCCGTGAGCAGGGCCCCCTTGTTGGCGAGTCCCACTTCCACATCGGCGACCGCCAGTCCGACCGGGACCTGGCCCGCACGATCGAAACACGGCAGGGATACCAGCTGCGGCGCCTCGCCCGCGGAGGAGTGGGGGCACGCGGATGAGTACACCTGTGGAGCTGATCGACGGCCAGCACGAGCTAGCCGGCGTCCTCATCGGCAAGGGCACGCCCGTGGTCATCGCGGCGATCGAAGGGCTCGGGCGGGCGCCGCAGCGCACCGCGGACGTGGAGCCGCCGGGCGAGGACGGGCTGTGGCTGGGCCCCGACTATTTTGCCGGGCGGACGATTCGGATCGACGCCGGCATCAAGGTTCCGGGCGATGAGGCCGGTGCGCTCGCCGTTCACGCCGAGCTCCAGGACGCCGCCGACGACGAGGCCGTCCGGCTTGCCGGTGGCGCCACCACCGACCTCCGCCTGAAGTTCCCCGGCCGCCCGGCCCGGATCGTCCGCGGCCGTATCCGCACCCTGGACGCCGACCTCACCAAGGCCATCCACGGCTGGATCCCCCTGGACATCGAGTTCACCGGCCAGGACAGCCTGTTCTACGACGAGCAGCAGACCACGTCCATGCCCCTCGGCGGCCTCACCCAGGGCGGCCTGACGTTCCCCTTGGTGTTCCCGTTCACGATCGAGTACACGGCGGGCGCGGTGGGCCGGCCCGGGTTCATTGACACCGCGGGCACGGCGCCGACATGGCCGGTGCTGCGGATCACCGGGCCGTGCGCCAACCCCACGATCAAGCATGTCGGGACGGGCAGGACGCTGACCGTGCAGGGCTCTCTCCTCGCGGGGGAGTGGGTGGAGATCGACACCCGGCCCGGCTGGCGGACCGTCCTCCGCAACAACGGCGGCGGCATGCCCCTCACGGCGCAGTCCCGCATCGACCAGTTCCGTCTCGACCCGGGCCTGAACGAAATCCACTGGAACGCGACCGACCCCACCCTGACCAGCTCTCTCGCCGTCACCTGGTGGCCGGCGTACAAGGCCCTGTGAGGCACTGATGGCACTCGTACCTGTCCCCATCGCGACGCTCGGGGCGGAGCACTCCGCGCAGCAGTTCCGCATGATGATCAAAGACCTGGCGCGGGACAACCAGGGCGTCACCACCGGCAGCGACCTCAAGGTGACGGCCCTGTCGACGCCCGGCGCGGGCGTGCAGATCGGTGACGGGTCCGCGGTCATCGCCGGGAAGGTCAGCCCCGTTCAGGGCTACTACAACGCCTACAACATCGGCGCCGACACCGTAGATATATCCGCGACGGGCGGCACGGGCCGCTCCGACATGCTGGTGCTGCGGGTCGAGGACCCCGAGTACGAGGGCACCCGCGACCCGGCGGTGGACCCGATCGTGTTCTTCGAGGTCATCCCCAACGTGTCCTCCAGCGCGACCACGGTCCCGGCCGGCTACTCGGCGATCCCGCTGGCCCGGATCGACATCCCGGCTTCCACGGCCACCATCACCAACACCATGATCAAGGATCTGCGGAAGGTCGCCAACCCGCGCCGTGAACGCTCCCTGTACCAGCACTTCTATTCCGGAAGCCTCGTCGAACTCACCGGAACAAGCACCACGTGGAAGGATTTCCCAACCACCGCGAACTGGCAGATTGCCGTACCCGCGTGGGCTGGCCGTGTGAAAGTCGTCTTCACCGTGGCAGGACTACGTCTCACCAACGCCAATGTCGTCGGCGGTCTGACCTTCACCTTTGGGGCCAAGCAAGCCGCGCAGGACGTCCACATCGACGACAACCAGAACGCCGGAGTGCGACGTATCACGCTCGTAAACGCGGACACCATGTCTCTCACAGACACTCTGGGCGCGGCAATGCGCGGCACCAACATCATCCTGAAGTCGCGGATGCGGACCGCGTCCAACAATCAGGGCAACATCGGCGTCGACATCGCAACGACGTTCATCGCAGACGTCGAATTCGAAGAAGCCGCGCTCTGATGAGCCACTGGCGGTTCTGGACACAGCACGCTCTGACCGGCGTGCAGCTCCACCCTGCCCTGCCCCTCGCGAAAGCCGAGTTCGGCAACGAGTTGAACGGCCCCGGGGAGCTGCGCGGCACGCTCTCCCCGCGGTTCGTGAAAGCCAACGTGGCCTCGCTCATACCCGGCAAGGCGGTCATCTACGCGGAGGCTGACGGGTACCTCCGATGGGGTGGCCTGATCTGGGACATCACCGCGCAGGACGGCGAGTGCCAGATTGAGGCGGCCGGCTGGTCGTCGTATCTGACGAAGCGCCACGACACCCACGGCGAGCTCAAGGCCCGTGGCCCTTACGTGTACACGGACCCGTGCAAAATCATCCGCGACGTGTGGGCGTATGCGCAGGAGCAGCCCGACGGCAACCTCGGCGTCGTTGTCGACTCGACCACTTCGCAGATCACGGTGGGCACGCCCGCGGAGCTGTGGCACTCGTACTGGTACGAGAACCCGAATCTCGGCGACCACCTGGACGATCTGGTGTCGGAGGAGGGCGCTCCGCAGTACACGAACACCTGCCGATACCTCACGAACGGCCTGGTGGAGAAGCGTCTGAAGCTGGGTTACCCGCGGCTGGGGGCCCGCCGCACCGACATCAGCTTCCGGACGGGCGTGAACATCATCGACGCCCCGCCCGTCACCTACAGCGGCGACGACTTCGCCAACGTCATCATCGCGACCGGCTCCGGGGAAGGCACCGCCACCAAGCGGGCAGAAGCCCCCTCCCGCGACGGAGGCCTGCGCATGGAGTCCCTCCTGGCCCTGCCTACCGTCAACGGCACCGATGTTCTGGGGAAGCGCGCGGCCGCAGAGCTGAAACGCCGCAAGGTCATGGGCCAGGTCGAATCCATCACCGTCCGACACCACCCCAACGCACCCCTGGGGTCGTGGCAGATCGGCGACGACGTCCACGTCACCGTCAACAACCAATGGACCAGATGGTCGGGCTGGGCGCGGATCCTGTCCGACTCCTACCGGCCTACCGAAAGCCCAGATCAGGCGGTGCTCACCCTGAAGCGCGCCGATTCCTTCCACTATGGCCCCGCGGAGGCGTAACGATGGCCCGAGACTTCGCAACGGAACTCGCCCGACTCGACCAGCGCATCAAGAACATCGAGAAGGGGCAGCGGTACGCACACGGCGGCAGCATCGAGAACAACGCCCTCCAGGTGAGGGACGGCGACGGCAGCCTCCGCGCGATCCTCGGCGTGCAGAGCGACGGCACGACCGCCGTGAACATCGTCAACGGGCCCCCGCCACCCGTGCCGGCCGCGCCGATCCTCGGCTCCGTCCTCGGCGGGATCACCGTCTCCTGGAACGGGACTTTCGCCGATGGCGCGGTGCCGCCGCTGGACTGGCAGCGCGTCGAAGTCCACGCCTCCACCGAGGACGGCTTTATCGCCAGCCTGGAGACGCTGAAGAGCACGTTCGAGACTCCGCAGGGCGGCACGGTCGTCGTCGCCTGTGACGAGCCCGTGTATGTGCGGCTGATCGCCCGGAACACCTCCGGGACCGCCTCGGAGCCGACGGCGCAGGCGGGGCCGCTCGGCCCGTCGCCGGTCGTCGCCACGGACATCCTCGACGGCATCGTCACTACCGTGAAGCTCGCCGATGATGCGGTCACGCAGGCGAAGGTCGCCGCCGGCGCCATCGGCACCACCGAGATCACCGACAATGCGATCACCACCCCGAAGATCGTGACAGGGGCTGTACAGACGGCTCAGATCGACGCCGGAGCGGTGAACACCGACAAGCTCGCGGCAGGGTCGGTGACCACCCTGAAGCTGGCCGCCCTCGCAGTAACGGCAGACGTTCTCGCCGCGAACGCCGTCACCGCAGGGAAGATCGCCGCCGGGGCCGTCACCACCAACGCCCTCACCGTTGGCATCGCCCAGTCCATCGGGCAGAAGCTCACCGACTCCATGGCCGATGCCACCGCGTGGCAGCAGGTCGCGGACTCGGGCACGTGGCAGGTCCTCACCGGCGTCACCGACGCGGGCACCGGCGGCACCGTCTTCGAGGTGACCGGCCGCACCGCCCTGGAGCACCGGCAGAACATCCCCTTCGACCCGGATGCCCTCTACAAGGTCACGGTCCGGGTGCGCACCACGGTCGCCCCGACCACCGGAACGCCCACCGTCTACCTGGGCCTGGCAGGTATCGCCGCGGACGGCACGACGCGCGTCAATGTCACAGGCGCGAACGACGTGGCGCTTCAGCACTACGTGGTGGCCAGCAACCAGACGATCGCCGTAGGCACCGCATGGACGACGATCACCGGCTACCTCCGAGGCCACGCCGCGGTAGGCGTGAACGGCACGAACACGCCGCGTCCCGACCCGAAGACGCCGGGCCTGGCCCACGCCGGCGTCCGCTACATCCGGCCCCTGATCCGTCTGCTGTACGGGTCGACAGCGGGCGGCGTGCAGCAGGTCGACCTGGTGGCCGTGGAGACCGTCCCCACCGGCGTCGTCAACTCCGTGAACATCGCCGACGGGGCCATCACAGCCGTCAAGCTCGACGCGGACGCCATCACCGGTAAGACCATCACCGGCGGTGAGATCAACGGATCCACCATCACCGGCGCCCTCATCCAGACCGAGGCGACCGGCGAACGGATCACCCTCAACGAGGCCGACGCCAACAAGGTCCTCGTCTACAACGACGACAACGTCGCAATCAACGAACTGTCCGCCCGGGGACTCCTCGTACAGGGCACCAGCGGCGCCGTGATGTGGCTCGCCCCCAACCTCACCTACCCGGCGCTCCTCCTGTACAACGCGGCCGGCACAAAGGCAGCGAACGTCGCCGTCTCGGAGCCGGTAACCGGGGACGCCAACCTGGAGATGGTCTCCGGCCCGTTCTCCGCCAACGGCTACAACCAGATGGTGTGGCGTTCCGTCCTGGCCCGCGACGCGGCAGTCATCGAACGTCTCGCCGCAGACGCCACCCCGTCCGCCCGCCGCATCGGCGGACGGATCTTCATGAACGGAGCCTTGGCCAACTTCGGCTACGTCAACGAAGACACGCCCGCCGAAACCACCACCTTCATCGCGGAGCCGAACCTGGCGACCGTCGGCAATGGCCGCCTGGCCGTCTCCGCACCCGCCAGCTCCTTCAGCGCCCTGTACGTGGAAGCTGGGGTTGCCCACACCGGCTACCTGTTGCGCCTCTTCCGGGACTCAGCGAACCGGTTCACCGTCGACAAGGACGGCAACACCACCGTCTCCGGAATGCTGACGACCGGAAATCAGGCCGTTGGCCGCGTCACCATCACACCATCAGCGGCGAATACGCCCACCAGTACCACCGTCACCTACGCCCAACTCAAGGGCACGACCTTCGACGGGTTCGCCTGCTCAGCCACCACAGTCCCCGGAACTCGCGTCACCGGAGTTTCCATGTCTGCCGTGTCCGCAACGTCAGCGGTCGTATGGATGACCCGAACCGACACCAACGCCACGAGCGTCAGCTGGCAAGTCATAGGGAGATAACTCAAATGAACGAAGAACCCACCCCCGTCATGCTCGTAGCAACCTGCCGCACCAGCGGATGCTCCATCGAAGGGCTGTCGATCACAGCACCCTACTACCCGAACGCCACCGAACCGACCTACCGGGCAGTCTGTGGTGAATGCATGCAGACCATAACCGACCTCTCACCCATCCCCGACGATGACGAGGGGAACGAATGACGGGCTAGCCCTCTACTCTGAGATCAACCGGGTGACCCTCCATCCACACGCTCCACCCCCGAGGGACGGCCGCACCACAGCGGCCCGCCACACTGCAAACCTGGGCGCGGGGAGTTCAGGAGTACGGGCGATGCCCGATCCGAAGCGGCAAGACGATCAGACGGCCGCCCGTAAGCAGGACGACTCTGCTCCCACCGCCACACCCGCCGTCGCACCGGCGCCCGCCCCGGTAGAAGCCAGCGACCACAGCGGCAGGCTCGAGCCGTACCCGGGCCCGGAGTTCTTCCACGGCGGCCGCTACAGCCCCGTCATCGCCGCAGCCGGCGCCCGCCTCACCCGCGAAGGCCACAACCCGGCAGGCAAGACCCTCGGACCGGACTGGACGACCGCACACCGCGACGCCTGGAAGTCGTTCCAGCAGGAACTGCGGCCCAAGAGCGGCGGCGACACCAGCGGCATCCCGGACGAGACCGCATGGAACCGCCTCCACGTCCCGCGCGTCAGTCCCCTTCCCAAGGAGTCCTGAATGGCCACACCCATGTCCGCCGACGCATTCATAAGGGCGCTCAAGGCCGAAGGCCTCACCGTCGTCGAAATCGGCAACTGGCGCAACCACAACCGCAACAGCAAGGGCCCCTGGGGCCCTGTCCACGGCGTGACGATCCACCACACCGTCACCAAGGGCAGCGCCCGGACCGTCGACCTCTGCCGCAGAGGACACAGCGCCCTACCCGGCCCGCTGTGCCACGGCGTCATCACCAAGGACGGCAAGGTCCACCTCGTCGGCTACGGCCGAGCGAACCACGCAGGACTGGGCGATCCCGACGTACTGCGCGCCGTCATCGATGAGAAGACACTCCCCGCCGACAACGAAGCGACCGTCGACGGCAACCGCCACTTCTACGGCTTCGAGTGCGAGAACCTCGGCGACGGCGACGATCCCTGGCCCGCCGCCCAACTCGAGGCGATCGAACGTGCGGCGGCCGCCGTCTGCCGCCACCACGGCTGGGACGAACGATCCGTCATCGGCCACCTTGAGTGGCAGCCCGGAAAAGTCGACCCGCGCGGCTTCACCATGACCTCCATGCGGCAGCGGATCAGCAGTCGCCTGGACAACGGCACGCCCACCACCAGGCCCCCGAAGCCTTCGGAGCCCAAGCCCTTGCCGAAGCCGACCAAGCCCGTCGTCGACCTGTCCAAGCTGGTTGCCGCCGCCCGCTCCGACCCCGCCGCCAAGGGCACCCCGGTCACGTACAGCGGCGTCCGCACCGTCGAAGCCGCCCTCGTAGACGCCGGACTCCTCTCCAAGAGCTACTCGGACGGTCACTTCGGCACCACGACCGTCACTGCGTACGCCGCCTGGCAGCGGTCCAAGGCTGGTGGCAGCTACCGCGGCAAGAACGCCGACGGCATCCCCGGCAGGGACTCCCTGACCCGCCTCGGCAACAAGTACGGCTTCACCGTCGTCGTCTGACCATCCCACCCCTGCTCACTAGGAGAGACCTGTGAAGACCACCACCCTGCTCGGGCGTGAGCCCGCAGTCTGGGCCGGCCTCGTCGCCGTCGCCGTCCAGTTCGTCGCCGCGTTCGTCATCGACGTCAACCAGGACACCCAGACCGCCGTGAACGTCACCGCGGCCGCACTCCTGGGCCTGCTGGTCGCGTTCAAGGTCGGTGACGGGCAGGTCGCCGCCCTCACCGGCTTCGCCCAGGCCGCCCTCGCCCTCGGCATGAACCTGGGCCTGGACTGGTCCGCCGACCGGCAGGCCGCGGTGATGGCCGCCGTCACCGTTATCGCGCAGGCCTTCGTCCGTACCCAGGTCACGGCCCCCGTAGCGCGCGAGAGCGTCAAGGTCGTCTCCGCAGTCCGAGAGGTCTGACCCCCGGATGCCCCCCTGCCGCGCGGCCCGGTGGCTCAGTGCGCATCTGGGCCGCCGCGGCAAGTTCCTGCTGATCCTCGGCGTCGGAAAGACCTGCTGGGGCGTCAGCTTCCTCGTAGCCCCACCAAGCCCAGCCGGCCTCGAACTCCTGACGAGCATCTGCGACCTCGAGCACTGGTCCTGGCTGTGGATCGTCTGCGGGATCGTCACGACCATGTCAGCGTTCATGAAGATCGGCCGTGACCGGCTCGGCTTCTGGACCGCGCTACTTCCCCCCACAGTGTGGGCACTCGCCTACGGGGCCGCAGTCATCAGCGGCCACTACTCACGCGGCGCCTATGTCGCTATCTGGTACCTGACCTCCCACGTGGGGGTCATTCTTTGGGCGTCCACGGTCCCCGAGCATTCGGTCCCCCCAGCTCCGCGGCGCGCCCAGAAAAGCGAGGGCGCATGAACGTGACCGAGTGGATCGGTCTCATCACGGCCGCAGGGAGCATCCTCGGCGGTGGCGGCTTCTTCGTGGCACGGGCCACGGTGAAGGCATCCCAGGCGACCGCTCGAGCGAATGAGGCCGTTGCCACGATCCAGGCGAATCCGCAGGCCAAGGCCCAGGACTTCGCTGTTCTTCAGGCGACGGTGCAGCGGGTCGACGAGGAGAACGGCAAGCTCCGCCTGCGGCAGTCCCGGCTGGAGACGCTGCTGCGGGCGTTCGCGTGGACGACGGACCGGTGGGCGCGGCAGATGCACCACGCCGGTATCGAACCCGAGCCCGCTCATCCTCTGGTCGATGAGTACAACCGAACTGGAGTCTGACCATGACCACGGTGACCGGGAAACTGATCGGGGCGGCGTCTCCGCAGCGGGTGGAGATGCGGGCAACGCTGGTCGACGTGACCGGGAAGCCCGCGGTCGGCTACGTCGCGGCCGCGCCGGGCCCGGGGGAGCTGGTCCGGCCGGTGGCCATCACGCCCGAGGAAGACGGGGCGTGGCAGGTGGACCTCACCCCGAACGCCGGTGTCGAGTCGGTGGTCGGGGACACACTGTGGGCGGTCCAGGAAGGGCGTGCTCTGGACGGCACCCCGATCATCACGCACGTCCTGGTCCCGGACACCGGCACCTGGTGGGTGGGGGACCTGCGCGTCGACCTGTCCGACACTCAGACCGGGCAGGGCACCGTCGTCTACGCCCCCGGACCCGCAGGCCCGCAAGGACCGGCCGGACCCGCAGGCGAGACAGGACCGCAAGGCGACCCGGGCCCCACGGGCGCCACCGGACTCCAGGGCGAGCAGGGCGATCCCGGCCCCCAGGGAGAGCCCGGCCCCAAGGGCGACACCGGAGACACCGGCCCCCAGGGACCGCAGGGAGACCCCGGCCCGAAGGGCGACCCGGGCGAGACCGGACCGGAAGGACCCGCGGGTCCTCAGCCGCCCCTCGGCGCCGCCGGCACCGGCCCCACCGTTGCGCTGCGCTCCGACGACCCCACCACCACCAACCCCCGCACCCCCACAGCCCACGCCGCATCGCACGCCACCGCAGGCAGCGACCCGATCACCCCGGCCAGCATCGGCGCCTACCCAGCCGCCGACGGCAACACCCTCAACACCTACGTCACCGACCTGCAAGTCCGTGTCGGCGGCGAGTTCGGCCTCGAGAACCGGGCCACAGCCGTGGAAGCCTCAGTCACGGAGGTGGAGACCTCCCTCGCCGGGAAAGCCGACAAGGCCGGCGCCACATTCACCGGGCCCGTCAACGTGGCTGGCGACAACCTCACCGTGGCCCGCGGCGACGGAGAGGGCGCCTACCGGTTCCGGGTCACCGGCGGCGGCATGGACCTCGAGGTCGCCGGCATGGACGTCATCGTCTCCACCTGGGCCAACCCGGACTTCACCGGCGCCCAGAACGCGATGATGCGCTGGGAGCCCGCGGGCCCGCACCTGATCGGCCGGGTGCAGGTCGGCACGAATCCGTACGACGTCGTGTTCGACCTGGATGCGGCGGGCGGGAAGCTGGGCTTCTTCGGGGTTGCGGCGGTGGCCCGGCCGGTGGTGTCGGGTTCGTGGGCGGACGGGACCGCGGCACAGAGTGTCCTGGCGGCTCTGGTCGCGCTCGGCCTGGTCACGGATACGACGACGGCCTGACTAGGGGGCGACGCGGCCGTTCGCGTTGAACGCCGCGTGCGTGAGGGGCATGAGCTTGGCCCACTCGGCTTCCATGGCCTCGCCGACCATCTCGATCTCCCGCTGCGGGTACGAGGGTGTGGCCGCGTCGGGGTGGGTGGTGCGCAGGCCGAGGAAGTGCATCAGCGACCGCGCGTTGCACGTCGCGTAGGCCGACGAGTACAGGCCCACCGGCAGTACCGACCGGGCCACCTCCCGGGCGATCCCCTCACAGAGGAGCCGCTGGTAGAAGGCGTACGCCTGCCGGTACGACGCCTTCATCGCCTTCCGCATCGCATAGTGCTGATCCGGGCTGCCCTCCACGAACCGGTACTGGCCCGGCTTGCCCTCCTGGACCAGCTTCCGGTCGTAGCCGGGGACGTAGAAGACGGGCTCCAGCTCCCGGTAGCGGCCTGATTCCTCGTTGTAGGACCAGCCGACGCGGTGCCGCATGAACTCCCGGAACACGAAGATCGGGGCGCTGATGAAAAACGTCATGCTAGTCGCCTCGAACGGGCTCCCATGACGATCTCGCATGAGGTAGTTGATGAGGCCCTTGGAGCGCTCGGGGTCGGTGCCGATCTGGTCGAGGGACTGCTCGCCGAGGGTGGAGACGCGGGCGGACCAGAGGACGTGCGCGTCCTCCGCGGTCGCCTTGACCAGCTGCACGGTGACGTCGCTGCGAAACGTGGGCTCAACCGGGGGCTGCTCGGGCATGGGAAGGGCTCCGATCACGGGGAAGGGCGGTACCCCCAGTGTCCCGGCGATGGTCGGCCGGTGTTCCCCCTGCACAGTCGTACGATTCCAGGGTGAACGTCACCGCTGAGAGACCCGCCCCGCCGGCCCCCGAGTGCGCACCGTCGTACGTCGGGCCTTGCGTGAAATGCCAGCACCCCACCCACCGGTACGGGCCCGGCGGGAACCCCCTGTGCGTGCTCTGCAAGAAGGAACTGGAGGCGTGGCGGGAGCAGCAGAAGAAGTAGGGGGAAGGCGGCGCCCGAGCCGGTCGTAGGCTCGCGGCGTGCTCCTCTCCGACAGAGACCTCCACGACGCGATATCCCGCGGCCAGCTCGGCGTCACCCCGTACGAGGAGGCGATGCTCCAGCCGGCCAGCATCGACGTCCGCCTCGACCGCACCTTCCGAGTGTTCGAGAACCACCGGGCGTCCCACATCGACCCCGCGGTCCAGCAGGACGACCTGACGCGCCTGGTCGAGGTCCCCGACGGCGAACCGTTCATCCTGCACCCCGACGAGTTCGTCCTCGCCTCCACCTACGAGCGGGTCCGGCTGCCCCGGTACCTGGCAGCCCGATTGGAGGGCAAGAGTTCGCTGGGGCGGCTGGGCCTGGCCACGCACTCCACGGCCGGGTTCATCGACCCCGGGTTCGAGGGCCACGTCACGCTGGAGCTGTCGAACCAGGCCACCCTGCCCCTGCTGCTGTGGCCGGGCATGAAGATCGGGCAGCTTGCGGTGATTCAGATGACCAGCCCGGCGGAGCACCCGTACGGGAGCGCGCTACGCGGCTCCCGGTATCAGGGCCAGCGCGGGCCGACCGCCTCCCGCTCCTGGCAGAACTTCCACCATACCGACCTGCCCAGATAGGGTCAGACGTGACGGGGCCCCGGCTGCTTTCCTCAGCCGGGGCCCCGTTCGCGCGGTGGTCAGTACTGACTCTCAGACCATCCAACGGCCTCAACGCCGGACGAGTAGCCACGTCCCGGCGTGACAACTCCTGTCGGCGCCCAACCGTCGTCGATGAACTTGCGGGCCACGTCGCCCGGCACCCAACGGTCGCCGCGCTCCGGGTCAGACATCCAACCGGCCAGATCATCGGCTGTCGCGAACACGGGGCTGACGGGCGAGCCTTCGCTCACGGTCTCCCAGAGCTGCCAGCCGTCGCCCTTCGGCGGGTCCGTGGGCTCCCACGCTTCGGCCTCGGCGCGCTGTCCCTCGTACTTCTCCATACTGCCGTGGCCCTTGCAGGTCGGGCACCGGGTCTCGACACCCTCGCGCTCGCAGCGGGCTTCGATCACCACGTGGGCGTTGATGCTGTCGTGTCCCATGCCGCGCAGTGACCACTCGTTGACCTCGGCGGCCGTCGGTGCGACCGACGGTTCCTTCGGCTGCCAGCCGTCCTCGCGGCTCCAGGTGTGAGTGAAGTCGCGAAGCCGGTCAGCGGCGACCAGCGCATCCACGTCCTCTTGGGAGAGGTGGTGGGACCACTGGCCGTTCCACAGGCTCGCCAGCCGCTGACCTTCGCGCACGATGGCGGCCTCGCCGCTGCCGTAGTAGTCCGGCGCCTGGGTGACGTTGCGCTCGGCGAACGCCCTCACGCCTGGGCTGTCGTGGCGCCACGGCGTCGACCCGGTGCTGGCCGGGTCGAACGGCAGGTAGCCGTACCAGAGGTCATACAAGTTCTGGGCCTGCGGCGAGTAGCCGTTCTTGCAGTCGGAGCAGTCGACTTCGTCGAAGCGGTCGGGCATCAGGAAGCCCTCCCAGACCTTGTTGAGCGGCCATTCGAAGTCGAGCGGTACGCGGCGGATCTCTCGTCCCATGGTCGGTGTCCTCACTTCTCGGTGACGCGTTGGCAGGCGGGGCAGGTGATGGGGCTGTCGTCGTCCAGGAAGTCCCCGGGTTCGGCGTTCCGGGCGCAGGCGGTGACGCGGTCGGCGTGGCCAGCCGCGTAGCCGACGGCGTGAGTGTGGCGGCCGCGCGGGAGTCGCACCCGCTCCGGCCAGCTCGTGGTCATGGTCGTGTCCTCACTTCTCGGTGGCGCCGCAGCGATTGCAGCGCGCGGGACCGGCAGTCGGGTAGTCGTGCTCCGGGTGGGTGGGCTCGTTGTCAGGGCGGCAGTGGTCGGTGATCTCGGGGTGGCTCTGCTTGCCACCACCCACGGGCGGCATGTAGGCGGTGTAGGCCATGATCGGTGTCCTCACTTCTCGGTGGCGCGGTCGGCGGCGTCGAGCTGGTCGGCCTCGTCGCGGAGGGCGGCGGCCTTCTCCAGCCACATCCGCTCGTCGTCGGTACGGGGGCCGGCCGTGACCGGAGGCACGCGGTTCTCCAGCTCGGCGGCACGGGTCCGGAGTTCGGTCGGAGTGCTCATGATGGCCTCACTTCTCGGCGACGCTGAGGGACAGGCGGTGCATGAGGGTCTGCGCGGAGCCGACGTCACCCTTCTCGATGAACCGCAGCGCGCGCAAGATCTCCCTTCGGATCTCCCGGTTCTCGCTCCGCAGGTCGCTGTTCGTTGCTTCCAGCGACGCGATCCGTGACTCCATCTCGCTCATGGTCGGTTCCCTCACTTCTCGGTGGCGCGGCACCCGAGGTCCTGGTCGACCACGCGGCGGTGTACGTCCCGTAGGGGCGACGTGGACTGGAAGAAGTCGCCGCGACGGTACTCCCGGACCTCCTCCCCAGCGCTGTCGGTGAGCCGCAGGTAGCTGATCGCCCCGTAGGCGCGGAACAGACGGACGGCGGACTCCTCAGCTTCCGCCTGCGAAGCGACCGGGCGGGCCGGGAGGTTGGGGGTGGGGTACTGCTGGTGGCGTCCGTCGCGGATGCCGCCGGTGATCGGGTGCAGGGTCAGCATGGTCGGTGTCCTCACTTCTCGTCGATGTTGCGGATGGCGGCCTGGGCCGCGCGGATCTCGTCGGCGCGCACGGTCTCGAAGTGCCACCACCGGCCGCCCTCCCACTGCTCAACCCGCGCAGTGTCGGCGGGGCTTTCCTCACCGAGGGAGGCACGAACCAGCGCGTACGCCTTGGCCTCGCTGGTGTGGTCCGACTCGGCACGCACGTCCGGACCCGTCACGATCACACGCCACGGCTTACGGGGCTTGGTCGGCATCCTCTGTCCCCTTTCTCGTCTGTCGCTTCGGGTGCTTCTCGCGCCACTCGTCTACGCCGTGCTCTGGCCAGAGGGACGTCCGCCCAACCTTCTTGGGCTTCGGGAAATCCGGTGAGCGGTTGGCCAGGTTGTACAGGCTCTGGCGGTTGATGCCGAGCCGTTCTGCTGCTTCGTCGGAGGTCAGGTAGCCGGTCAGGTCCATGGGTTCAGCGTAGGCGGGGCGGAGTAGCTTGACTACTGCTACGCTTAGAGTATCTCAACTACTCCAATGTGTCTGCACTCCGGAAGGACGGGCATGAGGACACTGCACGAACGGATGGCCGGCAGCCTGCTGGACCAGATGCTCTACAGCCCAAGCGCCGCGCAGGCTTTGGCTCAGACCCGCCAGGATCTGCGCGGTGACCGGATACCCGCCGCATACAGGGATCGCATCGGCCAGACGCTCCGCCGGGCTGCCTATTGGCCCCCGGTGCAGGCTGCGGCCTTCCTGCGCGTGCACACCGGCCTAATGTCGGGCGAATTCGCCGTATCGCTTCTGGAGGTAGGGGAGATACCGCTAGCCGACGCCGCACGAGAGACGAACGCCGAGCGGCTGAAACGACTGCACCCTGCCTTCTCCGCACGATTGAACGCCGACCAAGCCGGAGCGGATGCTGACGGGGAACTGTGCTGGACTCAGCCCATTCGGGCGCAGCGCTCAACTGGTTCGGCACCTACGCAAACCGATGACGGACGCAGTCGGGCCGAGATAGGCCCCTGCGAGATTCCTCCCGGTTGCGTCCCCTTGGAGGTTGGGGCGACCCTCCCCAGCCGGACCCTTCTACACCTGATCAAGCACGGCGGAGTGGCGCGCTGGCCGTACGAATCAACCGTCGTCGCCCTGCTGTGGAACGCCCAATCTGGAGGTGCTGCATGACGACGCCAGAGACGCAGCGGGCCTACGACTTCCAGCGTCGTAAGTTCCAGGACTGGTGTGAGAGCCGGAGCGAAAGCCCTAGGCCCTGCACGATGGAAGCGTTTTCCGCCTACATCGAGTACCTGATCAAGGTGCGCCGGATGTCCCCTAACACGGTGGATCTGGCTTGGTACGCAATACGAACCTGGCAGCCCCACGGGCATTGGTTCGACACCACGTTGACTCGGGAGATGTGTACCCGCTGGAAGATGGAGTGGGAGTCGTCGTCCACCCGGCGCACCCCGAAAAGCGTGCCGATCGACGAGGCTGGGCTGCGGGCCATGCTGTCCACCTGCCGTGACGATCCTGCTGGCCTGCGGGATGGCTGCCTTCTCACGTTGGCATGGGGCACGGCCAACCAGGCAGGGGAGCTGTCACGGTGCACGGCCGACGCCGTACACCTGATGCACGACGGCGTCCGGGTCCGGCTACCTGGAGCAGAGACCAGCGTCTTTGTGCGTGACAGCGGCGACCAGACGACCAGCGTGCTCAGGTTCACCGATGGCTGGCTGGGAACGCTGGCCGGCCTCGGCCAGGCCGAAGGACCCTTGTTCCGGCAGATCGACCGCTGGGGGAACATCGCCGCGAAGGCTCTGCTGCCCGGTGGCATCGACATTGTCGTGCGCAGCCGAGCCAAAGCAGCGGGCATGGAAGCTCCGGGGATCAGCTTCCGAAGTCTCCGCATGGGAAGAGTGACCCTTCGCGGGGCGTCCGACTTCACCGAGGACGACGTGTCGACCTTCGGCCGGTGGGAGCCGCCAGAGTTCGACGTCCTGTATCCGGCCCGCTAGCGTCCTGCGGCAGAATCGCTCCAGGAGAAGCGCATAACGTGTGTTCCGCGTGACGGGCGCTGCACTCAGTCGTTCCACGGTTGCCGATACGTGCAACAGGAGGCGCCGTGCCGCAGCAACAGAGGATGTCCCGGCTAACGCTTGATCTGGATCGCCAGCAGCATCGCAAGCTGAAGGCGTGGTCGCAGCAAGCAGCCGAGAACGTCGGACTCGTGGACGTTCCGATGGCAGTAGTCCTGCGCTGGCTTGTCGCGACGCTCACGATGGAACCGGACGATGACGAGTACAGCCTGCTGGCCAGGGAGATCCAACGCGCGGTGCTGGAGCATCTGCGTGACCCCGAGGCGCTTGCTCAGAATCGTTCCTGACGAAGAATCGAACACGTCGAACAGGTCCCTGAACAGGTGTCAAGGGAACCTCGGGCCCTCACCTACTACATAATTACTGTTATGTGGATCTCCCGTATGGGCGGGGGACCGAACCAACCAAGGGGCCATCCGTGGACGACCCGCTGCGCTTCCTGCAAGACCGACTGAACGACGACGAGACGTTCATGCGGGCCGCCATCCGACTCCGCGAGAGCGGAGCCATCGTCACCTCCACCGAAGCCACAGAGGGCGCCTTCGCTCTGGCGGAGGTCGTCCGGAACGACCCCGACACCGCCGCCGCTCTCACCCTCTTCACTGGCACAGGAACCCGAGCGCCAGGCGAAGCCGAACGCGTGCTTGTCGAGGTCGAGGCCAAGCGACGCATGCTGGCCCGGCACACCCCGCACTCCATGGGACAGTGCACAGAGTGCGAAGCACCGCACTGGGGTGTGCTGGTCTGCAATCACTGCCAACGGGCGTGGCCATGCCCCGACGTCCGTGACGTAGCCGCTTCATACACGGATCACCACGACTTTCCGACGGAGCTTCGGCCATGACCGAGCTCGTCCCGAGAGCGCGCGGCGGCCAACTCGCCGCGCGCACCCGCAGCGCCGCCGACGACTGGCCCTCCGAAGCCCTCGACTTCGCCACCGAGTTGGCTGGCCACTACCCGGCAGGCGACCCATACCCCGGTCTCGTAGGCGCCTGGATTGCCCGGCAGAAGACGAAGAACACCCGGCAGACGTACGTCCGCCAATACCGGGTGTGGGACACCTACGCCCGCGAGACCGGCACCCACCCGCTCCAAGCCCGCTTCCCCCTCGCCGAAGCGTTCTCCCGCCACCTCGAAACCGCACCCACCATGGTCCCCGTCAAGGGCGGCCACCGCGGGCAGAAGGCCCCCACCGGTCCGCCCCGCTCCGACGCCGCCCGCGCCAACCTGCTCTCCGCCTGCTCCAGCTTCCACAAGTACGCGGTCCGTGCCCTCGGAGACGGCATCGACCCCTTCGACCTCGTCGCCCGCCCCGAGTTGGACCAGGACGGCTCCGACACCCAAGGCAGCACCGAAGAAGAGTCCGCGCGCCTGCTCGCCGCGGCCTACGAGGACGGACCCCGCTCCTACGCCCTCCTGCTCGCCATCTACACCGTGGCGCTACGCCTCGACTCCGCCCTCGGCGCCCAAGCCGACGACCTCGGCTACGACAAGGGGCACCGCATTCTCAACGTCCGCCTGAAGGGTGGCCGCCGCAAACCGAAGGTCGTCCCACCGGCCACCGGGCACGCCATCGACGTCTACCTCGCGGGCCGCACCACGGGACCACTGTTCCAGACCCGCAACGGCAACCCACTGGACCCGGCCTACGTGTGGCGCCTCGTGCGGCGCCTAGCGGCCAAGGCGGGTATCGCCAACGCGGCCACCTTCCACCCGCACGTCCTCAAGCACGACGCCGTCACCCACGCCCTGGACGCGCCCGACGCCAAGCTCCACCACGTGCAGGACTTCGCCGACCACAAGGACCCGCGGACCACCCGACGCTACGACCGCCGGCGCGGCCGCCTCGACAACAGCCCCGGCTACCGCATCGCCGCCCGAATTGCCGAGCGTCTTCCGGGCGGGGACGAAGACTAGGCGGCGGCAGGGGTGCGTGTCGGGGTCTGCCCCCAGCGGATCTTCTCGGCCGCTTCTTCCTCGTCGACCAGGAGCCGGCCTTCGCCGTGGCAGTCGTCGCACTTGTCCCAGACGAGTTCGGGCTCGTCGTCGCCCTCGGTCGTAATGCGGATGTATTGCAGGTTCCCGTCCCCGTCGCATTCGTCGCACGTGAACTCGTACTCGCCCGCTACCAGCGTCATCGCGGCACCTCTCCCCGGTGTGTGGGTTGTGATCCTACTCAGCCGGGGGGCGTCTCCCAGTACCCGGTGTGGGCGATGGTGTCGGCGGTGACGGGTGGGGTGCGCTGTGCGAGGAGGGGGTGGAGGGCGGCGATCTGCCGGATGATCAGGTTGGGGTATCCGGAGTCGAGGGGGCCGCCGCCTTGGACGGTGATGAGGGTGTGGACTCCGTCGGCGGGCTTGATGCGGTGCGGCAGGTATTCGATCAGCGCGGCCACGGTCAGCGGCTCCAGGACGTGTTTCTTGCCGACGGCTTCGTACTCGTAGTCGGGGGCGCGGACTTCCCAGACGCCGGTGCCGAGGTCGTAGAGGTGGCGCATGTCGACGCGGGCGACCTCCGCCGGGCGCAGGCCCTCGAGGAGGAGGTAGGCGATGAGGCGGTCGCGGCGGTAGTGGCGGGCGCGGTCGGGTCCCCACATGCCGATGCAGATGAGGAGGACGTTGCGTTCCATGGGGGTGAGCCGGCGGGGGGTGCCGGCGTCGCGGTCGACGCCGGAGCGGAGCATGGTGAGGTCGGGGGCGAGGCGGATGGCGCCGCGGTCTTTGGCGGCTTCGTAGTACTGGGTGATGGCGGTGATCCGCCGGTCGTGGGTCAACGCGGCGGCGCGATGGTGTTCGGCGACGTGGGTGAGGGCGTCGGGCCCGTCGAAGGGCCGTCCGTCCAGGTGGTCGGTGAGGAGGGTGCCGGCCCAGGCGGCGATGTCCTCGATGCCGCACCGGTAGGGGTTGACCGGGGGACGCTGATCTTCGCACCAGGTGAGCCAGCGGGTGACCTCGCGCCGGTACTCGATGCGGCTGGAGGATCGCAGGTTGGTTGCGGTGTCCAGCCAGGTGTCGAGGAGTGCGCGGGGTTCCATGGGCCCTATTGTGCCCGCACCCCACACCAGATCAAGATCCTCAGTAAAACCTCGGGACCACCACCCACTAGGGGATGTCGCGTGGGCGAGGGGTGGGCTGGGTCCGCGCCGTACACCACGATGGGGCTGCTGGGTGGGGGTGTCCCGAGGTTTTACTGAAAGATCAGCATGGTGGTGGGAGGGCGGTCCGGGCGGGGTTCCGCAGGTCGTAGAGGCACCGTATGACGGAAGACCGGCCCGCGTTCCCCCCTGCCGGGGCGGCGTGTCCGTCAGTAGACGGGGGCGCCCCACACGTCGGGGGTGTCGCCGCAGCAGGCCGGGCACATGCACTTGCAGGAGTTCTCCCGACCGGTGCACGGTCCGGGCATGCCGGGCTCCCCGTCCTCGTGTGCCTGCCATCCGGGGCAGTACGGGCCGGGGTCGGTGCACTCGCTGATCGCCTGCTGATGCCGCTCACACCAGGTCCGCATCGCCGTGTCCAGGTGCACGTCGCCCCACGCCCCGCGGTACAGCTGGACGAACGGCGTCTCCCACGGGCACACGGCGGGGATACCGGGCAGGGGGCAGGCCGGCGGATCGGCGTACCCGTCGCGGAAGTCCGTGTACCAGGTACGCCCGTCGGGAGCCGTCCAGTCGATCCACCGCCGGGTCTCGTACCGGGACTGCGCGTTGAACCAGTGCTCCGCTCGCACGCCGCACTCGGTGCACTGCCAGCGCCGCGCGACGCTGTCCTGGCGGACCAGAGCCATCTGGTGCTGGCCGAAGAGGGCGGTCTGGTGGGTCACGGTCACGGGCTCCATTCTGCGGGTTCGTCAGAGGCGGTAGCCCCGCAAAGGGCTTCAAGGTTAGACTCCGTCTGCGCGATCTCTACGACTCGGCCACCACCCAACACAGGGCGGTGGCCTTCCTGCTGAGCGGAGGTCAGACGGCCGTCGACTTGCCGTACCAGTCGTCGGGCAGTGGAACGCCGTGCCAGTCTGCGGGGATCGGGGTGAGGGCGTCGGGCGAGGGCTTCCTCGCGCTCCAAAGGTCGGCGTGGGTGAGCCAGGTGTTGGTGATCGGGTTCCAGCCGTTGATGCGGATGCCGAGGACGAGGTGCGCGCCTGTCTGTCCGATCAGGTTGGTGAAGGTCACGCGTTCGCCAGCTTCGGCGTCCTTGCGGACACGGTGGGCTTCGGCGTAGGCCTCTTCTACGGTGGCGAACCTGGCGGGCTGGGAGAACCCGGCTCCAGTGATCAGAACTTCGTAGGGCTTGTCGGTGTTCGACATGGGATTCTCCCTAGGCGGCGGGTGCGAGGTCGGTACGTGCAAGGCGGCGTGCGGGGAGGTAGTCGCGTCCGAGTTCGCGGGCGATGAGCTGTGCGGCGCTACGGACCACGATGCCCTGTCCGGCGGGGGTCGTTGCCTCCGGCCGGTCGAGGACGAACGCCATCCGGTGGCAGGTGTAGGACACGACCTGGTCGACGTAGAAGGAGCGGGCGTCGCCGCGGAGGCGGCACATGGCGCGGACCTGGATGCGGCCGGCTTTGGTGGTGCGGATCTCGTACGGCTCGATGCTACGGATCGTCTCCTCGCCTTTCTCGTCGCGGTAGGTGATCGTGACGACGGTGGCGCGGTCGATGCTGCGGTAGAGGTCGGCGAGGGTCTTGCGGGTGGTCTGGTTCTTGGTGATGCGCATTCGGTGTCCCCTCGCCGTGTGGTGATGGTTCCACCATACCCACGAAGCTATTGCATGCACAATAGGTCTGCGGGTATGGTTGGTGTTGCTAGGAAACAGCGCACCTCAACCACCGCCATAGCCCTATGGCATCCGCAATACGAATGGAGGAAACTGGCGTGGTCAACGCCCCCACACGCCCGCCGGGTCATGCAGGATCACGGCGGCGTACACCGCCGAAAGGACCCCTCGTGGCCCGCACTCCCGCCGACCGTTCCACCACACGCCCGTCGCTGCGTGACGGACTCGCCGAAGTGTCGGCGTTCGTCGCCGGCACGCAGCGAGCCGACCTCGCTGCCTTCGTGGACGCGGCCCTGGCGCCGGGCGGTTGGGAGCAGCTCCGCGCCACTGACCCCTCCCGTGTGGAGGGCAGCCACAACCTGGCGATGAACATCCCGGAGAGCATCCGCGATCAGATCAAGGCTGCTGCGGCGGCTGATCCGGCGGCGACGACGCTGACGGCGAAGGTGAACGAGGGTCTGGCGGAGTACCTGGCCGGCCGGTTCAAGATGCCGCGCTGGGTCGACCGCCGCTCCGTTCAGCCGGAGGCCCGGGTGAACCTGAACGTGATGGCGTCCAAGCTGCTGTCGACGCAGGCGACGGAGAAGATCCGGCAGGAGACCCACGACCGGCGTGCGTCGTCGGCGCGGGTGGCTGCCGAGTATCTGATGTTCACGTACAAGCTGGGCCGGTATGCGCCGGGTGCTCGTGTGGCTCTGCCGCAGGGCGCGGAGCGTAATCCGGAGGTGCCTCGCCGGGTGCGGGATCTGATTCGTGAGCTGTCCGCGGCTTCGGGTGAGCGGGTGCACGACATCGTCAACGAGGGCTTTCAGAAGTTCTTGGACGGCGAGTTCGATCCGCAGCCGGTGGTGTGGAGTGCTGAGGATGCGGCGGACATGGTTCCGATGCGGATGCGTCCGAACGATGCTCTGCATGACCGGGTGAAGGAGGCCTGCAAGGGCCACCCGGTGTTGAACGCGAAGACGGGCCCGAACGTGCTGGCGATCGACTATCTGCTGGACCAGCTCGGGATCGAAGCCGACCGGGCCGAGTAGGCATCGGCCGGCGGGGCCGGTCTGGACGCCGACAACCAGACCCGCCCTCCGGTATCTCGTACAACCCCACATTGGAGACCTCACGTGGTTGCTACCACCGAGGCCCTCGCCAGCAGCACGGCGGAGGGCCCCACCTCGCACACCCAAAACCAGCCCACCAAGACCGGCGGCGCCCTCGCCATCCGCCCCGACCAGACCAACTGGACGCCCGAGCAGGCCGCCGTCCTCCGCCAATCCGGCATCAAGGACCAGGTGACCGCCGCCGAACTGTCCGGCTTCCTGCACCTGTGCCAGCGCACCGGCCTCGACCCGTTCTCCCGGCAGATCTACCTCATCGGCCGGTTCAGCAAGAAGGACGGCCGCGAGGTCTACACGCCGCAGACCGGCATCGACGGGTACCGCGTCATCGCCCAGCGCGTGACCGCGCAGACCGGCGGCACGTACGGCTACGAGGACACCGTGTGGTGCGACCCGTCCGGTCGGTGGCGTGACGTGTGGCTGGCCGACGAGCCGCCGGCGGCCGCAAAGGTGACCGTGGTCCGCAATGGGCAGCGTTTCTCCGCGGTCGCCACGTTCCGCGAGTACGTGCAGACGTTTCCGGACGGCAACCCCAAGGGCCTGTGGGCAAAGATGCCCGCCGGGCAGATCGCCAAGTGCGCCGAAGCGTTGGCGCTTCGGAAGGCGTTCCCGCACGACCTCGCCGGCGTCTACACGGCCGAGGAGATGGCGCAGGCGGACAACGCCGACCAGGAGCAGCCGCGTATGAGCGTTGTGCAGTCGACGCCGAACACGCCGCCGGTGCAGCGGGAGCGCCGCGACTACCTTGCCGAGGCCCAGGCCGCCAAGTCCGCCGACGCGGTCCGCGCCCTGTGGCAGGAGGCGAAGAACGCTGGTGCCCCGACGGAGTATCTCGACCAGATCACCGCCATCGGTCGCCAGGTCGCCTCCCGGGCCGAAGCCATGGCCGCCGCCGAGTCTGGCGACCCGGAGCCCTCCGACATCGACCCCGCCGCCGAGGCCGCGTACGACGGGCCCCGCAACGGCGGGATCGTGGAGGCCGAGGTTCTTGCTGAGGGTGGTGATGACGAGGTCCTGGACAGGCTGTATCTCCAGGCGATCGACATGCGCATGAACGCTGATGCGCTCACCCAGATTCGTGGTGAGGCGACGGTGAAGGAAGTCATCGACCTGTACGTGGAGGGCCCGCCGCCGGCAAGGGAGCAGATGCCGTTCCGTGAGCTGCTGGACCTGCTGGAGACGGCTGTGAAGCAGCAGAAGGCCGCACAGGGCGGCGACACGGAGAGGAGCGCCGCGTGATCGTCGACCTGTTCGCCGGTCCGCGGGGCTGGTCTGAGGGCCTGCGCCTGCTGGGGCTGACGGACATCGGTCTTGAGTGGGACCGGGCGGCGTGCCTGACCGCGCACGCCGCCGGGCACCCTGTCATCCAGACCGACGTCGCCGCCTACCCCACCTCCCCGTTCGTGGGTCGGATCAAGGGTCTGATCGCGTCACCGCCGTGCCAGGCGTGGTCCCGGGCGGGGAAGCGTGGGGGCCTGGCGGACCAGCCGCTGGTGCACCAGGCGGCCCACGACCTGGCGCACGGCCGGGACAGTCGGGCCGAACTCGTCGCCCAGTGCAAGGACGAACGGTCGTTGCTGGCCGCGGAGCCGATGCGCTGGCTGTACGACCTCCGCCCCGAGTGGGTGTGCATGGAGGAAGTCCCCGACGTTCTCCCGCTTTGGCGTCAGTACGCTCTGTACCTCCAGCAGTGGGGCTACAGCACGTGGGTGGGGGTCCTCAACTCTGCCGACTACGGCGTCCCGCAGACCCGCAAGCGGGCGATCCTCATCGCCTCCCGGGTTCGGCCGGTGACCGCGCCGGCGCCGACGCATGCGAAGGAGCCGGCGGACGACTTGTTCGGTGAGCGCCTGGAGCAGTGGGTGTCCATGGCGGAAGCGCTCGGATGGGTCGAGGGGCTGACCGTGAACACCCGCGGGGACCGGAAGACTGCTGGGGGGAACGAGTTTCCCGCCGACCGGCCGTCGTGGGCGCTCACTGAGAAGGCCCGTTCGTGGGTGCTCCACACGAATCGCGACCAGCGCGCCGACGGCAGCCGCCAGACCGCCGACCCGTACACCGCGCCGGCGCCCGCCTTCACCTCGAAGTCGGGTGGGCAGTGGGTGCTGCGCAACGGCAACCAGGAGCGGGCCGCGATACGCGGCATTGAGGAGCCCGCGCCGACCATGGCTTTCGGCAACAATTCGGCTCGAATTGAGTGGGTCCAGCAGCGCCCGGCCACCACGGTGTGCGCCACCAACCGGATCGCGCCGCCCGGCCACCGCAACCGCGACGCCGGCGGCGAGTCCCAGTTCGCCAGCCCCGACACCGTGCGCATCACCGTCGCCGAGGCCGCTGTCCTTCAGTCGTTCCGCCCGGACTACCCGTTCCAGGGCACGAAGACGAAGCAGTTCGAGCAGGTCGGCAACGCCGTTCCGCCGCTCTTGGCGGCGCACGTCGTCTCGGCCGCTACTGGCATCCCGGTCGGCGTGGCCTTGGAGGCCGCCGCATGATGGTCGACCTGTTCGCTGGCCCCGGCGGCTGGGATGTTGGGGCGACCCGGCTCGGCTTGGACGTGATCGGCATCGAACGCGATCATGCCGCCTGCGAGACCCGCCGCGCTGCGGGTCTGGCCACGGTGGAGGGCGATGTCCGGACATATGGGCCCGCCGACTTCCCGGACGCCACGGACCTCATCGGTTCCCCGCCCTGCCAGACGTTCTCGGTCAGCGGGAAGGGCCGCGGTCGGGCCGCCTTGGACACCATCCTCGACCTTGCGCGGCGGCTGGCGGCCCGGCAGGCCATCACCGAAGCGCTGGCCGGGTTCGATGATGAGCGGACCGGGCTGGTCCTGGAGCCACTGCGCTGGGCTCTGGCTGCGGTGGACGGTGGGCGCCCGTACCGGACGCTGCTCCTGGAGCAGGTGCCCACCGTTCTTTCGGTGTGGGAGGAGTTCGCTGAGCTCCTGCAACCGGAGGGCTACAGCGTCGCCACCGGTCGACTGTCCGCCGAGGAGTACGGCGTCCCCCAGACCCGTACTCGGGCGTTCCTCGTCGCCACACTGGACGGCACAGCCCGGCTTCCGGAGCCGACCCACCATCGCTACCGCAAGGGCGCCACCAACGTCCAAGAAGGCTTTGGACTGAAGCCATGGGTGTCGATGGCCGAGGCCATCGGATGGGGCATGACGCACCGGCCGGCCCTGACCGTGATGGTCGGGACTGCGGCAGGCGGTCCGGATCCCTCCTGCGTTGGTGGTTCCGGCGCCCGAGCCACCCTCTACGGCGAGCGCGATGCCGGTCGGTGGATCGACTGCAAGCGGCTTGTGCCTGCCGAAGAGTTGCCCGCCTACCGGGGCGGTCGGCGCGACACGATCCGCTTGTCTGTCCGGGACGCTGCCGTTCTCCAGTCCTTCCCGGCGGACCATCCGTTCCAGGGGAGTCGCACCAAGCAACTGGAACAGGTGGGGAATGCTGTCCCCTGTCTGCTGGCTCAGCACGTGATTGCTGCGGCCTTCGGTATTCCGGCGGTTGCTTCGGACGGCTCTACCGTCGCCGCCTGAACCACTTCGGGCCCGCGTTCTGCGGCCCTTTGGAGGCTCGTCCTCCCTGAAGTCCCCGCCTGGGGCATCCGAACCATCCCTCCCTTCCCGGCTATCGCCGAACGGAGCTCCGTCATGCCCGATTTCCTGTCTGAACCGCAGCGCTGGGTGATCCCGGTGATCCTCCTGGTTTCCGCTGTCGGCACGGTCCTGGCCTTGTGGTGGGAGCGGCGGAAGCCGTCGTCGTATCGGCGGAGGTGGGAGGCCGAGATGGCCGAGTGGCGGACCATGTCCGCGAAGGCGCAGGCCGCGCACGACGTGGCGGTCCTGGATGCCGCGGAGGCTGCGGAGAACGTCGCGGCCCGGTCGAACGCCCTGTACCGGCCCTGACCCGGGCCCTGGTTTCTGTCCATCCGTCTGGCACACCACCGAGGGAGGTGAGTGCAGTGCCAGCATGCTCGATACCTGCAAGACCTGTGGTTGCCGCGCTCGCCGCCCTCGGGGTGGCGGTGGGGGTGGTCCGGTTGGTGCGGTTGCGGCGCGCTCTGGATGCGGAGCGCGCCGCGCGTCGTCTGGCGGACGGTCTGCATCACCACGACATGTCGGTGATCGTCGACCGGTTGAACCGGCGGCTCGGTCCCGCGGTGTTGGCCGGCGCGGTTCTGTGCGAGGCCGACCAGGTTCTCGACTCTGTTCTTTCTGCCCATGACCCGGAAGGGGGTTCCCTGTGAGCCAGCCCGAGCGTTTGAGTGCTGCGGTCGCCCTGGCCGCGCTGTCGGATCATCCGTACTACCGGTATCGGGGGTGTGCCCCGGACCCCGACAACCCGCGTGTGGCGGCCGGCGACAACTCCGTGTCGGTGGACGCGTGGCAGGCCCCGGACGTGGACGGGGGCGAGGAGCGGGAGGTGCGGGAGGCGCGGGAGTCTGCCGCGGTCGACGTGTGCGTGGGCTGCCCGGTGATGGTGCAGTGCCTCGCCTACGGATCGAGCCTGACGCCGGAGGGGAAACTGCCGGAGCCGTTCGCGATCCTGGGCGGGCGGACGGCGCTGGAGCGGACGAAGGCTCTGGTGCAGGAGCGGCAGGCGGCGCCGGTGCCGGTGGCGGCTCCCGTGCCGGTGCCGGTGGAGCAACTGCGGACGGAGCAGAAGCTCGCGGTGCTGCGCGGCCTGGCCCGGCACGCGGACCCGGAGCTGGTGGCTGTGGCTGCGGGGCTGGGTGCGGGGCTGGAGGGGCTGCGGACGGCGAAGTGGCAGATAGCCCGGCTGAAGACGCAGCTGAGTTTGCCGAAGTCGGCGTCGCGTGCGGAGCTGCTGGACGCGGCGGTCGATCGGGGGCTGCTGGACCGCCAGGAGGTGGCGGCCGCGGAGGCTGCCGCTGGGCCGGGCGCCGCGGGTCCTGCCGAGTCCTCGCCGTTCCGGTCGGGCCGCCGCCGGGCCGGGCGCCGTGGCCGGCGGGTCGTGTCCGTCCCCGGGCAGCTCGCTTTCGACTTCGACGACCAGGCCGCCGGCGCCTCGGTCACCACCCTGTACCCCACCACCACGAGCCTGGAGACCGCCGCATGAGCAACACCCCTGCCACCACGCCCGCCTCGTCCGATGACGCTCAGGGCGTCCCGTTCGATGATGCGGGGTTCGAGGTGATGCGCGCGGACGCGGTACTGACCGGGCGGGCGATGTCGTCGGGCGAGTATCTGGCTGGTGTGCTGGCGGCTGCGGAGCTGGACACCGTGGGCTGTCCGGAGAAGTTGCCGCGGGACTTGTGGCCGGATCTGGATCCGGTGGTGTTGCAGGCGGTGTGGGAGCGGGCTGTGGTGGTGGGTTGGCGGGCGGCTCAGGTGGCGGGGGACGACCGTGCGCGGGGGGACCGGTTGCATGTTCTGCACAGCCGGTTGACGGAGGCGGGGTTCCATGCGATGGCGGGTTCGGTGGCGCGGTCGCGGCGTCTGGTGGCTCCGGAGCATCCGGCGGACGGCGAGGCGGAGCGCGGGCACTGACTGGCCGTCACTTGTGGTGTGACCAGTAGTACTAGAGACACGGGGGAAGGAAGGTGGGACAGGCGATGGGCGTAACCGGTAGCATGTGGTACACGTCAGACGGCCACTCAGTTTCGGTCGCTGGCCACAAGACAATAAGGAACGGCCCCGCTGCTTCCCTGGTGCTGGTAACACCAGGAGCGGGGCCGGGCCGACACTCAACTTCCACGAAGGTGCCGACGATGGCCAAGAGTACCCGGGGACTCGACCCCGTAGACAGGTCCACCCGAAGTTTGTGCGTATACGGCGTGAAGATCACACCGCCGACGCAGCCGGGCCCTGTCCCCACTACCCCCACAGTCGCATGACCGCCCCGGGCGGGACGACTCCCGTCCCCGAGGACATGGTCAGCGACATCTGCGAGGACTGCCTCGTGGGTGTACCCAGCGACTGGGTCAGGCTCGTGGACCGCGACGCGGAAGTCTGGTGGTCGACCGGGCGTTCCTACGACGGCGACAGCGTGCTCCTGCCTTCGGCAGGCGACATGCCGATGATGCTTCGCCGCGACGTGGAGCGGCTGCATGGCCCGCTTCTCGCCGAGGGCTACGGCTTGACGGAGGTCGAGCGATGAGCGACAGCCAGTTCGTCCACTCCCACACTCGCGGCCCCGCCGAGCGCGCCCTGCTCGGTGCGCTGGAGCCCTGGACCAACGAGCAGGGACACCGCGACCTCCAAGCTGCCGACTACATGCTCCGCGCCTACGCCCGGGAACTGGCGGACCGGATCCGCGACCACGACTACGACCCCGGAGAGGTCGGCCCGATTCACCTGGCTTACCAGGATGCGGCCGACCTGATCGACCCCGACAAGACGGAGCTGAGGTTCGAATGACGTAGCCACTGTCGGGCGGGAGATTCCTCGACCGCCCTGGCCGCTTCCCCGGTTTGGTGCGCCAACACCTACCCGGCCCTTGCGGCCCTCGTACCACGGATCAGCACGCCAATGCCGATCTAAGGCCCGCCGGGCGCCAACCCGAGCGAGCGACTTCCAGGTTCTCTCCGAACCACCTTCACCACCAGGCGGGCTTTCTCATGTCCGCAGGACGGCAGGTACATAGTGCCTCAGCGCACCCCTTCTTGTCAGCTTGGCGCTTCCTCGGCGCCCGTTTCGCGAGGAACATCCCCCCGCACGGACGACACCCAGTGCCCCGAAACCCGTCTCGCCGTGCCCACAACGCACCAGTGGCTGCACACCACCACCGGCCGCATCACCACCTGCGCCCACTCCTGGATGCAGGCCGTCCACTGGGTCCACGGCAGCGGCATCTACACCTCCCCCCACACCGACGGCCCCCGCGCCATGAACGACACCACCCTCGCCATCGCCCAGGAAATCTCCGCTCTCAAGGAGTGCCGCCCCGGCATCGCCTACCTCGCCCGCAAGACGAAGGTGTCCGAACGGTCCGTGAAGTACCACCTGCGCATGCTGCGGGAGGCCGGCCTCCTCGTGTACCGCAGCAAGGGCACCCGTGTCCGCGGCGAGGGCAACCAGGCGTCCGTGTACGAGCGCACCATCCCCACCGTCTTCGACACCGCCCTCGGTATCCGCACCACCGGTGAAGGGGTGCAACGCCGTCCCGTCGGCGCCGCCCCCGAGCACCGTCCCCTCCTCGGAAAGCTCGCCAAGAAGGCCGCCCGGAAGACCCGCCGCCGACCCCGCCGTACCCCCGTTTCGGGCCGTACCCGTTGCACCCCAATGCAGGTGGGTACTTCTGGCACTTCTTCTGCGGACCGCACTTACTCCCCCCCTGAGAGCAAGCTCGCAAGCGGGCCAAGCAAGTCCCCCACCCCGAAGAAGTCCAACCGCGGACCGCGAACCCTGAACAAGGTCGGCCGCCGCTACCAGTTCGGCAAGGAAGCCGTCACCACCATTCCGTGGCTGCACGGCGCTTCGGTCCCGAGGGTCTCCTGGGTGCTGAAGGACTTCTCAGACGCGGGCTGGACTGTCCGCGAAGTCCAGGCCGTCGCCGAATCCATTCCCATGCCCGCCCACGGCGTCCGCCGCCCCTCCGGGATGCTTGCCGACCGCCTCCGCGGCAAGGCAGGCATGACCGCCACGATGCGCGCCGGCTACGTGACCATGTGGGAAGAGTCCCGGGCCGCTGCCAAGGACCGTCACACCGGCTTCGATGACGCCCCCGTTGCTGGCCCCCGCAGCCTTGCTGCCCGCCGCGCCATCGACGAGGCGTTCGCCGCCATCCGGGAGCACCTGGCACCCGGCAATGCGCCGGTCGACGAGTCGCCGCTGGCGCTCGAAGACCTCACCAAGCAGCAGGTCGTCGACATGCGCGTGGACGCTATGAAGAACCCCAGCCTGATCTTCCTCGCGATCGAAATGCGCGGAGAGGTATACGCCCGCCGCCTGTACACGAACCGGCTCGTCGACCAGACCCTCGCTCTCGAAGCCATCAACGCCCGCCGCGACACCCTCGCCCCCGCCTTCTGAGGAGACCCGCCATGATCATTGCCGACGAGATCGCTGCCGCTGTTCGGACCCTCCAAAGCCACCACACCACTGCCGCTGACCTGGCCAGGCTGAGGGTCCCCGTGACCCGCTGGCTGGCCTCTTGGGAAGGCGTCGAACTCCGCGAGGACGCTGCACTGCCCGAAGACGCTCAACACGCCCTTGCCGTCGCCCGAGCGATCAACGGAGGTGCCCAGTGACCGAGCAGGGTTCCGGTGCTGATCTGGCCCGCATGGCGCTCGCCGCCGCCCGCGCCAACGCCAAAACCGCACCCGCGCCCGCGAAGAAGACCCGCCGTGGACCCCGACCCGTACGCGGCGAAGGACGCGACCCCCAAGGACTCGGCAACATCCTCGGACGCCTCCAAGCCGAACAAGGCTGGGACGCCGGCCTCAACGGCGGCAACCTCCTCGACCAGTGGGCCACCATCGCCCCCACCGAACTCGCGACCACCGTCCAAGCCGTCGCCTACGACCCCGACCGCGGCATCCTCGAACTCCGGCCGTCCTCCCCGGCCTACGCCACCCAGATACGGCTCTTCCAGCAGCAACTCGTCGCCCACCTCAACCGGCAGCTCGGCAAGCCCGCCGTCCGCAGCATCCGCGTCCTCGCCCCCGGCGGCGACCACCGGACCGCAGCCGACGCCCTCGACCCCGAGCAGGCCCCCGTACCGGCCGGGCCCGTGAAGACCCGCGACACCGCCCACCCCGGCTACCAACACACGCTCGCCCTCGCCCTCGAGCACCGCGGCACCCAACACCAGCGCATCGACCCCTACGAGATCGAAGCCCGCACCCGACAGGAAGCCGCCCTCCGCGCCGGCCGCCAACCCGAAACCGAGCACCGCGACGCCGTGTGGGAGACCGACCGACTCGAGGCCGCCCAGGTCGACGAACGGGAAGCCGTCCGCCAGGCCGCCATCGCCCGAGCCCGCCGCGAGAAGGCAGGCGGCAGTGGACCCCGCCGGCTCTTCGGCGCCGCCTGACTACTGGGCCCTCGGCTCCAGGAACATCGCCGTAACAGTCTTGACCGGAACGGCTGCCAACCGGGTCTCCTCCGCCTCAATCAGACGCACCGCTACCGCATGATGCGACTCGTCCGGCGACTCAGCATGGGCCTCACGGATTACCCGCAAAGCCATGCTGTACGACACACCCTTCAGCACGGCCAGCCGGACTGCGTCCTTGTTCCTACTCATCCCGTCCTCCTACGCAGGTTGCTGTGAACAACGAAGGTCCACGGCAGGGGGCAACACGCTGGCGGTTCCTGGTGCACCGTGGTCGCGATCACCCCGCACGATCGGAGCCGCCCATGGTCCTCACCCACACCCCCGCCTGGCACGCCGCCGAAGAAGCCGACGAACGCGCCTGGCTCGACCAATGGGCCCGCCTCCACAACGCACCCACCCTCCAACCCGAGCCCGTCGACATGCCGGTGCTCCTAACCACCGCCGGGAGCCCGCGATGACCGCCCCCACCCCCGTCCGGGCCGCCAAGCCGCGCATCACCTACCCGCGGCCCCCGCTCACCCGCGACCACCGCGCCCTGTTCCGTGAAGCCGCCTACCAGGACGGGCAGCCCTACGCCGACGAACTCCTCGAGGACGACGAGGACGAACCACTGAACTGATTGGAGAGCCCTCTGCGCGTATACCGCGGTATACCCTCCCGCCCCACGCGCCGGCGAACAGACCGTGATCGCAGGCCCAGACGAACAGCCCCGGCGTATACCGCGGTATACGCCCCGGGCCGACGGCACCGCCCGAAACCGGCCCAATCCCACACCCCACCCGGGCCATCTGAGAAGCTATGCCCCGTCCGAGTACCGGAGCGCCACGCCCCGGGAAGCACACGGAAACGGAGCACCCATGCCGTCCTCAGTCCTCGTCGTGTCCACCGACCCCCAAGGGTCAACCATCTGGTGGGCCGACCGCGTCGGCGACAACCTCCCCTTCGACTTCGCCGCCGCCCACGAAGACCCCGACAGCCTCGCCGACCTCAAAAACCTCGGCGCGCAAATCCACGTCATCGCCAACCAGAAGGGCGGCGTCGGTAAGACCACGACCGCCGTGAACCTGGCCGCCGTCACCCACGACGTCCTCGGCCAGAGCGACGACCGGCAGCACATCTTCATCGACACCCCCGGCAGCCTCGAGAACGAGCACATCCTCGCCGCCGCCCTCGACATCGCCGATGACGTCCTCGTCCCCATGCCTCCGGAGCCGCTCGCCTTCGACCCGACCGCCCGCACCATCGAACGGGTCATCGTCCCCCGCGGCCTGCCGTACACGGTCGTCATCAACGCCTGGGACCCCCGCGACGGCAAAGCCGACCTCGAGGACACCATCGCCTACATCGACGCGATGGGCTGGCCCCGGGCGAAGACCGTCATCCGCCGCTACAAGATCCACACTCGTGCGGCGTCCGAAGGCAAGGTCGTCACCCAGTACGCCGACAACGGCACCACCCTCCGGGCCCGCGAGGACTACTTCCGTCTCGCCCTGGAGCGCGGTTACGGAGGGCGCCGCTGATGGCCGGCAAGCGCGTCTCCCTCGCCTCGCTCGCCGGAAGCAAGGTAGAGGCCGTACCCGGGGCCAGCCGCCCCGACCTGATCCATGTACACCCGGACACCGTCGCCCCCACCCCCCTCAACCCGCGGCGGGCGTTCGACGACACCGAGCTCACCGAACTCGGCGAGGACATGCGCGGCGGGCAGCTCCAGCCGTGCGTCGCCGTGAACAAGGCCGCCTACCTCAAGCTGTACCCGGAGCACGCCGGCCAGCTGCCCGACAGTTGCCGGTACGTGATGGCCGCCGGCGAACGACGCTGGCGCGCAGCACGTCAGGTCGGCCTCGGCACCGTCGACCTGCTCCTGCGGCACGACCTCACCGAGTCCCGGATCCGGTTCCTTGCCGCGGTCCTGTCCGAGAACGTGCAGCGCGCCAACTTCAATCCCATCGAAGAAGCCGACGGCCTGCGCGCCATGCTTGAACTCCACGACGGGAACCAGGCCGCGGCCGCCCGCGCCATGGGCAAGTCCAAGGCGTGGTTCAACCAGCGGATCGGCCTGCTGCGGCTCTCCGATGAGATGGTGCAGCTCGTCCTCGAGGGGAAGCTGACCGCGTTCCGGGACATGCGCCGCTACGCCTCCCTGCCCGCCGCAGAGCAGTACGCCGCGTGGAAGGCAGACCAAGAGCAGCCCCAGGCACCGACACCGGTTCCGGTCACCCGCGCGCCGAAGACGACGGCCGCCGAGCCCGAGAAGACGCCCGACGCGTATACCGCGGTATACGCCGACCGGCCGGAAACGGCTCCGGCGCCTGCCCTCACGCCGGCGCCGACGCCTTCCCCACCTAGTGGGTCCGTCGACCCGACGCCGTCAGAAGAGAAGACAACTGCACCGACTTCCGTCCGACCGCCCGCGACGGAGGTGATCCCCGAACCGCGGTCCACGCCCGCCGAGGCCCGGTCCCCGCGGCCGATCGAGTGGGACAAGCCCGGCGCGGTCGCCATGCTCGTCGGGGCGAAGATGCCCGACGAGGACCTGTTCTTCGAACTGGTGGAGATCATCAACAGGATGGCCCGGGACCGCGCTCCGCAGCGGTTGCAAGAGCTGGCCCGGGGCCTGGTCGACGAGACTGCCGACACCGCCCACTGAACAGCCCGAGGGCCCCGCCTCCCCGTCCACCGACGGGAGGGCGGGGCCCCCTTTCTGCGTTCCGGACACGGCCCGACCTGCCGTCTTGAATCTGGGTCAGTTGCCCACTCTTGCCGGGGTTTCTGCGTCACTCACACGAGTGATCTCCCCCAGACCGGACTTCCATGGTGCATATATCTGCGGGTTGGGTGGAACCCGCCACCACACCGATCCGGTTGGTGGCCGCACGGCCGGGAGCGGCCGCGTGGATCGCAGCCCACCGGCCGTATCCCGGCCACCGCGGCAGAACCCGCGCCACTCCCGGCCACCCCCACACCCCACCGGCCGCAACTGAGACGGCCAGGGGCAGCAAGGGGCTCCCCCGCAAAGGGCTTCCGCACTAGACTGACGTCTACCGGACGGGCCTGCGCCCGTGAGGTCTCGGCCCCCACTGGAAGCCGGGCGGTGTGTTGTCGGCAACTCCGCACCCCCACCGCAGCCAGTGCGGGGCATTTTTCATGCAACCCGCAAGTAGTCACCGGGTGTTGGGATTCGGCCTACAGCACGTCACACTTTGGCCAGAACACGCGTCATTACCTGCTCAATACTCAGACGTGTCTACCCCACCTACCGTACAAAGTGACACAGTAAGCACCCGCACACCGGACTGGCAGTCGGCGTGCAACCTACAGGGCCCGGTACTGCGAATACCAGGCTGTACGAGGACCTTCCCGAATCTGCCGGAGGAGCGGAGACGCCCCATGTCCGCAGAACCCGCCCACACCGGACCCGACCCCGGCGACGGCTGCACCGCCACCGTGTTCGCGTTCCGGCGCCCCCGCCGTACCCGCCGCCACCAGGAGGCGGCCATGCCCGAACCGTCCGGCGACCTCACCCCCCAGCAGCGCCTCGCCGCCACCATCGAGAAAGCCTTCGCCGACCACCGAAGGACTCTCACCGACGAGGACACCGCCGAAGCGTTCCTGATCAGCCTCAGCCTGATGCGCCGCACCCTGGACGGCGCTCTCGCCCAGGGCCTCATCGACAAGCCGGCGCACGCCGACCTCGTCGGAATGCTCGATGGAATGGCCGCGGCACCAGGGCTCCTCGCCTGAACATCCGCATATGCCGGGGGTTTTGACAGTTACCGCCAGTCACCAAACTGCAACAACAGCAACCAACCGTTGATCCTTTGCCACACTCTGTTCAACACGCGACCAGTTCGTGGCACGATGGGGCGTCCGGAACACCCGGAGCAACAGCATCCGGCCACCCGCGCACGCCCCTGCCCCACACAGGCCCCGCATGCGCCCCCACGGGACGGCCAGCAACAGGGGACGGGGACACATGGGCCAAGACACCGCCACAGCCGCAGCAAAAGCCCTCCGCCTGCTCGACTCCCCCGAACTCCGACACCACCCCGCCAACGGACCCCAGGAACGCCGCAACCCCTCCACCACGGCCGGCGCACCACTGAACATCGGCCTCGTCGACTACCTCGCCGAGAAGGCCGGCGAAGTCATCGCGCTCACCCGCGAGATAGCCCCCGACGCCGGCCCCATGCCCGCCACCCGCGCCGACCTCTACGAGTGGTCGATCAACGCGACCGGCGACGCCGACCAGGCCCAGCAGGCACACCGCGAGCACCTCTTCGAAAAGCAGCGCCTCGAGCACGCCGTACGCCTCGGCGAGACCGACGAGGTCTGCAAGCAGCCGTGCCCCGGCTGCGGGTACTGGGGTCTCATGTGGGATTCGGCCGCACGCCGCGCCCGCTGCACCAACCGCCGCTGCACCACCCCCGAAGGCCTCTCCACCAGCTGGACATTGGCCCGGCTCGCCGCCCAGAAAATCGAGCGCACAGAAATCTGGCGCCGCAACGCAACCTAGACCCCCACCCGCCGGTCTAAGAACCACCACCACAACTGAACACGCACGACACCACCACCACACCGGATGCCTCGCCATCCACCCGTATCGGCTGCTGGAGCTGCGAACTGCGGCCGCTGATCTGGGAGGCCGCCACCATGGCCGCACTGCACCACAGCCCGCGCCCCGAGTCCATCGAGGACCTCGAGCAACCGGTCACGTACAACGAGGCGTCCGCACTCCTCGCCCGCACCGGGCATGACGCTCGCCCGGACACGATCCGCCGGTGGGTGAAAGAGGACGGAATCACAACGGTCAGCGTCCGTGGCCGCACCGGATCCGTAAAGTACGTCGACTGGTCCGACGTCCTCACCGCCCACTTCAAGCGGACCGCGGCCAAGCTCAGAGCGTCCTCCGACTGGCCCTGACTACCGCCGGCACAACCGAGACACAGAGCCCTGACCCGAACCGGGTCGGGGCTTTTCTCATGCCCACACCCGTAGACCTATTGCTAACGCCATGGAATATGGGCTACTTTGAATGGGCCGACAACGCCTAGCCCCTCAACCGGCAGGCGGAGTACCCCCCTTCAACACCCGGAGCCACCCATGGCCCTGATGACGCACGCCCCCGCACGCCTCGAAGCCAACTACCGGACCCTGAGCACCGACGACCAGGACCGCTTCGACCACGCCATGGAACTCGCCGACAACACCGCCGACAACGGCGAATACGTCGCCCTCATGCTCGCCGCCGCGTCCATCGCCGGCCTCCGCATCCCCTACGGCACCGAGATCCGCCGCTGCGGCTGCTCCTGCTGGTGCCCCACCATCTTCGACGCCGCCGACCCCGACGCCCACGTCATCGAACCCGGCGACGGCTACAACCTCGGCCGCCACCAGTGCCCCTGGTGCGCCGACCAGCACCGCGAAACCGCCTGACCCCCAAGACCGGGGCCGGCCACGCGTGAAGCCGACACCGCGCGGCCGGCCCCCAGCAGCCACCCTCCGCACCAGGGAGCCCCGCATGCACACCCTCACCCCCGCCATCCAGGCCGAAACCGCAGCCGACCTCAACAACCTCCCCCACGCCCGCATCACCGACCACGGCACCGAAGCCCACGTCTTCACCACCAGCCTCGACGACCTCACCACCTGGTGGTACGCCCTCGGCGGCCGCATCACCTGCCAGGACGCCCCCCACGGCTCCGGCGTCTGCATGTGGACCCTCCACACCCGCACCGACCCCGACAACCCGGCCTCCCCTCGCATCCGTGTCCACGCCCTGGCCCTCGACACGGACCAGCCCGACGCCGACCTCCCCACCCCCCACGCCGCCTGAAAGGGCCACACCATGACCATGCCGACCTTCACCACGGACGCCACCTCCGCCGACGACAACTCCTACAACGCCGGCTACTTCGACGGCGAACTCGACGCCATCAGCAAGCTCCCCGCCCGCCAGGCCCACGACCGTGCCTCCATGGCCGACCAGTACGACCGCCTCTGGGCCCAGGGCTACGCCGACGGCTACCTCCACCAGATCCAGGTCACCCACGCCCTCGCGCAGAACGAGCAGACAGCATGACCGCCCGCGACGAGATCCGGCGGTACGTCAGCCTCCTCAGCGACATGTGGACACCCCGAGAAACCACCGATGCCCGCGTGGAGCGCTTGTACAACGCGGTCCGCACCGAGGTACTCGGCGAAGCCCTGGACGAGCTGACCGCCGTCAAGAAGGAACTCGCCTTCATCGAGTCCCTGGTCTGCCAGTGCCAGCCGGAGCGGGAGCACGACGACTACCGCCTTCCCGCCGACCACCTGCACGCCGCCGACTGCATCGTGGCCGCCGCCCAACAGACCGCAGCCGGCCTCTAGCAGCCGCCCAGCACGAGCACCGGAGCACCACCCAGCCCCAACCCAGGACGGAGGCCCACGATGGCCACCAGAACACGCAACGCGAACAAGCAAACCGCGAAGAAGACAACCCCCCGGGCCCGCAAAACCACCACCAAAGCCCGCCCCAAAAACACTCCCGTCAACGCCACCACCATCGTCGACCTTCGCGAACCCCTCCCCGTCCGCCGCCGCGTGTTCGTCGGCCCCATGGGCGCCCAAGAACAAGCCGCCGCCCGCGCCGCCCTCGCCTCCGCAACCGCCCGCCTCCCCATCCCCGTCCGCACCTGGCACGGCCCCACCGCCCGACTCAACGACGGCACCGTCATCACCCACACCCCCGCCCACGCCACCACCGACCACACCCCCACCTTCCACGCCGCGATCCGCTGCCCCCACGGCGCCGCCCACGTCTACACCATCCACACCGCGCAGGAACTCCACCGCGCCCGGCAGATCACCGCCCTCTGCGACCAGCGCACCGACACCGCCCCCACGCCGGCCGCACCGAACCCCGCGGTACGCGCCCTCGGAGACGCCCTCACCCGCGCCCGGTCCGCCGCAGCCGACACCCAGCCCCTGTCTCACGCCGAGATAGCCGCCGTCCTCACCGCCCGCGCCGACCAGGACCAGCCCAAGGAGCACCCGCAGCCGTGACCACGGACCTCACCGACACCCAGCGCGAACACCGCCGCAACCAGGCCCACACCGCCATTCAGAACGCCCTCGCCGCCTCCTGGACCGAATGGCGCCGCACCGGTCGCAAGCCCGACTTCACCCTGGCCGCCGACCACGTCATGGACGCCCTCGGAGACCTCGCCGCCGAGATCCTCGCCGACGGCACCCTCTTCAAGGGCCTCAACATCGAGAACGGCGTCGTCACCCTGGAAACCGAACCCGCCCGCGAGATCCTCCTGACGCTCGTCGCCTCCATGCGGACCATGCTGAACAGCTACGGCGCACAGAACTACCTCGAGACCGAGATAGTCGCCAACGAGCCGTCCGTGGCTCTCGACCTCCAGGACGGACAGAACCCGGCCGACTCCTACACCGTCACCATCCAGCGCCGCCGCCGTCCCACCCCGCACGAGTTCCGGCAGCAGGCCGAAGCCCGCATCGCCGTGGCCCGCGAGGTCCTGGACGACTACGAGGGCACCGACTGGTCCCACACCGTCCCTGTCTCCCGCCTCCGGGCAGCCCTGGACGGAGACCGCGATGGCTGACACCCGAGACCAGCTCGAAGCCCTCTACGCGGCGCCCGCCGCCGACATCGGCCCCACCAGCCCCCGCAGCGAACTCCACACCGCAGCAGCCGAACTCCGCCGCCGCGACGGATACCTCGAAGGGCAACTCAGCCTCTGGCTCCTCGACACAGCCGAACTCCACGGCCCCGACGAAACCGGACACCACTGCTGGCGCGACCGCGACACCTGGCCCTGCTTCGACGTCCAGGCAGCACAACGCGTTGCCTTCGCCCTCGGTATCGGATACGGCCCCTGGACGCGGGAGCACCCCCATGGCTGACCAGGCCTACGTCACCGAACTCGCCGACGAACTCCACCACCGGCACCCCGACCTGGTCTCCGCCGAGAACGACCTCGCCGGCCACCGCCGCAGACTCGCCATCGTCGTCCGCTTCCTCCACAACGAAGCCATCGCCCACGACATCCGCCTCAACCTCGCCCGCGACCTCCACCTCCCCGAACCCACCCGATGAACGCCTACCTCGCCGCCTGCCACGGCAAAACCCCCTTCCCCAGCCGCAAAGCAGCCCGACGACGCGCCCGACAAATACGCGGCCAAGGCGGACCCCACTTCAAGCAATACCGCTGCACCTGGTGCGGCCACCTCCACCTCGGCAACCGCCCCGGCCACGCCACCCACCTCCGCACCACCCGAACCGGCCCCACACCCGTACAGGAGATCCCCCTGTGACCCTCACCGCCCCCGACCAGCGCTACATCCCCCGAGACCCCTGGAACACCGTCATCGGAGTCGACCCCTCCCTCACAGCCACCGGAATCGCCTCCAGCAACGGCTGGTGCACCGTCGTCGGCTGGACCGACAAGAAGCGCCCCATCACCGCCCTACCCCATCCCGAACGACGCGAGGCCCTCCAGCACGTCCGCACCCTCATCCTCGACACCATCGGCCGCCCCGACCTCGTCGTCATCGAACTCCCCGCCGTCTCCCGCAGCGGAGGCGGAGCCCACGAACGCGGATGGCTCTGGTGGGAGATCTACAACTACCTCAACGCCCGAGAGATCCCCGTCGGCCTCATGGCCCCCAACGCCCGCGCCCTCTACGCCACCGGCAAAGGCAACGCCCCCAAGGGCGCCGTCATCGACCAAATCAGCCGCCGCTTCCCCGACTGGACCACCGACGGCAACGACAACGCCGCCGACGCCGTCGCCCTCATGGCCGCCGGCCGCGACTGGCTCGGACACCCCATTACCGACCTCCCCAAAACCCACCGGGCCGCCCTCGACAAGGCGACCTGGCCGACCCTCCCCGGAGCCACCCGATGACCCCCACCACCACCCTCACCCGCCGCCCCACGACGAATGCCGCGCCCACCCCCACCCTCACCCCCGCCGACACCGGCGACTGGCGCGATGAAGCCGAATGCCGCCGCCACGACCCGGAACTCTGGTTCCCGGTCGGCGACAACGTCCACGCGCGCATGCAGGCTGCGGAAGCCAAGTCGATCTGTGCTGGCTGCCCGGTCCGGATCCGCTGCCTGTCGTGGGCGTTGGAGACGCGGCAGGACCAGGGCGTGTGGGGTGGACTGACTGAGAAGGAGCGTCTGGCCCTGCACAAGAGGCGGTCCGGGACGACGTTCGGCCGGACCAGGAACGTCGCTGACCACATCTACGCAACCAGGTTGGACGAGTTCCTGACGCTGCGGGCGCAGGGCCTGGACGGCCTGGAGTTGGCGTCGGCGTTGTCGACGAACGTGCAGACGGTGAACCGGGTCAACGACATGATCGCGGCGTCTGCGCGTGCTGCGGCGGAGGAGGTGCGGGCGGCATGAACCGTTTGAGCCCGGAGCAGCGTGGTGATCTCGCCGAGCGGATGCTGCCCGAAGCGGCGAACCTCGCCGTCCTCGTCCACGGTGACGGAGGACCCGAGGACGTCGCCCAGGTCCTGTCTGGTCTGACCGGGCCGGAGAAGGACGCCCTGATCGTCGTCCTCGCCGGCCTCGTCGACCCGGACCAACCGGTGGGAAAAGCACTGGGCTGGCTCGACCACGACGAGCACGGCTCCCTGACCGTCCCGTCGTGGTCCGAGGAGCGTTCGGTACGGGACCTTGCCCCCGAGCCGGACTGTGACCTGGACGAGGACTTCGTGGACCAGGTCGCGGTCGCCAAGTTCATGAAGGGCTTCCGGGTCACCGATCTGACGGATGCGGAGTTCCTGACGGCTGTGCAGCAGTGCGTGGCGAACGGGATGACGCTGTTCGACATCGATCATCTGCGCCGGTGGCCGCGGAAGACGACGGAGAACTGGGTTAACCGGCTGCGGAAGCAGTACCAGCGCAGTGGCCGTGCGTTCCCGGCGTTGAAGCAGCCGAGTCTGCGGACGTTCACGCCGGAGGAGGTGGTGGCGATCCGGGAGAAGGCTCTGGCCGGGGCGACGGACGTGGAGCTGGCGATGTCGTACAGCTCGAACAGGGAGACGATCCGGTCGATCGTGACGGGGAAGCGGTACGCGTCGTGTGGCGGCCCGATCCGGGCGGCACGGTCTGCGAAGAGCTTGAAGGCGTCGCGGGAGCACATGTGCGGCCACGCCGATACGTCCCTGGCGGGCGGCTACCAGGCGGGGAACGCGCGGTTGACGCCGCAGGAGCGTAGCCAGGTCCGTGAGCGGACTGTGGCTGGTGAGCCGGTCCGGCAGCTGGCCGGCGAGTACGGAGTGTCCACGAAGACCATCCGCCGGTACGCGGCGTAGAGAAGGAGAGCTGAAATGAGTGGCGAGACCGTGATCACCGTTGTTGGCAACGTCGTGGACGAGCAGGTGTCCCTGCGCTACACGCCGTCCGGGGCGGGGGTCTGCAAGTTCACCGTCGCTTCGACCCCGCGGACGTACAACCGGGACAAGCAGGCGTGGGAGGACGGCCAGACGCTGTACCTGCCGGTGTCGGTGTGGCGTCAGCAGGGAGAGAACTGCGGGGAGACGTTGACGCGTGGGATGCGGGTGGTGGTGCAGGGCCGGTTGTCGCAGCGGTCCTACGAGGACAAGCAGGGGGTCAAGCGGACGGTCTATGAGATGGAGGCGGACGAGGTGGCCGTTTCGCTCCGCAGCGCCACGGCGAAGGTGGAGAAGACCAGCTCGGGTGGTGGCGGGCAGGGGCGTCAGCAGTACGAGGAGACGAAGCGGAAGACGTCCCAGGAGGGTCGTGAGGATCCGTGGGCGTCGGGGGTGCCGGGTACGCAGGCCGCCGGCGCGTGGGCGGGTGGGGACGATAGCCCGCCGTTCTGAGCCGCGGTTGAGCGTGGAGGGGTCTGGTCTTCGGGCTGGGCCCCTTCTTCGTGTCCGGGAATCCCTGTAGAACTATGGCGTACGCCATGGAATATGGGTTAGAGTGGCAGGGCCGACAACACACCACCCGAACCACCAGGGGGCACTCCATGCCGACCTACCAGACCTGCCGCCGCCACCCCGAAGCCGGCCCTTTCCTCGCCGAGTGCTACGGCTGCAAGCGCGAACTCTTCGACATCCAGGCCCGCAACGAAGCCGAAGCCGCCCAACGCAGCACCGCCCGCCAGGCCCTCGCCCTGATCGGCACCCCCAACGCGGAGATCCTCACCACCGTCGCCACCGACACCACGCTGATCGTCGCCACCCGGCAGCCGAACGCCTACCTCGAGTACGGCGTGGACGTGTTCCGTCTCCCGACCACCGAGGAGACGGACCCCGAGCTGGCCGACGACTACCGGCTCAACCCCGGGCAGTGGCTCCTGGTCTGGCAGGCCGGTGACCACGACCGCACGGACGTGGACGGCATGGTGGACGACGCGCGGGCCTTCCTGCGGGAGATGGGCCTTGTCGACGAGTCGGTACTGGCAGAGGCGGCCTGACATGCACTGCGACTGCGACGCCACCCCCGAAGACAAGGCCGCCGGCATCCACGGCACGCCCTGCACCAGCCGCGACAGCGCACCCGACGACCCGTCCGACCACTACGGCCAGTAGACCAACCACAGGAAGGCGTCCCACATGACGTCCATGAGCGCATCCGAAAGGGCCGCCTCCCTCCGCGACGAGTACGCCCGGCTCGGCGAGAACGTCAACCATCTGTCCGACATCGACCTACTCAACCGAGAAGTAGAGCGCTGGGCGAACGAGTCCCGTCGTCACGAGAACGCCTACAACTCGCTGCTTCAGGACCAGGTCAAGCACGACCAGTCCGTGTACGCCGCAGCCCGGCGCGCCGCCGCCGAGGACCGAATCGCCTGGGCTGGCATGTACCTCGGCCACCTGGTTGCCCAGTCCGCGCACAGCATCAACGCCGTCATCCACCGTGCCGCCGAACTCCCCGACGGCCGGGTTCCTGTCGAGCAGGCACGCGAACTGAAGTCTGCTGCCGAGCGGGCCAAGTGGGCGATGTCCGGTCTGGTCGGTCACCGGCAGGGTCAGCTGGAAGAGGCCCGGCGGCAGAATCCGGAGATCAGCCTAGTGGAGAAGCAGCGGGAGGAAATTCTTCGGCTCCGCGGATTCATCACCGACCTCGGTCAGAGCTTCCACGCCGAACGTGGCGTCACGGGCCGCGGGCGCTGCGAGTGCTCCGGGTGCGAGCTGATCCGCGCCATGGACGACGTGCCCGCCGAGCAGACCATCACCTCCACGCTGTCCGCTGCAACAGCCGCTTAAGTTCCATCGGCGCAGCCCCCCACGCCCCCTACGGGGATTGCGCGGTCTCCCCCCGCCCCTTGTTCGGGCCGCCCGCACGATCGCAGCCGGCGGGCGGCCCCCCCCCATCCCAACCAGCCCGAGAAGGCCCCATGCCCGACAGCACCGTAACCGCCGCGAGACTCCAGGCCGTCCACGCCTGGCAGTCGTTCACCACCGACCGCAACCTGAAGGCCGTCGTCCCCGACTGGCGAACCCGCACCGCGGCCGACGGCAGGCCGGTCCTGTCGGCGGAAGTCGCCGGCCCCGGCGCCGCGCACGCCCTCCGCCTGTTCGCCGGGAACTACTACCTGGCCCTGCCTCAGTCGGGGGACCTGCGCCCGTTCTGGGACGTGGACGTGCCCGGTCGGACGGTTCTGGTGTGGCGGTCTGGCGGGGTGTGGGTGGAGCTGTGGCACCCCGACACCGTCACCAGCCTCCCCGCGGCCCCCGCCCAGCCTGTACGGCCCGTACAGGCCCGTGAGGGGCTGCTCTCCCGCGCTTCCGCACGCCTCCCCTACACCCGACGCGCCACCAAGGAGACCAGCCGATGACCAGCACCCAGACATGGCCGTTCGGCACCGATGCCGCCGAACACGACCCGCTCACCGCACTGCGCATCCCGGTCGTCACCAGCTTCAATCCGCAGTGGAAGTACGTCGCCGCCTACATCGACGTTGACGCCGGGCCGTACAGCTGGGGCAGCGCCGAACGGCCCACCGACGCCGAGGCCGCGATGCTCTCCAGCTTCATCGACGAGTACAAGCACCACTGGTTCAACGCGGGCTACAAGGCGAAGCTGCTGCGACGCCCGCTGGACGTCGACTCCGGCTGCAACACCACAGTCTTCATCAAGTACGGCACCGACGACTGGGGCTACCGGCTCTGCTCCTGGCAGTACGGGCCCACCTACGTCCCCTCCGGCCCTAAGGTGCGCGGCGGCGAGTACGAGTACGCCAAGCACCCCGGCCCGCTGTCGCTGGAGCAGGTCATGGACCTCCGCCACACGATCGTCGACGACGTCATGCAGCACTGGCTGGACTGGAAGGCCGCCTACCCGGAGGTCTTCCCGTGCGCCACCATCACGAAGGAGTCCGTCCGATGACCGACATCGCCGCCAGCGAGATGGTGCGCGCCGCCCGCCTGCTGGAAGCCACCGGCCGCGACGACGACGCCGTGAACCTCCTCGACAACGTGGCCGACGGAATCCGCACACCCGCCGCCGGAGAGCCGTCCGCCCTCCCGTCCCCGGCCGAGACCGCCCCCGCCGACGAGTCCCCGCACGCGTACATGGACGCCGTGCAGGACTCCGCAGCGTGGGCGTACGCCCTCACCAAGGCCGGGCAGACCGCCGAGGCCCTGGAGCACGTGGAGGCGATGGAGCGGCTGCTGGCCGTGTACCGGCGGGCGGTGGGCGCGTGACCGTCCTTCAGATGCTCCCCGACACTGAACTGTCCGTGCACGTAGAGCAGCAGTCCACCCCGACCGGTCTGGCCGCCGCCGTGTTCGACAGCAGCCGCCGCGAGTACCGGTACCTCCTCACCCGGATCTGGGACCCCACGGTGCCGCCGGTCGTGTACGTGATGCTGAACCCGTCCACGGCGGACGCGATGACGGACGATGCGACCATCCGGCGTTGCCGGTCCTTCGCCGTCCGGGAGGGCGCCGGCGGTCTGATCGTCGTGAACCTGTTCGCGCTGCGCTCCGCCGACCCCCGCGCCCTCACCCGACATCCCGAACCCGTCGGCCCCGTCAACGACGCGTTCATCCGCCGCACCGTCGCGGGCGCGCACCGGGTGATAGCCGCCTGGGGTGCTGCTGGCGTCCAAGGCGGCCGCGCGGATGCGGTGACGGGCATTCTGCGGGCCCGGGGCGTGACCGTGCACTGCCTGGGCCGTACGGCTACCGGGCAGCCGCGGCATCCGCTGTACCTGCCGTCTGCGGCTGTCCTCGAGGAGTACGGGGTGGCCGCATGACCGCTCCTGCACGACCGGGCCCGCACCTCTCGGGGAGCGGGCCCGCTCCTTCACCCCTGCACTTGTTCCCCCAGCATCTGGCCCTGCTCCGGCTTGCCGCGAACGGCCACGCCAGTCGAGAGATCGCTGAGCTGCTGTTCCTGTCTCCGCACACCGTCAACGACTACTGGCGGGAGGTGTACCGCCGGCTGGGAGCGAAGAACCGGGAGAACGCGGTTGCGATGGCCCTGGTGAGGGGTTTGATCCGGCCCGATGAGGTGGAGCTGCGGGCTCCGCGTCGGGCGTACGAGATGAAGCCGTCGAAGGAGGGATTGACGCCCCGTCGACACGCCTGAAAATCCGGGCATCTTAGACACCCGCACCGGCGGGAAAGACCGATCACGCCCCGGGAGGGCCCGTGCGTATACCCCCGCTCCTCGCCCAGGCCGTCCTCGTCGGCGGCATAGCCCTCGGTACCGCCTTCGGATGGCTCACCCTCACCGAATCCCGCGCCCTGTCACCGGGCGCGGTCATCGTCTGCACCCTGATCTCCGTCGCCCTCGCCCTGGTCGTGGAGACGGCCGTGCACCGTGCCCGCCGCGGCCGGCCCCGCCGCGCCCACGCCCGACCCCACCCCACCGAAAGGACCACCCCGTGACCGACCGCCCCACCTTCGAGGACCTGGACGCCGCACCAGACGACGGCCCGTGGTGCTGCAACGGCAACGCCGAGGACTGCGCCCTGTGCGTCGATCCGAACCCGAACTACCCGTTCATCTGCCCCGGGCACCAGCGGACCACGGCCAACGAACGGATCGTCGGCGAAGCCGCCGAAGCGGCCCGCGACCTGTACGCGGGCAGCGGCCTCGTGTTCAGCGCCCTCACGCTGCCGCCGTCCCAGATCGTCATCGACGGCGCCAACGGTTCGCTCGTCACCATCCACCTGGACGACGGACGGCTGGAGTACGGGCCTGGCTACACCCCGGACGAGGCAGCACGCCGGTTCTGGGACGCCGTCCGCAAGCACAGGCCGGAACTGAAGGAGCAGAGCTGATGCGCACGTGGTTGGAGGAGGCTTCCTCCTGGACCGTGGGCCTGGTCTTGGTCGTGATCGGGGCGGGTATCCCGGTCGCTTTGCCGTTCGCAGTGACCGCGGTCTGGCCCGGGATCGACGAGACCCTGCTCGTGGTGGGGAACCTCTTCACCGGGATGATCCTGGGGACTGCGGCGATGCTGGCGTTCATGTTCTGGCGTCTGGAGATCCGCCGGTGACCGCGGGTGGGTCGACGGCGCGTGAGGCCGCCCGGCTGCGTGCGGCGTCGACACCGTGGACAGGCGGCTCGAGGCGGCCGCGGTGCGGCAGGAGCAGGGGAGCATCGGCGAGCAGGAGACCGCGGAGCTCCTGACCGGATTACCGGCCGGGTGGACTGTCCTTCACGACTTGGCCGTGCCCGGCCGGCGCTTCAACCTCGATCACGTGCTGATCCCTCCTTCCGGTCTGGGGGTGATCGTGCTGGACTCGAAGAAGTGGCGGCGTTCGTGGGAGGGGCGTCCCTGTCCGACGACGTTGGTGCGGGGTCGGGTGCATTGTGGGTCGCAGGACCGGCACGAGCAGATCGTGAGGTTCGCCGGGTACGTGTCGGGGACTGCGGCTGTGCTGGGGGTGCCGGCCAGCATGGTGATGCCGGTGATCGTCGTCCACGGCTCCCCGGTCGCCGGGACGGGCCGTCTGGACGTGCCGGTGCCGGCGTGGGAACGCGTCGTGCACGTCCTCGGCGCGGACCAGCTGGTGGATGTGTTGGCGGGCATGCCGGGCGGGAGGGGCCCGGTACAGCCCGCCGCGGTCGCTCTGGCGGCCCGGGTACGGGAGACGCTTCCCCAGTACGGGAGTGCGGCGTAGACGGAGTGCCAGAGCGAAGGGCCCCACCCGAACGCGGGTGGGGCCCTTGCGGTGTTGGTCACGCTGCCAGGTGGAGGGGGACCTGGCGGCCGTCCTCGTCGAGGGTCAGGCCCTGGTGGGCCAGCTCGACAAGGTAAGCAGCCTCGCGCTCCTGCACCTTGGCCTGTGCGGCCAGCTTGGCGGCACGGAGGCGCTCGTCACGGAGGAGGAAGATCTGGTGGATTCCGCGTTCGATGCGGCGGCAGTTCCACTCGGCGAGGATCCAGTCGAACTCGTCGATGTCGTCGTACCACTCGGCGGTCATGATGCCGCCGCGGGAGAAGAGCCGGCCGATGTGCTGGCCGGTGGCGTCGTAGATGTTCCAGCCGCGGAGGGGGGCGAGGTGGTGGTAGTCGTTGGGGAGGTCGAGGACGTCGATGTCCTCGGTGTGGTGGGTGAGGTCGGTGGTGGTCATGGGGATGACCGTGACCTGCTGGCCGGCGATGGTGAGGGTGCGGATCGCGGGGTGGCGGGTGGTGGTCATCGGGTCCTCCTTGGGTGGGGTTGCGGGGCGGTCCCGCTTTCCGATGACTCCACTTTAAAGGGGGGTCTAGAAGTACGTCAAGCCCCCCCTTGAAATTGGTTGGGTGGGCGCCTACCCTCATCCCATGGAAGACGCCCTCGCTCGGATCAGGCACCAGATCACCGACACCACGACCACCGTCCTCAACGACCTCGACACCATCGAAGACCCCGTACAACGCCAGCAGGCCGCACGCACCGTACTCGAGGAACTCCTCCCTGACATGGGCCGCGAAATCAAAGCCCACCGCTCCCGAACCGTCGCCGGCCTCAAAGAAGGACGCACCCTCAAGCAGGTCGCAGAGATGATCGGCAGCTCCATCGCGCTCGTCGACCAGCTCATCAAATCCGGGAAGCAGAACAAGCAGCCCACCCTGGGCAAGGGAGGCAAGTGATGACTGCGAGATCAGAAAATGCCAAAGGGATCAGCGTCCTCCATGCCCTGGCCATCCTGCGGGGCCTCATTGAGGAGGCGGCAGACCAGGAACACGTGGACAGGCATCGCTACCTGAAAAGCCTGTTCGGTGCCGACTGGCACGAGAGTATCGTCGTGATCTGCGGCCTGGCCCGCCGGAAGGACGGCGACGTCGTCGCCACGACCGCCGGTCTCGACCTGTACGAGCGGCACCTGAAGTGGCTGCCGGACGAGCCGGCGAACTACTGGCACCTGCGCGACAACCCGCACGTGGATGCCGCCGAGGCCGAGGTGGAAGCCCTGTACGCCGCAGCGCGTCCGTGATACGCCCCGAAGGCCCGCCACCTGTTTCACCCCAGGTGGCGGGCCTTTTTCTTGTGTCCGTAGACTCGAACGTATGAGCGACCTGCCCCCGGATGAACGTCTCGCGAAGCTGCACGCCCTCGAGGAGTGGCTGGCCTGGCAGCTGAACAACACCCGGGCGAAGATCCGCACCCTGGAGGCGGAGATGGAGCAGGCGAAGCGGCAGGCGCAGCGTGCGTATGCGGAGGCCCGGTGGAAGCTGGAGCCGGCCCGGGATCGCCGGTCGGTGCTGCACCGGGGCGGGTGCGGGATCTGGAAGGGCGAGCACGGCTACCTCGAGCGGCACGAGGTGGGGGAGGCGTTGGCGGACGAGACGCTGGTCGTGGAGATGTGCGGGGTATGCAACCCCGAGCCGGGGCTGCGGGAGTAGCAGAGGCCGTTGTCAGTGGCAGCAGGCAGGATGCCGGTATGACGATCAAGATGGAGAGCTTCGGCTTCACGTGGACCGATCCGGGCGGTACCCGGCGGGCGTCGGCTGTCGCCTACGACAGGGTGTCCGCGGATCGGCAGGAGAAGGTGCTGAAGGATGCCGGCGCGACCGAAGTGGAGCGGGTGCCGGTGAAGCCGGGGGAGCTGCCGACGCCGAAGGCCTAGATGTACGTCCGCCCCGGCCGCGACGGGGGATGCGCGGGCGGGGCGGACGGGGAACGTCTCCGGGGGCCTCTGCCCCGCTGCGGCGTGATTCCCGACGGGCGCGGCGTGATGCGGGAGGGATGCGGTTGCCCGGACCCGGCCTGATCCCGGCAGACGTTCCACGCTCAGCATGGCACGCGCCACTGACAGCCGTTCCCCGAACCGCGAGCTCAGCTCTGGCGCAGCGTGTAGTTGGCGAGGAGTTGCCGCAGGCCGGGCAGGTCGAAGTCCTTGGAGAACCGGCCGGCTTCCAGCGTGTGGACGAACGGGCCCGCGCCCCCGCCCGGCTTGGACAGTGGCAGGCCGCGGTTCGGGGAGCACATCAACGGTCGCAGCCCGTTCTTGGCGACGCACTCCCCGGCCTCCACGACCCCGTCGTGGTCGATGTCGGTGTTGGCGTGGTCGAGGCCGAGGATGTGCCCCAGCTCGTGCGCGGCCGCGTCCTTCCTCCGGGCTTCGTTCACCGTCGGGGACGGCCCGAACCAGGTCGGCACGGTCCAGTACTCGGAGTCCATGCGGATGTGCCCGCCCCACGCGGAGTTGTTGCCGGTGGCGTGGCAGGGGAGGGCTTGGCTCATGCCGGGCTGGCCCATGGGCTGGTGCGTGTAGTGGACGACGATGCGGTGCCGGGCCGGGCAGGCGGTCGGAGGCGTGGTGTCGAGCGTGGTGGTGATGTTGATGCGGACGCCGACGGACCGGGTGACCTGCGCTGCGGGCAGCTTGAAGTACCGGGTGAGTGTGGTGCGGGCGGTGGTGTCGGCCCAGACGATGTCGTACGGGCCGGGGTGGAGGCTGTAGATCCCGTGTTGGGTGAGGGCTTTCCAGCCGGTCCCGGAGTAGGTGGGGGTGGGGAGGGTGGCGGCGGTGAGGGTGAGGACGCCGGCGAGTATCCCGCCGAGGGTGCAGAGGGGGCGGGTTCGTGCGGGTATGCGAGGCATACACCTCAGTCTCAGCACATTCCGGCGCGGTGTTGCCCCCTGCCTAAGGGGTCCCGCTACGCCCAGTCGAACGCCACGTGCTGCCAGCCGGACGCCTCGTCGACCTCGCCCACGACGAGCTTGTACCCGTGCCGCATGGCGATGAGATCCGTCTGCTTGATCAGAGGGCCGTCGATGTACCGCTCGTGAGGCAGCGTGTTCAAGGCCGCCGTCATGGCGAGTTCCTTCTCCAGGGCGCCGCACGTCATCCCGGCTACTACGGCTGCGTCGTCGTAGGGGCCGCCGTTGCTCTTGGCGAGCACGATCAGCATGACCGGCTCGTACGTCCCCTCCTCTGGTTCTTCTGTCATGGACGCTGCCATCCTCCTTCGTCGTCGGCAACCATCCCGGCGCCGCAGCGCTCACACAGGCCCATGTCGCGCGCCTGCCCCATCTCGGTGACGTCGATGACATCGTCGTGGGGACACGCAGCCGGATCGACGGGCTGCGCCCTGGCCACGGCGTGAGCGGCTGGGGTACCGGGCTCGGGCGTGATGCCGAGGAGTTCGTGCTCCAGGACCGCGATCCGGTTCAGGTCGACGCGCGGAACGACCGGTTGAGGACGATCGAGTTCGTCCTCGCGGTGCATCGTCCAGGCCATCCACGTGAAGGCTGCTGCTCCCACGCCGGCGCCGATGACGCCGTTGATCGCGGATGGATTCCCGAGTGCCATGTCGACGGCTGCGACGGCTGTGATGAGCCAGGCGATGACCCCCACGGTGCCGAAGGTCTTGGTCTCGCCGCTCATTGCCCTTCCTCACGGTCGATGCGGGCACGGAGATCGCTGGCAACAGCCGCGTAGAGCTTCCGGTCGTCGTCTCGGAGGGCGTTCTCGGCGAACTCTTCCAGCCGGGCCGCGAAGGCGCGCACCCGCTCGATGACGGCGAGTAGCTCGTCCACGCGGTCGATGACGGCCTGGTGCCGGCGTTCGTTCTCGTCGAGGACGACGCGGGGACCGGACTCCGAGATCATTTCGCCCTGCACAACGTCGGCGGGTAGATCGCGGTCGCCGACGTACAGTCCGACGCTGCTGTAGCGGTTCTCCGTGTCGGTCAGGGCGACCTGCGGGTACTGGAATGGCTCCTGCTCCTGCTTGTTGCGGGTGACGGTGCCGTCCAGGGGGCGTGGCGGAGGGGTGCCGAGCGAGGCGGGGTGGCCGCTGAAGGTGATGAGGTGGGGACCGGATTCGATGCAGATGTTGCGAGGGCTGGTGACGACGACGCGGCCTTCGCAGAGGCGGACGGGGTCGATGCCGATGTAGGCGACGGTGTCGCCGACGTGGAGGGGGCGGCCGTTGTAGTCGACGGCTTGTGGTTCGGGGGAAGGTGCCATGCCCTCTACGGTGCCGGGTTTCCGGGCGGACGTTGCCTCCTCATGGGGGTGGCCCGGCAGCGGTGCTGGGGGCGTGCTGCCGGGCCGGTCTGGGGCGTGCCGGGGTCTAGCCCCAGGCGGTGTCGAGCGGGGTGACGGACGGGCCGCCGGTGGTGGGCGGGGTGCCCCAGGCGGTGTCGTCGGTACCGTCGTCGCCGGTGGTGGGGGCGGGTGCGCCCCATGCGGTGTCAGGCGGGGCCGTGGCTGCGGCTGTTCCGGTGGCGGCGAGGGTGCCGCCGAGGGTCGCGGCGGTGAGGGACAGGCCGGCGAGGAGCCTTCGCAGGGGCTGCTTCACAGGGTCGTCCTTTCTGTCGGTTGGGGAATGCATAGTGGGGCGCCTGGCCCGAGTTCTCGTGTTCCTCATCCTGCTGCGAGTCCCCTTTTGCCTTCAACAACCTGGCAGTAGTTGTTGTTGGGTGTGGGGAGGATGTGGGGTACGAGCGTCGGGGGACGCCCCATGGCTACGTTGCCGTACGCTGTTTGAGTCTTCAACGGCTGGTTCGTGCGGGTGTTCGCAGTGCGGGAATCCGCAGTTGATCTGTGTGGTGTGACGGGGGATTCAAGGCTTTGGCCATAGCTGATGCGCACGGTAACGGTCGGGAATTGTCGCCGAATGCGTTGCGCCTGTACGGGGCCTGCGCAATTCGAAATGCCGAACAAGTCAAGCTGCTCACCACCCAGCACCCCGAGGCTCGTGCCGAGTTGGTCGAGTGGGGCCTCATCACCCCCGACGCCGCGGGTGTGGTGCCGGCGGTCCGGGACCCGAAGGGCGCGTTGCAGCGCCGATTCGACGACGTCCTCGAGGCCGCGGAGAAGCAGGTGGCCCTGCTGCGGGCGCTGCCGGAATTGTCGGCGCAGCTCACCCAGGCGTACGACGCGGTGCAGCTGCGCATCCCGGGCGGCGCCTCCGTGTACCTGGACGACCAGGCGGTGGTGAACGCCCGACTCCAGGACGTGGTCGGCGGCGCGAGGCGAGAGATCCTGGCCGCACAGCCGGGCGGCCCCCGGGACCAGGCCCTGCTGGACGTGGCGGCGCCGCGGGATGCGGCTGCTCTGGACCGCGGTGTGGTGTTGCGGACGGTCTACCGGGACACGGTCCGAGACCACGGGCCGACCGCGGCGTTCGCGCAGACGATGTCGACTCGAGGGCCCGGGAGGTCGGCGCAGTACCGGACGATGCCGGGCAAGTTCGAACGGATGATCATCGTGGATCGGGAGACGGCTGTCGTCCCCGACTACCTGGTGGAGGGTTCCCCGCCGCATGCCGCGTGGCTGATCACTGATCCTGCCGCGGTGGTGATGCTGGCGCGGGCGTTCGAGGAAACGTGGAGGCGTGCCCGGCCGTGGATGGGGCAGCTCCGTAAGCGCCGCGGGGACATGCGGGAGTCGATCGGCGTGGCCGGCTCCGGCCTGGACGGGGTCCGTACGACCCGCAGGCAGCGGGAGATCATGCGGAACCTGTGCGAGGGCGCGCAGCAGGCGACGGTAGCCCGCCGGTTGGGCGTGTCGGAGCGGAAGCTCGCCGAGGAAGTCGCCGACCTGAAAGCGTTGTGGGGGGTGTCGACGATGAACTCGCTGATCTTCCAGTATGCGCAGTCCCCGGATTGCCGGGTCGACGACAGTGCCCCCGCGGACGGGCCGGCGGGGGCAGAGTACGAGAAGACCGCCTGACCGGTCACGCGTTGTCCTGGCCCTGCGGCGAGTCGGTGACGGGGGCCAGGAGGGCGCGCATCTCGCGCACGTACTTCACGCGGTGCTCGTTCCACCGGTGCTTGACGGCGAGCTCCTCGAGGACGTCGTCGTCCCAGCCGATGAGGACGCCCCACAGGTAGGCGGTGGAACGTTCGGCAGCCCAGTCGGTGGAGGAAGTACGCATGTGGTTGCGGACGGCCGTGACGGCCCGTGCAGCGCCTCCGAGGGCCTTCCGGTGCCAGTCCCACGACTTGTACATGGCCTGTGCGGCCTCACGGGTCTCAGCACGGTCGTGTTCGGTGTCTTCCAGGGCCTCGTACAGGTCGCGGAGGCTGTCCTCGGTGTGGTCGGCGAGCGGTATCCGGCCGGGTGTCTCGGCGAGCGTGACCGGGGCGGGCAGCTCGCCGGCGGCGAGGAGGAGGTGTTCCTCCCACAGGGGGCGGAGGAGTCCGCCGTACGTCTGCGGGCGGGACATCCAGGTGCAGGCGCAGGCGACCATCCAGCGGCCGTTGGGAAGGTCGACGGTGCGGGGGAGGTGCCGGGTGACGATGGCGACGTGGTCGGGGCAGAGGGAGCCGGGGGAGGGGCCGCGGGTGACCTGGTGCCAGCCGTCGCCGGACCAGGAGGGGCGGGCGGGTTCGCGTCCGTTCATGCGGGCGGCCATGTCGAACTCTTGGAGGCAGCCGGGGTAGAGGCAGTTCCGGAGGGAGGGGGCGTTGACGACGGATTCGCGGATGGCGTCGGCTATGGCGGTGGAGGGGGTGGTGTTGGCGGCTTCGGCCTTGGTGGTGTCGATCATGTCGTGGAGGCGGTCCCAGGCGGTCGGCTGGTCTGTCACGAGATTCCTTCAGATCGAGTCGAGGGTGGGCTGCATGTAGAAGAGGTCGAGGGCGTCTTGTCCGGGGAGTGCGTCGGGTGCGGGTGGGACGGGCGCGGGGAGCCGGCGGACGCGGGGCCGGGCTGCGGGGCGTCGCTTCGGTGGGATGAGGCCGCGGTCCCGGCCGCACTTCTCGCCATACCCCCGGCGTATCGACTCCTCGCTGGTCAGCATGCGGGGGCAATACCGGCAGCGCGTGAACCGATCGGTCACGGCGCCGCCCGGTTCGCGACCTCCAGCAGGACGTCGGCGTGGCACGGTTCGCCGGGCGGGCACCAGCACATGAGGTCCCGGCCGGACAGCTCGGCGCGCGCGGCCTCGGCGAGGTCGCCCTGCTCGGCCTCCTGGATCCACCGGCGATACCGGTCAGCGGCGTCCGCGCGGGCGTCCGCGCTGTCGTCCCAGCGGCCGAGCTTGCGGCCCCGATACTCGACGGCCCACATGTCCAGCAGGCCGCCTCGCTGAGATGCGGCAGGGGCGAGCATGAACGGGTTGCCCCAGCGGGTGCCGCGGCCGACGTAGACGGCGCCGTCGGGGGCGCGCCAGCCCCTGATGCGGCGGCGCTGGACTCGCTTCGGCATCATGCCTCCGTTACGGCCAGGATGGCCTTGCAGGTGGTGAGGTCTTCGTCGGCTTGGGTGAGTAGCTCGCGGCCGCCGGCCCAGATCCGGGTACGCGGCTGGTCCTGCGTGAAGATGACGAGGCCGTGTTCGATGTGGAAGGTGCGGCCGTTGACCCGGCAGGTTTCGGCGTGGCTCCAGTCGCGGGCGCAGAGCCAGACGGTGTGGTGGGTCCAGTATTCGGGGCAGGGGGTGGTCCAGATGGGGTCGCCGTTGTCGAAGGTGGCGGTGTAGGGGAAGACGGGGCGGATCTGTTGGCAGTGCTGGCAGCGTCCGACCTTGACTGGTGTGTCCATCACGCCTCCTGTTGGAACTTGTTGAAGCAGCCGTAGCAGCGCCACCACTGGGTGCGGCGCCAGGGCCAGCGGCGTAGCCGGACGATGATGTTCTTGGCGCCGCAGGTCGGGCAGGTCGGCATCACTGCGCCCCGTCCTGCCGCGCCCCGGCGGCGCAGCCCTCGCAGAGGTCACGGCCGCCGCGCTTGCGGACCCAGCTGCGCCGCTTGGCGTCGCGTAGGGCCTCGCTGATGCTGCGGGCAGACGGCACGGTGTCGTTGTCGAGCGGCTGGCCGCAGCCGTCGCAGAAGACGAAGGCGCGCACGAAGGCGGTCATGACGCGCTCCCGTCCTGCCGCGCCCCGGCGGCGGGCCCGGTGCAGGTGACCTTGTCGGGATCGCGGGTCAGGCGCTCGCCTCGGAACTCGAAGGGCGGGCGCTTGCAGCAGGGGCTGAAGCCGTTGTCGTCGGCGCCGGGGCAGGCGTGCACGGTGACGGCAGGCTCGTCCTGGCAGACCGTGTAGCCCTTGGTGCGGCAGTCGGGGCACCGGATGGCCTTGCCGGGCGCGTGCTGCACGGGAACGGCGACCTGCGTCTCGGTGGCTGCCGTCTCGTCGGCCATGCGGCGCGCCAGCTCGGCCGCGCGCTTCCACGTCGCAACGGTGGCGGCCGGGCCGTCCTCGTGGAGGATGTCGCTGTCGTTGAACTCGCCCGTGAGGCGCTTCGCCCGCTCGCTCAGGGCGGCCTCGACTTCACGGAGGACGGCGGCCCGGTGCGCATCGATCGCGGCGTCGAACACGCTCGGCTCGACGAGGGCCGAGCCCGTGGCCAGGCTCAGCGCCAGCAGGCGCAGGTGCTCGCGGGTGTCAGCGGTGGTCTGGTCGGTCATCGGATCCTCCAGCGGGTCGGGGTGGGATGATCAGGGCCAGGCCCGGGGCGATAAGCGCGCCCCGGGCCGGCTTGCCTTCACACGGCGGCGGTCAGTGCCGGGCGCGACCCCAGCGAGTACTCACCCGACCCGAGGGCCTGGCACGAACACGCGGTCTCCTCGCGGACGTGCGAGCACGCTTCGACGTCGAACTTCTCGGCGCCGTCGTCGGTGAAGAAGTCCTCACACTCCCGCTCCAGGCACTCCAGACTGCCGACCCAGACTGGGATCGCCTGGTGCTCGATCTCCGGGTTGGGGGCGATGCCGCGCGCCGGACGGATGTGGTCGCGGCCCTCGCAGCGCTCCCAGGGCACCATGTCGCCGTGCTCGGCAGAGCAGGCCGGGCAGCAGGTGGCGGCGGGTGCGGACAGGCAGAGGATGCCGTCGTCGTAGGGCTGGTGGCCCAGGGCCATCCACTGGTCCCAGGCGTCGGTGTTGCGCGGGGGGATGGGCTTGTGGGGGCAGTGGTTGGTCTCGGCGTCCCAGTAGAACGGTGCGGGCTTGTGGGTGTCGTTCATGGAGGGGTCTCCCGTGTTCGGGGCCGGGGTGTGGTCAGGATGTCGCGGTCGGTGGGGGTGTGTTGCCCCCTGCGCGTGGTGGTCCTGTGGATGCCAGACTAACTCATAATCTATGGCGAACGCCATGGCTCTACGAGCGTGGGTATGAGAAAACCCCCGGGCAGATGTCCCGGGGGTGTCCTCCAGCTTTCCCCTCGCCGCGTAGGGGCGGGTCGTGGGGGCGCTCTGCGGGCGCTATCCCCCGGTGCCGGGGGCGCGGCACCCATGCTGCCCTGGGAGGGCGGTGAACGCCCGTCAGACGCGCTCTACAGATTGACGGCTCTCACGGTCGGGTGGCCGGCGGTCGGAGGGTGTAGTTGGGGCAGCGCGCCGGGTCGCCCCAGGACTCTTCGTGTGGCTCGTTCGTCCCGCACCACGGGCACGGCAAAACAGGCTGGAACGCTGCGCCTTCGACTGCGCAATGTCCGACGTCGCCGAACCGAGTGTTGGAATAGACGGTGACGGCCTGTCGTCCGCAGGTGCACAGTTCACCAGTCCGGGCCCGACGCTCGCTCACGCGGTCGACGCTCCATCCCGGGATGCCTTTCGGGCCTCCCGCGCGCCAGCGACGACCCCGTCCAGGTACGCGTACACGCTCTCCCGGTCCATGGGGCTCTGGCCGCTGCCGCCGACGTGCACCGCGTACTTGTCGTTGTCCAGGTCGATGACGTGGATACGCAACCCGGTCTCGCAGGCAGCGACGCCCGCAGTCCACTTGACCTCGAGGTGTGGGGGCCAGTTCTCGTCGTAGGGCGGGTTGTGGCTTCCGTCGGGGTTCTTTGTGACGTTCACGGCGGTACTCCTTGGCGTCGGTAGTGTCGGTCAGTTTTTCAGCTTGGGGCGGGCTGGTGGGGTGGTTGGCGGATGCTGGGGCGTCGTGTCGGTGCTGTACGCCGGTGCGCCCCTGTGGGCACCCTCCCCGGCCGACCGGCGGCGCCGCACGGTCGAACGTATGGCGGATACACGGGCGCAGACGTGCGTGGGGCGTGGGGACGGATCGGACTGTCCGGAGGGCGAGTCGGGGGTGCCGGATCCGGGGGTGCCGGTGTACCAGTGTCCGGACTGCCGGGATCACTGGGCGTGGGGGCAGAAGGGGGCGTGACCGTCACGGATCGGTGACTTCTCTTCCTGCTGCTGCCGCGTGCGCGGATGATGCCCGCAGTGATCTACACCTGGGGGGACTCCATGCGCCACACCGCTACCGCCGCAGCTGCTCTGCTCGTTGCTGCGCTCGCCGCCGGCTGCTCCAGCGGGGACGGAGGAGAGGACGGGAAGCCGGAGGCCTCGCCGGCGCCGGCCACGTCCTCTGCTGCACCGTCCGAGACGACGCCCGCGGCCGCACCCACGCTGTCCACCGAGTGGCAGCCGAAGCTGGACGCCGCCACCGCCGGCGACCACGACAACGTGTGCAAGACCGTCGGATCACAGGCCTGCGTGGACCACATCACGAAGTTGACGGAGCTGGTGTACGACGTGCGGGACGCCATCGACACCGCGGGCGCGACCGCCGCCTACCCGAAGACGATGGACGCGATCCAGGACGTGGAGGACGCGTCCACCGCGTATGCGGAGGGCGGTTGTGCGGGGTCGTCGGAGGAGACGCTGGGGGAGGGAGTGGCGTGCGGCGGGTATGTGGCGACGCTGCTCGTGGGGCCGGGAACGGTGTCGCTGACGATGACCACGGACGAACTCACCGCCTCGTAGCCGGCGGACGTGCGCGGGCCCCGGCGCCGTAAGGGGTTCGGCAGCCGGGGCCCGGGATGACGAGGTTCACCCTCACCTCAAGCACTCACGAGCACCGCAGGAGGACCTCACGCCGCCTTTCCTGCGGCCCCTTGTGTGTCCTCGTGCTTCCTGCGGCACGAATAGTGCTCCGGTAGACCTTCCGGCCCCCGCAGGCTTGCAGGCGCACCACAGCCGAAGCGACAGAGCGGGATCGGCTGCCCCGACGCGTCGACAGGAACTTCGGCTGCCTCCACTTCCTGGGCGGCGCGGCTCTCAAGGACGATCGTGCGACTCCCGCGCCTCTCCTTCGGCTCAGCTCGGACCTCGGAGGCTGGACGGTCCTCGGTGCACCGGACCAGCCGGTCGCCCTTCCGCACGGACAGGGCGCGCTCCTTTCCGTCGTCCGCAGGGACGGGCCCGTTCGCTTCCAGGTACTTCCGCCAGTGCTCGGAGGGAAGCCACCCGTGCTGCCCCCTGTGTTGGAACGGGACACGCTCCCCGGCGGCTGCTTCCACGATGAATCGGGTCAGCGTCAGTTCCCCCTCGCCGCCGCCGTCGTAGGCGGACGACTGGTGGATGGGCGTGAGGATGCGGTGCCAGCCGTCGCAGTAGCCGTCGGCGGTGGGGTTCTGCGGGTCGAACGGCTTGTTCGGGCAGCGCACGAGGCTCCCGGCCGGGCTGCAATGCCCCTCCTCGAGGACGAAGTTGCCGTCCCGGACCGCGATCGGGTTCTTCTGCACGCGGATCACGGACGCCGGCAGGTTCGGAGTCCTCACGTACGGAACAGCGCCCACTCCTGGATGGTCGGGGTCGGTGAAGTCCCATACGGACCGGATCCCGCCGCGACGCCGGAACCCCTCCCGCCTGCTCATGCCCCGGGCGGTCTGGACGCTCAGCTGCGGCTCGTAGCCCAGGACGATGCCATCCGCGCCCTGGATCCGGACATCGAGGCGGGCGTGCCCGTCAGCCGCCGACACTTCGGCCTCCGCAGGGAAGCCGTGGTCCTCGGCGTCCGTCGCGACGCGTTCCTTGCGGGCGAGGTGCTCGTCGGACTCGTGGCTGATGGGCTTCTCGCCGGGCTTGCGGTAGTGGGAGGCGAGCCAGACGCCGTCACGCTGGACGAGGTACATGGGGACGCGCCGGCGTCGAAGGTCCCGGCAGTCGGGGCAGATCAGCCCGCGGCGTTCCACGGGGACACGGCGGCCGCGCATGGCGAGCAGGTAGGCGAAAAGTTCTTCGCCGTTCGGCAGGCCGAGGTCTGGCCGGCTGAGGTCCAGGATGCGTTCGGCTGGTTCGTAGAAGACCGGGTTGCGGTAGAGCTCTTCGTCGCTGTCCCGCTCGAGGTCGTCGTCCATGGGTACCCCCCGCAGCTGCTACGAGTAGGACGTACCACGCTACGGGGTGGGTCTGACAATGGTGGTTGAACTGTGGAAACGGGGCGACTGGGGACGGAAGCGCCGGCGTCCCCGGGCCCGCAAACCCGAGGACGCCGGCGGGATCGCTAGTGCTGGTCGAGCGCGGCCGGAAACGACGGCGCCCCCAAGCTTGAGAACCTGGGGGCGCGCTTGCCGAATGCACTTCCCTAAATCAAATGTCGATCTCGAGGGAACTGAACCGGCACAGACGAGGCTTGAAGCGAAGCGTCGCCGGCTTCTCGAGCTCGGGCTTGAGCCGGGTAACGATGGCGACGTCGGACGCCGGACCGTTCTGCCAGTATGCGCCTTCGCGGTGCAGCATCAGAACCTGGTCGGAGAGCTTCACCACGGGGGACGGCACGTGCTCGAGGGTGAGCAGTTCGTCTTCCGACTGGTTCTCCGCGCAGGCAGTGACGACTATTGCCATCTGCTCCCGCTCCGCGATGCGGCGCAGCTGGGTCATGGACTGTTCGAAGTCCCAGACTCCGTCATCGGCATGGACGAACGGGCTGAAGTGGGCGAGCGAGTCCAGGACCCAAAGTCGAACCTTGCGCCCGCGCTGGCCACTGGTGACCGTTCCAGCTTCGAAGGCCGCTTCTGGCGTTTCCTGCGTGGCTGCGTGCAGGTAGAGCGGGAGGGAAACCACCTCTGCCTTGGTCCTGGCGCTGAAGACGTCCCAGCCACCGAGCGGAGCCTCACGGTGGCGCAGGTCAATGCCATAGAGCGCGCTCACGGCCTTCTCCGTCAGCGATTCCGCGTCGATCTCACTGGACGTGTAGAGGGTGCACGTTCCCTTCAGGGCGTTGTGCAGGGCCATGTTCAGGGTGAACGTGGACCGTCCTGCGGTCGGCAGAGAGGCAACGGTGGTCACGCTGCCGGGGCGCAGGTCGATCATCTCGTTGATCGGCGGCCAGGGTGTGTCGAGCAGGGGCACAGGCACTCCTTCGAATTGGTACGCCAGACGTGCGGGAGATGGACGAGCGTGCTACAGCGGGTCGGGGCCGCAGACGGCGCAGTGTTTCTTCCGTGAGCCCTTCTGACGCAGCTCATCGGCCGTGTAAAGGTCCGGCAGCCTGGACCAGTAGTAACCGCCGTTCTTTGCGTAGGGCTTCTGCTCCTCGAGGCGCGCCATGCCCTTCTCCGGCGTGTTCAGCGTCGGGCAGTCCCAGCGGTGCAGTCGGGCGGCGTGCTGACCGATGGCGTAGGTGGCGCCGGCCTCAAGTTGCCGCTTCCAGCGGTCAATGTCCCGCTTCGCTTGATCATTGGTGCGTCGGATTTCGGAGCAGGGCCGGCAGACGCCCTTGATGTACTCGCAGGAACAGTCGCCGCAGTCCTCGCAGGGCACACAGGTGTGGGTTCGCTGCTGGGGGACGACCGGCATCTCATGCACGGTCAGGACTGACCCGCGACCCTCGTGGTCACCCACCTCCACGGCGCCGATCTGGGCCAGCTCTTCCAGGTAGGGGGAGAGCTCGTCAGGGTGGCGCAGGCCCGCCAAGGTGGCGATCTGGCTGAACTCCATGTCGACGTCCAGGGAGGACAGCAGCAGGGCGTACAGGAGCCGACTGGTGGGGGTCAGGTTGCCGTTCAGCAGGACTTCGCGCGGCAGTGTGATGAAGGGGAGGGGGCGGGATCGGTAGACGGCCATGCCGTGATTCTCCTTGTCGAGGGCGGGCCTGGCAGGATGTTGGCCAGGCCCGCGAGAAGCTAGAACGGGGCTTCGGTGCAGTACGCCTCTACCTGCTCGGGCGTGCCGAACTGGCGGGCGAGCTGAGCGCGTAGCCGTACGGTTTCCTCGTCCAAGCCGGTGTTCTCGTCGTCTTCTGCCGGGCCGTCGGCGGCCGGCGCGGCCCACGACTCCCAGGCGAGGTCGGGAGCGTCCAGGCGAGCGCTGAGGGCCGCCAGAGCGGCCTCGGTCTCCTTCTGGCAGGTAAGGCATTCGCCGCTGTCCGGGACCGCACCGGGGAACGGGGCCCGGCAGATGACGCACTCCGGCATCCGCCCACCACCGCCCGTCTTGCTGCTGCCCGTCTTGACCTCGAGGCCCGCCGCGCGGGCGGCCCGGCGAGACGCGCGCCGCTCGAGGCAGGCCCGGCACTCCACACCGGTATCGATCATCGTGCCGTCCTCGCACGACCAGTCCGGGCAGTACCGCGGCGGGACGATCAGCTCCAGGGCGGCACCGATCGGCTGGGTGATGCTGCCCTCGTGCAGGGCCGGCTCGTACCCGTAGGCAACCCACCGGCGGGCCACCCGATCCCGGAGCTGCTCCACCGTCCGGGACTCCAGCGCCTCGAGGACTGCGGCACGGTTCCGCTTGGGGAACTGCTGATACGGCAGCAGCGACAGCAGAGTGGGAGGCAACAGCGCTTCTACGGCACGCACGGCTGCCAGCTGGTCCCTCGAGAGCTCCGGGCCATCCGACTTCCGCTGCTCCGGCACGCCCGCTGTTCCGTCTTCCTGATCCGACGACGAGCCTTCTTTGCCCGCCGCGGCGAAGCCGCTTCCGTCCTCAGCTTCGCTACTACCTGAGGAAGAAGTGCTACGCACGCCAACGGCACTACGTGCCGAAGGCACATCCATCCCCGACCTCGTTCCAACTGAAGAATCCAGAGGGACATCGGGTTCTGGCTGGTCATTCGCCGGATCCGGGTCGGATTTCTGACCCCCGGGGTCGGATTTACGACCCGCCGGGTCGGATTTCCGACCCGCACCCCCACCGGTGGCGCCGCCCGAACCAACCGGGTCGGATTTCCGACCCGCCTCGGCCGCAGACCGCAGACGCTGCACGTGAGACAACTTGTCCTCCGTGTTCCGCCAGCCCGCGTAGCCCTCAGGCGGCAAATCGTTCACCCGGATCCGGATCGTCTTGCTGGCCGCCGAGGCCCGCGACGACGTCTTCACCGGATCGCCATCGGGCGTAGCGATGAGCTGGACAGCGGACAGGGCCTGGAGGATGCCACGCACTCGCGTGAGGCTGCTGGGCTGCCCCGGAGTCGGACTGGGGATCAGCTCGCACAGGTCCAGCAGGGTCAGCTTTCGGACGGGGTTCTTGAACTTCTCGATCACCAGGGATCGCAGTACCAGGTAGCCCCGGACGTCCGCGTCACGCAGCTGAGGGCACAGAGGGATCCAGTCGTACACACGCGTGGTGTACCAGCCACCATCCTCTGGGCCGTACAGCTCCAGCGGCGGATTGTCGGCCAGTGAGCTGGGCCTCTTCTTCGCGTCGGTCACCTGGCCGCCTCCGGCGTGCGGAGGATCAAGAGGGTCCTCTTGTCGACATACCAGTGGGTTCGAGTAGGCTTCCTCATTAGGAGGACCTCACTTCTTTGCAGGGTGGAGCTTCCGAAGCCAGCGGGGTGCAAGCCGCTGGGTGTGCTTGAACGGTCGGCCCGAGGTAGCTGCGAACCTCCTCGAAGGCCGGCCGTTCTGCGTGTCCGGGCGCTGGGGCTGCGATCCCAGAACCCGTAATGCGTTCATGAAGCCGTGGGGGCGATCAGATCGCCGTTCTCGTCCACCTGCTGGTAGACGTCCCGGAAGAAGTCGAGGAACGGGCCTGTGGCCATGAGGAGCGCGCCGGCGCCCTCTCCGTAGGGGTGGGCCTTGTCGGGGCCGAACGGCCAGTGCTTCTCGTACCGCTCGGACGTCGCGATGTGCCGGACGCCTTCGCGGGTGATGCTGCTGACGATTCCCAGCTTGACCAGCAGTTCGGCGCCGGTTCCGAAGGTCACGGCGGGCGGGAGGCGGGTCTCTCCAGCGTTGTTGGGGTTGCGGGGGCTCACAGTGGCCCCCCTGATCGCGGTCCGCTTCGCACAGTGCGAAGCGAAGGCGATACGCTCATGGCGGATCTCCTTGGTTGGGGATTCCCTACTGCCGACGTCTTCGCAGGGCAACGGCAAGTAGGGCGGCCGGCCGTGCCGCTGGGTGCGGTCGGCCGTATTACTTAGACAGTTCTAACTTGCAGAGCTGCCTCCTGTTACTCCTGTGGACGGAGCGAGGTCGTCCAGCGCAGGATCGTGGAACCCTGAGCGACCTTGACGGCCACCTCGACAACGCGTCCATCTTCCAGCGTCACCGTCCGGACCACCTGAGTGACGACCACCTCGGACGCGGTCAGCCCAAGGGCATCCTTCTCCGCGGCTGTGGCGTGCCGGCTCGTCACTTCCTCCAGCACCTGGTCCTGAGCCATCCCCAGCCGTGACGCCGCGAGCTCCCGCGACGCACCGGTAGACACCGGTTCCGTCAGCTCGGGAGTCACCGCGACCACGTAGGCCGGGTAGTAGCTGCTGCTCAGGTGGATGGGGTGACCGTTCCGGCTGACCACACGCCGGCGGACCTGCACGGGCGTGCCGGGGGCAACGTCCAACCGTGAAGCCACCAGCTCGTCGGCGCCGGTCGTTCCAACCTCCAGGATTCGCGACTCCTCACCGCCATCGAGAGCGCTACCGGTAGCCGCGTGCAGGGCTACACGGGTGCCGATGTTGTTGCTGACGGGGCTGGATACGACTGTTCCAACGCCAGGCTTGGCGTGCGTCAGCCCTTCCATCTTGAGGACGCGGTAGGCGCGGTTCACGGTCGTGTGCGCCACGCCGAACTGGTCGCTAGCCGCCTTGAAGCTCGGCAGTGTGTCGCCGGGCCTCAGCGTTCCGTCACGGATCTGCCGCCGGAAGTGCTGGGCGATCTCCGCGTATCCGGGGGTGTCGCGCATGGGTCGACCTCCTCTCTCTGTCGTTAGCTGCCGCGCTCTAGGAGCGCAGCGGTACACCCCTGAGATTAGCCGAAAGAAACCTCCAGCGCGAGTACTAGCGCTAGGAGCGCGAGGGCGCTACATTGGTGGTCGTCGGGAACAACGGAGCCCCGGAAACGCCGAACGGCCCGGGTGGTAGCACACCCAGGCCGCTCAGGGGCCCCGAAGGACCCGACAGATCGCTACCCGCCTCAACAGGAGCGACTGCCATGCAGAACCGTATCCGACCGGTACAGCACTCCACCACGACCACACTCGGCCAGGCTGACGAAGCCCTGCGGCGAGTCACCGCCGCGCAGATCGGTCCGCGGACCCCCGGCACCGTCTACGACAACGCGTCCGGCACCTTCGAGGTTCGCGCCGTCATCACCGACCTCACCGAAGCCCGCCGCATCCTCAAGCGGAACGCCGCCCGCTTCGCCGTCCTCGTCCGCGACATCCACGCCGGCACCGAGCACTACACCGGCGCCACCTGGACCGGCTCGGACCGCGTCCTCAAGGCGGTGACGCTCTGATGGAGGACTTCCACCGGCAGTACGCCGAGCGCAGCGGTATCGCCTTCCTCGACGCGCTCCGTGCCCTGCCCCCGTTCGTGCCGGCCCCCGGTATCGACCTCGGCCAGCTCCGCATCACGGCGACGCTGCTCGTCCCGGACCACAGCCTGGTCCTCGGTCACGCCGACCTGGACCCCGTCAACCTCCGCGGACTCGCCGACGCCACCGTCTTCCGCGGTAACGCGCTCCGCACCAAGCACGCCCACAACCCGGTCATCACCAGCCGCCCCAAGCTCCACCTCCTGGAAGGCGGTGGCCAGCGATGAACCGCGACAACCCCAACGAGAACGACCTCCGCCTCATGGCGCTCATCGAGCAGATCCTCGGCCTGTCCCAGGACACCGAGGTCGCCGGCCGGATCATGCTCCTCGGCCCCACCGGTCAGTTCATCGGCGACGCCAGCCTGTCCACCGCCGACCTGGAAGCCGCCACCGAAGCCCTCGCCCAGTGGAACGCCACCAAGGCCGCCCACCAGGAAACCCTCCCGCCCGCCCCCACCGTGGCCGTCGACCCGGTCCTCGAAGCGGAACTGGAGGAGTACTGCATCGGCCTCGACGCCGGCTTCCTCATGCAGGTCGCGCAGGAAGACCCGAACTGCGCGGTCGCCGCGTTCGACGAGGCCGTCTCCGACTGGGACGGAGAGCTGTGATGGCCGGCCACGTCCACACCGCCGACAACGCCGTCCCCCCGCTCGACGACGACCTCGCCGGCCTCCTCGAAGACCTCGCCGCCGTCCAGGACCCCGCCATCGACCAGATCCTCTCCGGCCTGCGCCTCCTCGCCCTCACCCGGCACACCGTCGACCGCACCCAGACCCTCATCGCCACGTTGGCCGGCGCCTCCGACGGCACGAACGTCGTCTCCGCGATCGGCCTCCTCATCGCCCGCCTCTCCGACCCCGACACCAACCCCGCCCTGCGGACCCTCCCCCTCGACCAGCAGAAGAACGCCGCCCTCGCCGGTGAACGCGCCTGCTTCGCCCTCACCGACCCCGAACTCCACCAAGCCGCATCCGACACCAGCGCAGCCATCGACGGCACCTGACCCGAGAGGAACCCAACATGTCCGCCATCACCACCGACCACTTCACCCGTGTTCGAGTCGGCGACCAGATCGACCCCAACAAGTCGCTCAAGTGCCACGCCCGCCCGATGACGACCCGCCAGGCGGTGACGGACGGCCCCGCTTCCCACCACTGCGTCATCTGCGACATGCGCGTCGAAGTGGACCCCTCCGGCCGCATCAGCGACATCCGCATCCCCGCCGCCTGACCACCCCCGACCGGGGCCCGGACCGAGCCGACACGGCCGGGCCCCACCTCTGGCCCCGCCGGAGGCCGCACCCCGACCACCCCCCTGCGGGGTGCGGCCCCCAGCACGACCAGCGGACCACCCACCAGCTGCAAAGGAGCAGCCCCCATGACCGGACCCGAGTTCGCGAAGGCCCACGGCAACGACTCCACCACCTGGACGACCACCGACTTCGAGACCGAGATCAACCTCGCCGAGATCGACGCCCTGGCCGCCACCAACCCGGCCGACCTCACCACCGCCGCCTGACCACCCCCACAACCGCTCACCGAAAGGAAGAGGTCCAGTGAACGCCACCACCGCCAAGACGTCCCCCCTCATCAAGCTCGCCGCCCTCCTGTCCTTCGGCTCCCTCATCTGGACCACCTGGAGCCTCTTCGACCTCCTCGGCGCCGGACCCGCCGGCATCACCGTCGCCGCCTGTGCCGACGCCGTATGGGGCTCCGTCATCTACGCCGAGTACCGCGGCGTACGAATCGCCGGCAAGAGGTGGCCCGTCGCCTGCTTCGGCTGGGCAGCCCTCCTCGCCGTCGCCAGCTTCCTCGTCTGGCACGGCATCGCCGACAACAACCTCGCCATGGCCTACGCCGGCCCCTTCCTCCCCCTCGGAGCCAAGGTCGTCTGGGCCCTCGCCCTCGCCGACATGCGCGACCCCGCCGCACTCACCGACGAGGAGAAGGCCACCCTTGCCGAGATGGAGCGCGGCCTCGTCTTCGAAGAGGCGCAGCACGCCGCAGAGATGCGGCGCCGCACGATGCGCGCCGAACTCCTCATGGCCGAAGTGTCCACGGACTTCGACATCGAGGTGACGCGCCAGGACCGCGCACGGGAGCTTCAGAGGCGCCGCCCCCTCGAACTGACCGCCGCCCCCGCATCACTGGACCGTACCGATGCGGTCGATGAAGTCCCTGATGAGCGGCATGATGCGCCCGAGTCGCGCGTAGCACTGGCCCCCGCTGAGACGCCCCGCATCATCGGTGAGGCGCCCCTGCTGCGCGACAGCGAGGCGCTTCCGCTTCAGGGCCTGTCGAAGGCTGCGGCGGTCCGTGTCGTCCGTGATGCGGACCCGACCGCGTCAGCGCCGCAGATCGTGAAGCGCCTCGCGCATCACGGCATCGAAGCGGACGCCGCATACGTGCGCACCGTCCTGTCCCGCATCAAGGCGCGCAACACCACCGACGGGGGCTACCTGTGAGCCGCCGCCACACGATCACCGAGCCGCGGACGGCCGCCCCGTCCGCGGCCCCCACCCGCGCCCCCCGCCCCGCGGTCCGGCCGGCCCCGGCCCCCCTCCCGGTACCGGCCGCCCCCGACTGGCCCACCCGCTGGCACCTCCTCATCCCCGCCGGCATCCGCAACACCGCGGCCGCCCTCGGCCTGTGGCAGAACCCGATCCCGCTCCGCCCGTCCGACCACCTCACCCAGACGTTGGCCGTCCTCGAACGCTACGGCTGGTGCCGCAGCCTCGACTTCTCACCGACCGGCCGCATGTGCATCCGCGGCGCCCAGACCCTCCTCGAACGCACCGGACACGTCACCCCCGCCAGCCGAGCACGCGCCGTCGACTACCTCCAGCACACCCTCCGCATGGACGGAGAAGACATGCCCTTCCACGCCTGGAACGACCTCCCCACCCGCACATTCCCCCAGGTCAAACACCTCATCACCGCATCCGCCAGCGCCGCCCGAAACCACGGAGAATAGCCATGAACAGCCCCGACGAATTCGAGCGCATCGTTCAGGGAATCCAGCCGAATTCCCACGCCAATTACGGCGACCCCACCCCCTACGGGCCGCCGCCCGCGCCCGCCTACACGCAGCCCGTAAAGACCGGCCTCACCCCCCGAGGAAAGGCCGCCATCGGCATCGGAACCGCCGTCATCGCCTGCGGCAGCCTCTTCGGCTGGCAGCAGTACACCGCGCAGCAGGCCGACGCCGACGTCAAGGCCCAGGAACTCGCCCTCAAGCAGCAGCAACTCCAGCTCGAAATGCAGCGGGAACTCAACAAGGCCAACACCGCCGCACAGGAACAGCAGAGCACCGAGAACAGCGAGCGGAAGAAGCAGGTCGACGCCTGCGTGAAGGTCAACCAGAAGCTCGTCGGGAAGCTCATGGGCGTCACCTACCAGTCCGTCCAGGACGACTGCCAGGCCAAGTACCCGACCGCCACCCAGGCGTCCATGCAGGCCGCCGGCGCCAGCACCAACACCAGCGGCAGCGACGACGGGGGCATCACGCAGGGCCTCCTCATCGGCGCCGGCGCCCTCGGACTCATCGCCCTCGCCGGAACGAAGAAGCTCACGAAGAGTAGCCAGACGTAGCTACTACTACCGCCCCTCTCCCGCTCCTACCGGCCTACTACCGCCCCCAGGGAGCCGATCACCGGCTCCCGACGGGTGATCCACCAGTAGTAGTAACTACCCACAGTGAGGAATCTGATGGCGAGCGACACGGTCCCCGCGGCCGTCCCCGGCCCCCACGACCCGCCCCCCAACACTGCACCCACCACCCCCGCCAGCAGCGGCGCAGGGCAGCAGCCGACCGGCGTGGCCGGGCTCCTCGCCCCCATCGAAGCCACCCGCACCCCGTTCACTCTCGGCCCCGGCGCGACCACCCTCACGGCCGACGGAGAACAGGCTGTCACCGACACCAGCAGCGCCGTGTTCACCGCCGAAGACGCCCCCGCGGACGAGCCGGGAAAGAACGGAAAGGCGGCGTCCGCGAAGCAGCAGCAGAGCGTCATCAAGGCGTGGATGCTCGCCGGAGCGGAACGCTGGAAGAAGGGCGCCGACGCCCGGAACAAGCGCCTCGACCTTCAGAAGGAGAAGGCGAAAGCCCGTCAGGTCAAGGAAACAGTGACCGTCAACCGGTCCGAAAAGGTCGACAGCGGCTCCGGTAATTCCGGCAAGGGCAGCAAGACGAATACCGCTGGTAAGTCCCTCAGCAGTAAGTCCAGCGGTCCCGGAAAGGCGGCCGGCGCGGGCCCGAAGAACACGTCGGGACCGGCCGGGAGTGGAAAGCCCGGCAGTGGAGGCAGCGGACGCGGCACTGCGGGCGGCCACAAGCAGGACGTCGGCCGTAGCGGCGGCGGCACCGGCCCCAAGGGCAATGGTGGTCCGGGGCGCGGCGGAACGGGCGGGGGATCGGGCAGCCCCTCCACCTCCGGCAACGCCGGTAAGGGTCGAGGAGGCGCGGACAAGCAGACCGCCGGGAAGTCCGGCGCCGACGGCGGCACCCGCTCCAAGACCGGCAAGGACAAGCAGGCCAGCACCGGAAACACCTGCGGGGACACCGGAGGCACGGGGAAGCCCGGCGACTCGGGCCCGGCCGGGAAGCCCGGCAAGGACAACCCCAAGGACAGCAGGGGCGGGAGCAGCAGCACGCCCGCCCCGAAGCCGAAGGACGGGAAGACCACCACACCCAGCAGCAAGACCACGCCCGCCACGGACAAGGACACCAGCCCGAAAGACCAGGCCAAGCCCGACAACGCCACCGGCCGCCCCAACACGGACACCACGGGCAGCGGGCAGAAGAAGCCCCCCACCGCCGACGGCACCCCCAAGACGCCCCAGAAAGTCGACCTGACCAAAGCCCCCAACGCCGGCAAGGACACCAGCCGCCGCCCCGACACCGCCCGCACCCTCACCCCGAGGGTCAACCTCCAGTCCTCCCGCGAGGCCGGCTACCGCGACGGCACCCGCGCCGCCAAAGCCGTCGCGCACGCCACCGCCTGGCGCGACGGCACCCGCGACGGCTACCGCGACACCACCGAAGCCGCCAGCCGGGAAAAGGCCCGCCTCGACAAAGCCCACAACGACCGCAAGAAGACCCGCACCAGCCCGGAGGACACCCCCGTGACCCAGACCGCCTCCAGCGCCGACTACCAGCAGCAGGTGCCGCCCAAGCCCACGCACGCCCCCGGCCCGCAGCCCGTCCCCGTAGCCGGCGTCGACAGCACCCACGTCCACCTCGGCGACACCGCGGCCCGCCCCACCATCAGCCGCGGCGAAGTCCGCACCCTCCGCAACTTCCAGCAGCAGCTCCAGGGCAAAACCGACCGCATGACGATGGTCGCCGAAGCCACCCGCACCCTCGAAGACCACGCCAACGAGCAGGCCAAGCAGATCACCCAGCTCCTCGAGCAGGCCCGCGGCGTCAAGGGCGGCGACAAGCTCGTCGCCGCACTGTCCACGCTCGCCGACGCCGCCCAGGTCCAAGCCACCAAGGCAGCAGAGATCCACAAGCGGGCCGTCCGATCCAGCGAAGCCTGCAAGGCGCTCCACGCCAACACCGAGACCCGCTACGGCGGCATCTACAAGGCCGTCATCGACTCCCCCGAGGCCGCGCCCGCCGTCATGAACTTCTACCGAGAGATGGGGCACGCCAATGCCTGACCTGACCTACGGCCAGCTCGCCAAGCAGACCTCCGCCCTCGCCAAGGACATCGCCCGCTCCAGCGAAGCCATCGTCGGCCACGCCAAGGCCATCGCCGACGAAGCCAAGGACACCGCCCGCGTCGCCGAATCCATCGGTGCCCTCCGCGTCGACCAGGCCACCGTCGCCGAAACCCGCGACGTCGCCCGCCTCATGGACGGCGTCGCGGCCGCCGCCGCCGACTACGCCGCCGCCGGAGACACCACCGCCCGCACCGCGCAGGCCGCCCACGACCAGAACAAGGCCAGCCACTCCCGCATCGGGGAAGCAGCCGCCCGCTCCTCCGTCGGCCGCGAGATCTACGACGTCGACCGCGGCTGGCTCACCCAGGAATAGCCCCCGGCCCCCGCCCCCAGCCCACCGTCTACACGCCGATGGAGACCCCGATGAGCCAGCCCACCACCGCCCCCGCCCGCCCCGCCGCCACCGAACGCGCCATCGCCTGGACCACCATCGCCGCCCCCATCGGCGTCGGCATCACCGCACCCCTCCTCGACGGCAGCGCCGCCATCCTCGGCGCCATCACCTACGGCGGCACCGCCGGATTCCTCGCCGCGAACTACATGAACCGCCTCCCCGACAACCTCCTCCACCAGCTGCCCGCCGGCGACATCATCCGCGGCCACCGCACCACCCTCTTCACCTCCACCCTCACCAGCGGCATGGCCCTCCTCATGGGCACCGCCCAAGGCCCCGCAGGAACCGACGCCCTCATGGCCGGCTTCCTCGACCTCGCCGGAAACCCCATCCCCGGCATCGTCTCCCTCGGCTGGTGGGCCGCCGTCGCCGTCGTCCCCCTCAAGCTCCGCAAGATCCTCGCCCGCCAGCGGAAGACCACCCCCCACATCACCGCCCCACCAGGAACACCCGCGGCAGTCACCGTCGACACCCCCGCCAAGCAGATCGTCCACCGCTGGTACCAGATCATCTCCAACCACGAAACCGGCACCCACAAAGGCCAGGAACTCGAACTCCGCACCCTCTCCGCCTTGCGCTGGAACGGCATCATCACCGCACGGCCCGGACAGGCCGTCACCGTCACCGACGACACCGTTTCCTCCGCCTACCAGGCCACCCCCTACCAGGCCCACGCCTCCTGGATCACCATCAAGCCCGGCGCGCACTCCGGCGAAGCCACCATCACCGTCAACCTCCAGCCCCCTGCCGAACTCGACCCCAACACCCTCGCCGGCGCCTGGCGCAAATGGGTCGGCCGCAAGGGCGGCGTCATGGCCGACACCCACCTCGAAGACGTCCAGACCGACCCCAACACCGGCGGCGAAGTCGCCTACGTCATCGCCGGCGAGACCATCAACAAGATCCCCGTACCCGACCGCGCTGAACTCGCCGGCGCCCTCCGCACCAACACCCTCCTCTGCTCCTACAACCCCGTCCCCGGCGACCCCCGCAAGGGCGAGATTCGCCTCATGAAGCACAACCCCCTCCAGGAAGGCGTCCCCTTCCCCGGCACCGACGTCCTGAAGATCTCCGACGGCGGATACGTACAGGTCGGCCGCCACGTCTCCGGCTTCCCCGCCCGCATCCAGTTCACCGACCCCCACCTCGGAGCCCGCCACCTCTTCATCGCCGGCGTCACCGGCTCCGGCAAAGGCGGCCTCGTCCAGATCGTCGCCCTCGCCGACCACGTCAACGGCCACGCCATCATCAACGGCGACCCCAAGGGCTCCTCCAACCCCGACGTCGAAACCATGGCCTGCTACAACGGCCTCGGCGAAGACGGCGTCATGGGCGCCCTCCGCGTCGCCTACGCCCTCCTCCAGTGGCGCATCAAGGAATCCGCCCGCCTCAAGATGAAGAACTTCGTCGCCACCCCGGATCGGCCCTGGGTCCGCGTCATCCTCGACGAAGCCCACGTCCCCCTGTCCGAACTCGTCGACCACAAGAAGGAAGCCGGGATCATCCTCGAGGCGCTCGCCGCCAAGGCACGCTCCCTCGGCATCATCCTCACGATCGTCAACCAGGCCGTGAACGCCGACAAGCTCGGCGGCTCCACCGCCCTCCGCATGAACGTCATCCAGGGCGGATCCCTCGTCATGCTCCGCTCCGACTCCGGGCAGCAGCACCTCGTCACCACCGGATTCGAGGGCGTCGACCCCGGCCAGATTCCCGCCTCCTGGGACGTCGAACGGCCCCTCGTGTACGACGAGACCGTCACCCTGAAGGACCCCAAGTCCACGTTCGGCCTCGGCTACACCCTCGGCCCCGGCGGAGCAGCCGAGATGATGCGCACCTTCATCCTCGAGTCCGCCGCCCCCTACATCGACGAGACGGCCATCGCCTACCCCGCCGACTGGCCCGACTGGGACGACCGCGACGAGATCGCCGCCACGCCCATCCTCGGCGACGAAGACGGCACCGACAGCGACCCCAGCGACGGCACCGCCTCTCTCCTCTCCGGTATCGACCTCGGCCCGAAGAAGCCCCCCACCGCCGAAGAGAAGATCCTCGAAGCGCTCCAGAGCTTCACCGACCCCGCCGGCATCGAGACCATCTACACCAGCCGCGACACCATCAGCCGCGTCTCCGGCGTCTCCGGCTCCACCCTCGACAACACCCTCAGCGCCATGACCCGCAAGGAACTCATCCACCGCGGCGCCGACTGCGGCCGCGAACGCGGCACCTACGCCCTCGGCCGCCTCCCCATCACCGACGAGACGTAGGGCAGCGACCGAAGCGACCAGCCCCCGGAACCCCACCGGGGGCTGACGCACGCCAGGGGGGAAGGGCACCTCAGACAAACCGCCGAATGTACGGCAGCATCAGAAGTGCACGGCCCGGGAGGACTGCCGGAGCCTCCAGGGTGTCCCCGCGCCCACTGGTATCAGCCAGTACACCTGGGCCGTGCCTACAACCGCTCGGGCCCGCCCCCCTCGGCTCCCCGAGCATCAACGGCCCCCGCCACGCCCCCACCCCGCCGGGCGCGACGGGGGCCGCTCACATGGCAAGGGGGGAACACCCGCCCGGAAATCAGCGATCATCCCAGTAGGCGCGGGGCCGACAACCACACACGCAACCCAGCGGGAGCCCCACCGCCATGGCCTGGTCCAGACTCAAGCGCGATGAAGTCACCGTCCGCCGCACCAAGCTCCTCGAGCTGCGCCGGCAAGGCGTCCGCTACGACGACGAACGCATCGAAGCCCTCGGCTACAGCAGCCCCGGCGACGCACGCAAAGACCTCATCCGCGCCCTCGAAAACCACCGCGACGAAGAAGCCGCCGAGGCCAGCGCCTACCGGCAGCAGGAAAACGAACGCCTCGACCAGCTCCTCGAGGCCGCCTGGCCCCGCGCCACCAAACCCTCCCCGGTCTTCGACAAGGAAGGCAACGTCGTCGACCACGCCCTGGACATGCGAGCCGTCGACACCGTCCTCCGCCTCATGGACCGCCGCGCCAAACTCAACGGCCTCGACATGCCCGTCAAGTCCGAGATCACCGGCGCCAACGGTGGCCCCCTCCAGATGAGCCAGGCCAGCGACGCGGAACTGGAAGCCATCATGAACGCCGGCCCCGGCCCCACCCCAGACGACGAGGACCCGCCCGGCCAGCCTGGCGACAGCAGTGCCTGACGGCATCCTCGCCCGCTACCGGGCCCTGCCCGCCCCCGAGCGCCGGCACATCATTCGCACTGCCTCCAGTGACCTCCGCGCCCAGCTCGCCGCAGTCGAAGCCGAACTGGCCATGGACCGCTCCCCGGGCGCCCTCGCCGCGGTCCTCACCCACGGCAAGGAGATGCAGGCCAGGCACCTCGACATCATCGACCGGATCTACCAGCGCATCGCCCGCGGGGAACGGATCCGAGCGATGGTCACGATGCCCCCACGTGCCGGGAAGTCCCGGCGCACCTCCCGCTGGGGGCCCACCTGGTACCTGCGCCGCCAGCCCGAGCACCGGTTCATGCTCGCCTCCTACGCAGCGCACCTCGCCGACGACCACGGCCGCTGGATCCGCAACACGATCACCGAACACGCTCCCATGCTGGGGATCAACCTGAAGTACGGGTCGCAGGCCGCGAACCGGTTCGACATCGACGGCCACGAAGGCGGCATGGTCACCGCAGGCGTCGGAGGCCCTCTGACCGGCCGCGGCGCCCACGTAGCCTGCGTCGATGATCCCTTCAAAGGCTCCGAGGACGCCGGCAGCCCCACCCAACGCGACCGCGTCTGGGACTGGTGGCAGTCCGTCCTCCTCACCCGCCTCGAACCCCAAGGGTCCGTCCTCCTCGTAAACACCCGCTGGGACGACGACGACCTCTCCGGACGGCTCCTCAAAGAAGAACCAGACGACTGGATCGTCATCGACCTGCCCGCCATCGCCCTCACCCCCGACGACCCCCTCGGCCGGCAACCCGGCGACGCCCTCTGGCCCGAGCGGTACAACGAGGAGGACTACGCCCGCATCCGAAAATCCGTAGGTGAACGCGTCTGGTGGGCCCTCTACCAACAGCAGCCCAGACCGCTCGAGGGCGGAGTCTGGCAATGGTCGTGGATCACCAGCAACCGCATCAGCCCCGCCGCCTTCCGCGGCGTCAACCTCACCCGCAGCCTCGTAGCGATCGACCCCTCCGGCGGGTCAGGCACCGTCAACGACGAGACCGGCATCATCGCCGCCGGCCGCGACAGCGACGGAGAGCACTACCTCTTCGCCGACCGCTCAGGCAGGCACGGCGCCAACGCCTGGGGCCTGGAGGCCTGCCTCCTCGCACTGGACATCGACGCAGACGCCTTCGTTGTCGAGACGAACTTCGGCGGCGACATGACCAAACAGGTCCTCATCCAGGCATGGCAGGAGCTGCAACGATCCGGCCGGACCGAGGGCCGTCCGATGCCCCGGCTCATCGAGGTCAACGCGAAGCAAGGCAAACGATTGAGGGCAGAGCCCATCGCCCAACTGTATGAACAGGGCCACGTCCACCACGTGGGGGAGTTCCCTGACCTGGAACGACAGATGGTCACCTGGATCCCTGGCATGGACTCCCCAGACCGCATGGACGCTGCCGTGCACGCCCTAACTGAGCTGGCGGATCCATCAAGCCAGGGCTTGGGAAGCCAGCACTACAGCGACCATCGCCTACAAGGAAGGCGCTGACCTGCAAGAACGCTACCGTGAGACTGTGGGGGCCATCCCGCAGCAGCCTCCCGGCGGAAGCAGACAGAGCTCAAGGACGCAGCATCGTTCAACAAGCGTCATTCGGTCCAACAGGCGAGCAATTGAGGATCCCGAATTACGAATCTGCGGGGATGGAAGGTACAATGGCAAGCGGCCAAGCAATGCAGAAAGTGTTGCACCGGCCGCACAACGAAACAGGACCGTCCAGCCTGGCTGGCTGGAGCGGCCCTGTCTCACCACAAGCGAGCTGCCGGGCGGAGCATCTACTTCGTCATCACCTGGAGTGCCAGGTCCAGGAGAGCGATGACGAAGCACCAGAAGCTCCAGTCCGGCTGTTCGTTGTCAACCATCGGTGTCACCTAGCTTGCGGCCCCTGTGACTTTTGGCCGGCGGGCCGCGTCCTCCGTGCCATGGCGACGGAGGACACACGCAGTGACGGGTCGATAACGAACACCCGCTGGAAGTCTAA
>NZ_CP012382.1:8075000-8303940 GCF_001267885.1 Streptomyces ambofaciens ATCC 23877 | reverse complement strand
CGGAGCGGGTACCACATCGCTGCGCGATGTGCAAGCGAACACCCGCGCTGCGCGCGGGTGTTGCGCTCACGCTCCGCGTGAGCGGAGCGGGACGCTGCGCGTCCCGCCCACCGGCCCGGCTGCGCCGGGCCGGTGACGCTCCGTCCGCTGCGCTCCCGGAGCGCGGGGCCTACGGCCCCGATGGGGTGGCCTCCGCTGCGCTCCAGCCACCCAACCGCACCCGCTGCGCGGGCACGGCAACGGGCCTGCGGCCCGGGCAGCGAGGAGAGGGTGCTGGGTGGGCCGGTTCTACTCGGGCTGGGTCACAGTCAGAGCCCAGCGGACACTGTCATCCGAGGCGTCAACGCCCACAGTGAAAGAACCTCGCTGCACGACCCCGGGGTCCATGGTCACCGAGCCCACACCCGCTCTGCCGGCAGGACAGTCCACCGAAAACTCAGCCACGCGTGCCTGCTGCGATTCCATCGTCACCGCCACACTGCCTCCGCCTTCACAGGCGACCGTGAGCACGGTCGGCAGCCCTTCCCATGCCCCACCGGACGCGACCCCGCCATCACCCGTCCACTCCGGCACCCACACCAAACCCTCAGGCCCGGGATGAGGAAGAAGACCACCATCCGCCGCGGCTGGCACCGCCCCTGCGCCCACCGCCCCGAAAGCCGCCAACAACGCCACTGCTACGGTCCTACGCGCACTCATCACGCCTGCCCCTCCTGATGGTCTGTCACGGCCAAGGCAGTGTGACGCGCGGGAAGACCACCACGCATGAGTACAACGACTCATGACATCCAGAGCGCTATGGGACATCAAGGGGTCGGCCCTGCTGCCGCGGGGTCGCTGCCGAACAGGCCTGCCGACCGAACCGCTACAGGGGAGGTCGGGTGTGGGCTAGAGCTGCTGGATCAGCATCCATATGACGAGTCCCAGGAAGATTACTCCGACCGCCCGGTTCATTTGCGTAACCCTTGCTTGTGGGCTCGGTCGCCTCGTGGTTCTTCACCCAGCCTCTCTGGAGGCGTGCGTTGGCCTTCCAGAGCAGTTGGGGGCGTACGACTTGGATCACCCCCATGACCAGAAAGAAGCACAAGACCAGGACGAATACCGGGCTGCTGCCATCACTGTCCGTGGCAGCCTGCACTACCGCATTGGGACTCATGAAGGCCGGTTGCCCCGGCCCCGGAGCAAGTAACGGAGGACACCGTCCAGGTGAACGCCTGCTAGGTGGCCTCTGCTGCGCTCCAGCCACCGGCCGAGCCCACTGCTGCTAACGGGCCGGCCTGCGGTCCGGGAAGGGAACCCCTGCACTGAGGGGTTGGCTCACTGACCGTCGCGCGCTGCTGCTTTCCTCTTGGCCCGGTTCGCCACCCACTGCACCACCACGTTGACCACGGCCACGAGAACCGCGAAGGCGAGCGCGTCGAGCCACGTTCTGCCTGTAACAGTGCGCCACACCACCGCGGCCGCCCCGTAGACGGCCACAACAATCGCCCAGCGCACCCAACGTCGAGACCACCACTCGACTGACCGCTCCCGTGTCTGCATGCCGACCAGTTACCCGGGATTCATGCCAGCAGGGTGACGGGGCTTCAGGCGGGGGCGTGACGGCGGGTGGCCGGCGCCTTGTGCGGGGCGGCGTAATGCGCGGGCCGGCCGGTCGCGGGGACGGCGAGGCGCCGCAGGGACAGGCTCGCGGTGGCCAGGAGAACGGTGAAGACGGCCAGGAGGAGGACGGACACCCACATCTGTCGGCTCCCGGGTGCCTGCCAGCCAGTCCAGGCCGCGGACCCTGCCCACAGCGCCATGGCTGCTGCGTAGAAGGAGCGGATGCGGCGCAGTTGGCGCTCGGCCCGCAGGAACTGGATGCGTTCGGTCTTCGGTGCCATGCGGCACCGTGTACCCCGATGCGTGATGCCCATCAGGGTCGGATGAAGTCTCGTGGAGGGGATCTGTCGAGGGGTGTCGCTAGTCTGCCTCTCAATGTGATGCAGCATGTAGTATTGGCGTAATGGGGGGACATTCGGTAGGAAGTGGTGCGCGTGGTGGTCTACGAGTACCTTCCGTGTGAACTTGCCCGGGCCGGGGTGATAGCACAAGCCGCTGGACTCGATCGTCACCAGGTGTCCGTGCAGGTACGCCTCGCGCAGGAACGTGTCGGGCGTGCGCGGCTGCGCCCTACGGAACCGCATCATTTGAGCGAGTTGTTCATCGCGGACCTGCGGCGCCTGCAGTGGGAACGGATCGCCCAGCTCATGGAGAGAGCAGGTGGTCGCGTACGTGCCCTCTCAGGACTTGCGTGCAGTCCGCTATGAAGAGCAGCGTCTGCAGCGGTTGGTGACAGACGGGGCCGAGGCTGAGCGGTCCGGGAGCGCAGCTTTGGAGATTGCGCGGCATCGTGTCTACCGGGTCGATACCCGGTGCACGCCGGCCGCTGCCGTCCGGACTTCCATGCCTCCACCGTCCACCTGATGGCCGCCTCCCCCGACGAAGCAGGCCGACGGGCGCGGGGCATCCACAAAGGAGACGACGGTCTCAACCAAGGCAGTAACTACCGGATCACGTCCGTCCAGCAGGTCCTTCCCGAACCGGGGGAAATCTTTTGATCCAGCTCCGAGAACACCAGGTGGAACAGAAACAGAGCATCCGGGAATGGGTCGGATTTTCTGCAAGATCATCTGTTCCCCCGGAAGGGATGCGGGGCACGATCGTGTCCGCCACCGGATCCGGCAAGACGATCATGGCTGCCGCGAGCGCGCTGGAGTGCTTCGCGGGCGGGCGGATCCTGGTGACTGTGCCCACCCTGGACCTGCTCGCACAGACCGCCCAGGCGTGGCGGGCGGTGGGCCACCGGGCGCCGATGGTGGCGGTGTGTTCGCTGGAGAATGACCCGGTGCTGGGCTCGCTGGGTGTGCGTACCACTACGAATCCGATCCAGCTCGCGCTGTGGGCCGGGTCCGGGCCCGTGGTCGTGTTCGCCACCTATGCCTCGCTGGTGGACCGCGAGGACCCGGAGGACCCGACGGGCCAGCGGACGTTTCGCGGGCCACTGGAAGCTGCTCTGGCGGGCGGGGAACGGCTCTACGGCCAGCGCCTGGGCGGTTTCGACCTGGCCATCGTGGACGAGGCGCACGGCACCGCTGGTGATCTTGGTCGGCCGTGGGCGGTGATCCACGACAACGCCCGCATCCCTGCGGACTACCGGCTCTACCTGACCGCCACCCCGCGGATCCTCGCCTCGCCCCGCCCGCAGAGGGGCGCGGCCGGCCAGGAGGTGGAGCTCGCGAGCATGACCGACGACCCGTACGGCACCTTCGGAGCCTGGCTCCCCGGCGCCGAGCTCGGGCTCTCGGAGGCCATCGAGCGGGGCATCCTCGCTGGATTCGAGATCGATGTCCTCGAGATCCGCGACCCCTCCCCCGTCGCCGGGGATTCCGAGGAGGCGCGGCGGGGCCGGCGCCTGGCGCTGCTGCAGACCGCACTTTTGGAGCACGCTGCGGCGTACAACCTGCGTACGGTCATGACGTTCCACCAGAAGGTCGAGGAGGCCGCCGCGTTCGCGCAGAAGCTGCCGAAGACGGCAGCCGAGCTGTATGCGGGCCAGATGTCGGCTGAGGAGCTGGCGAAGGTGGAGGAGAAGGTGGCGGAGCTGCCCGCGTCGTCGATCGGCGCCCGGCTGTACGAGCTGGAGGCCGGACGGCACGTACCGCCCGAGCGGGTGTGGTCGGCGTGGCTGTGCGGGGACCACCTCGTCACCGAGCGACGCGAGGTGCTCAGGCAGTTCGCCAACGGCATCGACGCAGAGGGCCGGCGCGTGCACCGGGCGTTCCTCGCCAGCTGCCGCGTCCTCGGGGAAGGCGTCGACATCACCGGCGAGCGGGGCGTGGAGGCCGTGTGCTTCGCGGACACCCGCGGTTCGCAGGTGGAGATCGTGCAGAACATCGGCCGGGCCCTGCGGCTCAACAAGGATGGGTCCACGAAGGTCGCGCGGATCATCGTGCCCGTCTTCCTCGAGCCCGGCGAAGACCCCACCGACATGGTCGCCTCCGCGAGCTTCAAGCCGCTCGTGGTCGTCCTCCAGGGCCTGCGTAGCCATGATGAGCGTCTGGTGGAGCAGCTCGCCTCCCGTGCCCTCGCCAGCGGCGAACGCAAGACCCACCTCCAGCGCGACGAGGACGGGCAGATCATCGCGGCCCACGGCGAGGTCCAGGAGCAGGCCGGCGTCGACGGTGCGGTCGAGTCCGCGCTCCTGCACTTCTCCACGCCACGCGACCCGGCGACCATCGCGGCGTTCCTGCGTACCCGGGTCTACCGGCCCGAATCGCTGGTCTGGCTGGAGGGCTACCAAGCCCTGCTGCGCTGGCGAAAGGAACATGAGATCACCGGGCTCTACGCCATCCCATACGACACGGAGACCGAGGTCGGCGTCACGAGGGCCTTTCCGCTGGGCCGATGGGTCCACCAGCAGCGCAAAGCGCTACGGGCCGGGGAGCTCGAACCGCGCCGCAAGAAGCTCCTCGACGCCCCCGAGGCGGGCATGGTCTGGGAGCCCGGCGAAGAGGCCTGGGAGAAGAAGCTGGCGGCGCTGCGCTCCTACCGCCGGGCCACCGGACACCTCGCGCCCAGGCAGGACGCGGTCTGGGGAGACGCCGAAGGCGAACTCGTCCCCGTCGGGCAGCACATGGCCAACCTCCGCCGCACAGACGGCCTGGGCAAGGACCACAAGCGGGCGGCTGAGCGCGCGGCGCAGCTGGCGGCGATCGACCGCGACTGGAACTGTCCCTGGTCGCTCGACTGGCAGCGTCACTACCGCCATCTCGCCGACCTGGCGGAGGACGAGCCTGGCGGGGTGCTGCCCGACATCGCACCCGGCGTACTGATGGACGGCGACGACATCGGGCGGTGGCTGAAGCGACAGACCCGGCCAGCGGCCTGGAAACAGCTGTCCCCCGAGCAGCAGGAGCGGCTGTCGAAGCTGGGCGTGCACCCCGCTCTGGCACCACCTCCCGCCCCGGCGGGCAAGGGCGCGGCGAAGGGGCCGACCAAGGCCCAGCAGGCGTTCCGGCGTGGGCTGGCCGCCCTGGCGCAGTGGGTCGAGCGGGAGGGTGCGAACCGTCCGGTACCGCGGAAAGCGGTCGAGTTTTTGCCTGACGGGACCGAGACGAAGCTCGGCGTATGGGTATCGAACACCCGCGCCAGACGCGACAGGCTCAGCGCGGAGCAGATCGACGCTCTGCGGGAGCTGGGGGTGGAGTGGGCGTAGTTGAGTCTGGAGGCTGTCCTGGCAGATCGCTGGGCTGGGAAGACAGTGAAGCGGCGAGATGCTGCCCCGTATCATCGCGTGCCGAGAAGCATGCGTAGGAAAGGGATCTGGCCGTGGACGAGCGGGGCGAGGAAGCGAAGCGGCCCGACGAGGAGTACTCAGAGGAACGCTTCGAGGAACTGGCCCGGTTCCTCTTCTCCCGCACAGACCTACTGCTGCTGAACCGCCCTGAGAACTCCGACACGGACCTGGCTGTACAGGCACTCAACAACGCGGTACGCGTACTGCTGGGTCAGGTACGGGCATACCGCGAGTGGGGGCAACGAGCCCGCCCTCGCCGGCGCGTGGGACACGCTCACCACCATCGCGCAGCGATGGCGACACCATCCCGACTTCCTCACCGACTGGGGATGGGAGTGAGCCCGGCAGAACAACGCGGCGATGCTGCTCCGCGCACGGGCGGGGACGTGTCGACGCTGAAGCACCAGGCCCTTGCCGCCTTCCAGCCCGGGGGTACCGCCGCTGAGCGCCATCCGCGCAGCGGCGGTCTTGCCCCGGCCCGGGTCGCCGAACAGACATACCGCGTCCTGGGTGGCCATCGCCTGCCCGACCGCCTCGCTCACCGTCCGCACCGACGACGTCCCCACCAGCTGCGCGCCCTCAGGCAACGCCACACCTGCCGGAGCACCGTTCTCCCCTGCCGGCAAGCTCCCGGTGCAACGACGCCAGGGAGGGCACCTCGCCCCCGGCGCCTTCGATGCCGGTGCAGCGCCGCGACGTTCCCGCCCGCCTGAGCCAGTGCCTCCCACATCTCGCCGTCGGCCGGACCGGCACACCCCGATGGCCCTGTCCGGACCTGAAGAGGAGCTGATGGTCCATCGGTCCGGGGATCGAGGAGGAGCGACCTCATCATCGCGTGCCAGGGTCGGGAATCGGACATTGTGTACGAGATTTCCTGAAACATCGGACTCAGCCCTCTTATGTGCCGGAGCATGCCGACTACGGCTTCGCCTCACCAGGGCGAGGGCGTCCGACCGCGGGGAGACACGGATGAAGCGTTCGACGAGAAGGCTAGGCAAGCCGCAGTTGCTGGGTGTGGGAGTCATGACGCTCCTCCTCGGCCTGGTCGCTGCCCCCACCGCGCAGGCGGCTCCGGCACCGGCTCCCGCTGCCGAGGAGTGCACCGGCAGCTGGGACGGCAAGACGTACTGGGCCAAGGGGCCGACCGGCCGCAATGGCGGCGGTTACGCGCGGACCTACTGGAACGGCTCCACCAAGCGCAACTGTGCGAAGTTCTGGTCCAGCCCTTACGACGGGCTCGCCTCCAACATCACCCTGGCGATCTTCGACGAGGGCGGTGACTACGCCATCGATCCGCCGAAGGAGCACCCGGAGAACTATCGCTACTACGCCGGCCCCATCTACACCTGGTTCAACGCGACGGGACAGTGCATCAGCCTGAGCGGCTCCCTGGTCCGAGGCGGAGCGAAATACCATCTGGACACCGGGCCGATCCGGTGCGGCTGATCCGTCACCATCCGAGGCGACGGTACGGCGCGCGTTCGTCGGCTTCGGCTTGCGCTTGTGCTGCGACGGCGCGATCCTGGCAGTTCTCGCACAGGTGCGGGTGCGACTGGCGATTGCCCCAGCCCGGGTTGGAGCCGACTGCCTCCCAGCGGTCGTCGGTGAACTTCTGTCCGCAGTCCCTGCACACCGGCCGCCGCGCTTCGCGCTGCGCGGCTTCCCGTTCCTCACGGCGCCGCTGTTCTTCCCGGGCTGCCTGGCGGCGGGCGAGGTAGGCATCGCGGCGGGCATTGCCGATCGCGTCCAGCAGTGGCTGGTGGTGGTCACGGCCGAAGCGCCAGAAGGCGGGCCCGGCCGGACCGTGTTCGCGCAGCTGCTGAAGCGTGGTCGCCACGATCGGGATGCAGCGGTCGTAGGGAGTGATAGCCGCCTTCGGGATGCCACCGTCCTTGCCAGTGGTGGCGGGTGAAGTCGGCGACCCTGGCCATCTGCCTCTTGGCGGAGCGCTGGCCGGCCTGGTGGAAGACGAGCAGGACCGGAGGGTGCACCCGCTCGTACTCATCGGACGCGGGTGCGGACCAGCGGGTGCGCCACACCGGCTTCTCGATACCTCGGTATCCCTCTCCTGCCGCAGGAAGAACCGGGCGTACTTGTCGAACTGCGCGGCGATGAGGACGGCGTCCTCGGTGCAGTTGTCCACCTCGAGGAACAACAAGGGCACGCCGGCCTCCGGGGCGGTCAGGACGACGTCGGCGCGGGCGCTGCCGATAGCGGGGTTCTTCCAGGTGCCCCTTCACCGGGAGCGCGACCTCGGTGGCGTAGGAGGCGAGGGTGCCGATCCCGTCAGGTGCGTGCACAGCGGCCTGTGCGCCGCGACCGCTTCGGCCGGCTCCCCCACAACCCGGGCCAGGTTCGGTTTCGGGCGGATCAGCGCGATGACCATCTCGTTCACCGTCATCGGGTGTGAGACGCCGGAGCGGCCTGCGCGGAGCATCTATCCATGCCCCGGGGCACGATGGAAGTATCCGCATTCAGACATGCAGCGGAGGGCGCACCCTGCCCGACCCCCGCTTTCGTCCATTAGGTGACTTGCCAGACCAGAGGATTCTTACTGCTCGCCGACTGTCGACACCTCATTTGGATCGGCACCCTCGGCCAGCAACCGGGCCAGCCTCTGCATCCTCGTGTTCCACCGCGTGATAGGCAGGCGTCCAGTAGTCACTCACCAGGGCATTCAATCGCCGCCGCAATGCGTCTGCGTCATCCGGGGCGGGTCAAATCCAGTTGTAGTTGGTGTCGTCCAGGGCCGGCAGGAGGGACTGGGCGGCGTCGAGCGGCGCGGTGGGAGCGGCGAGTTCGGCGAGCGGGACTGGTGGGAACAGAGCCTTGTTGGCAGCGTCCTTGTAGTGGCTCCAGGTAAGGTGGCCGACGCCAGCCATGTCGTCATGTTCGACGGTGTGCAAGCGGGCCCGAATGGGGGCTGCGATGTGCACGCGGAAGACGAGGTGGAGTTTGCGGGGTGGGGTGCTGCCGGGGCGGGTGACCATGGCGTCCTGTATCCAGGTCAGCTGTGGGGCGCTGCTTGCGTCTGCGAGGTTCAGGCCCAGTTCTTCGTCGAGTTCGCGTGCGAGGGCGTGTGGGATGGGTTCGCCGGGTTCGACGTTGCCGCCCGGCAGGGTGTACTGGTCTTGGCCGTTCTTGGTGCGGTGGATGAGGGCGATCTCGTCGCCGTTGAACAGAGCCGCGGCCACGCGGATCTTGATGTGGGCGAACGGTTCGGCGAACGTCACTGAGGCGTCCCTCCTTCGGTGGGCGGGGTCCGGTGGCTGCCCTTGGCCAAGCGGCACAGGCAGATGATGCAGCACGCGAGTCGCACAAGCCGTTACTGGCTCTAAGAAAAGCTGCTGATCATGAGTCCTCGCGGCGGTGAGTTCGGCGCATCGCCGACCGGCACGGGACGGCTCCTCGTCGCAAGGCCCGGCCGTCGCGGACGCGGGTGGTCTCGACGAGTGCCGGTCTCTTTCCGGTGAGGTGGAAGTCCTTGCGGAGGTGCTGCACGCGCTCGGCGAGCGCCTCACGGGCCGCTTGTTCCCCGCCGTTTCGAGCGCGGTGATTGCAGTAAGCGTGCCGGCCGGCTGACGCCGTCGGGGCTCTCAGTGCCCGGGCGAGGAAGTCACTGATGAGCCTGCTCAAGCGAGCGCCAGGCCCGAAGAAGCGGTCTCATCGGCGCCGGGGCGCACACCTGCCGGGTCGCCGTCCGCCCGCCGGTCCGGTGCCGGCCGTCGTGGCCGGCCGCGGGGCGGGTGCCGTCGGACGGGCCCACAGCGGCCGGTGCTTCCGCGGTGCGCGGAAGCGCCGGCTCATTCGCGGCGGTGGCGGGCGTAATGGCGTTGTGCCTTGGCGCGGTTGCCGCAGCCGGACATCGAGCACCAGCGGCGGGTGCCGTTCTTGGACACGTCGTAGAAGTGCAGCACGCACTGCGGGTTGCCGCAGGCGCGGATGCGATCCGGGCGGTCGGCCATCAGGCGCAGGAAGTCGGTGACCGCGGCCCAGCCCGGCAGCCAGGCCGGATTGGCCACCTCGGGCATGGTGGCCGGTCCGCCGGGGCCCAGGACCTGCCGCAGCCGGCCGTGGGCGAGCACGTCGTTGACGGCCGTGACGGCGGCGGGCGTCGGGTGCGCTGGGTCGGCGACCGCCTCGTCGAGCGCGGCGCGGGCCTGACGTAGTCGCTCCTGCGTGTCACGGCCGGCCGGGACGCGGGCGCCGCCGAGGGCGTCGCGGACCAGGGGCGTATTCAGCCACAGTGCTGTTCCGTCCAGGGAGTCGAGGAGGTCGTGCCGGCCCGTGGCGTCGATCCAGCGCGTGTTGAGCAGGTCGATGGCGAGCGGTTCGCCGGTCAGCGGCCTCGGGTCGGGCTCGGCGGGTGACGGCATGGTGCGGGTCCCTTCGTCGCGGCGGCACCCCACCCACGATAACCGGTCATTCCATGGTCACCGGTTGACTGCCCTTCGTTCTAACTTTTAATATCCACTTCAATGGTTACGAGGTGATCTCGTGGCCCCTGACGAAGGCGGTTGATCGACCATGGGCAAGGCGAAGAACCTGCAGACCGGTCACATCGGGCTGAATGTCACCGACCTCGACCGCTCGCTCGCCTTCTACTGCGAGGTCTTCGGCTTCGAGGTGCTGGCCCAGGGCAAGGAGGACGGCCGCCGCTGGGCGTTCCTCGGCCGGGACGAGCGCCTGGTCGTCACGCTGTGGCAGCAGAGCGAGGGCGCGTTCGCCACCGACCGGCCCGGGCTGCACCACCTCTCCTTCCAGGTCGACACCGTCGAGGAGGTCAAGGACATCGAGGAGGTGCTGCGCCGGCTGGGCGCCGGGTTCGCCTACGACGGTGTCGTCCCGCACGGCGAGAACACCAGTTCCGGCGGCATCTTCTTCACCGACCCCGACGGCACCCGCCTGGAGATCTACGCGCCGACCGGCGCAAACCCCGCTCACGCCCCGACCGAGAACGCTCCGACCTGCGGCTTCTTCTAGCCCGCGACGCTCGCCCCCGGCGCTCCCGCCCGGACGGGAGACCCGCCGGGCGGGAGCGCCGCCTGCCCTGTCCCGATGTACGAGAAGGAGCACGCCGTGGCCACCTATCACGCCGGCGAACTCGCGGTGCAGGAGCGGGCCGGCCTCGCCTTGCGGGCCGCTTCGGCGCTCCGCGCCGTCCGCGCCGAAGTACCGCCCGTCGCCCGACAATTCCTGGCCGAGCGACCCCTGATCGTGGTGGGCGCCGCCGACCCGGGGGGCCGGCTCTGGGCCACCCACCTCACCGGGGAACCCGGTTTCCTCCGCGTCCCCGACCCGCGCAGCCTGGTCATCGATGCACTGCCCGTCCCGGAGGACCCCCTCGCCGGTGTCCTCGGCGCGGCACGGTCCCTGCCGGTGGGGATGATCGCCATCGAGCCCGCCACACGACGCAGAATGCGGATCAACGGCCGCGCCGACCGGGACGGCACCGGACTGCGCGTCACCCTCGACCAGGTCGTCTCCAACTGCCCGAAATACATCCAGCAACGCGACCACCGCCCGGCGGACGCGGACGGGCCGGTGCTCCGCCGCGCGACCACGGGGCGCGCGCTGGACGCCGCGCAACGCGCGGCGGTAGGGCGGGCCGACACGTTCTTCGTCACCACCGCGTCCGACACGGGTCACGTCGACGCCTCGCACCGCGGCGGCAACCCGGGGTTCGTCCAGGTCCTCTCCGCCACCCTGCTGCGCTGGCCCGACTACACGGGTAACGCGATGTTCCTGACGCTGGGCAACCTGCACGTCAACCCGGCGGCGGGCATCCTCGTACCGGACTGGGAGACGGGCACCGCCCTCCATCTGTCCGGGACGGCCCGGACCGTCTGGGACGCCGAGGAGATCGCACGCACACCGGGGGCGCAGCGGCTCGTGGAGTTCTGCGTCGAGGCGGTGCACGAGGTGTCCGGCGCGTCCCCGCTGCGCTGGGGCGAGCCCGGCTACTCCCGCTACAACCCGCCGGTCCGCTGACCTCGCGCGGCGGACCGCCCGCCCGCACGGCCCCGGCCGCTGTCAGTGCCGGCTGACCCGCTACACGGCGGCCGAATCGCAGTGCCCACCTCGACGGCGTGGGCGAGCGGCACCCCACGCGTCCTCCTCACCCTGCATCCGGCCATCCACTCACCCCGATGACGCGGTTCCGGACGGGCCGGCGAGGGCGGAACCGGATGGCGGAGGGCCGCCGGCCGTCCGGAGCACGACAGACCGGGCCAGTCCGGTGCGAGTTGTCCAGCCGGCGTCGGCCGTGCGAAAACGACTTGTCCGCGCCCAGGGCGGCCGGACAGGCTGACCGGACAAAATCACGGTGCAAGGCCCCACGCACGTCACCGTTCCCACCCTGGCAGCACCCTCCGCGGGCAGCGGAAAGGCCAGGTGGCGGCGTTCCTGAGGACCCCCTACGTGGCCCCGCCGTTCGGCCCACGGCGCTTCGTGCGGTCCGAACCGCCACAGCCGTGGGCCGGGATGCACACCGCGCTCACCCCCGGGCCCGCCGCACCGCAGCTCGGCTACCACCCGGCGATGGCCGCCCTGCTGGAAGAAGCCGCGAGCACCGGCGAGGCCCGAACGCGATACGGACCGGAGCGTTCTTCGCCTTCCATCGTTCAGGTGCAACCTGAGAGAACGCGTCACCGTTTGTCGTCGCGTGTCGCGCAACACCCACGGAAGCCAGTGCCGCATCAGGCAACGTTCGCCTTGCCGTGACGTGGGCGGGAACTGTCCTGCTGCTCGCGAGGTCAGCCGAATGTCTCGCGGTGGCGCTTCAGTCGAAATCGCTGGCGGAAGTAAGGCCCTCGACGAAGGATCCGAAGTCCCCAGCGAGGGCCAACGGTGTGGGGCTCGCGCGAGCCCCACCCGGCGTCCCGCTGGTTGCCGAGCGGGCGTGGTAGGAGATCTCCCACACCCCGGGGAAGGGGATCTTGAGTTCCGGGACCTCGGTGATGTGCCATCCAAACAAGACGGCCCAGCTCAAGCGCACCCCTCCACGCCAGCCTGTTCGACCAACATGCACCGGCCCAGGATGACAGGCGCCTGCGAGAGGAACGGGAGCACGGTGGCCTCGATGCTCACGTGCCACTCAAGAGTGAAAGCAGGTACTCAGCGGGGGCTGGGCTTCAGCAGCGTGGCGGCCTCGGAGATGAAGCTTCCGGTGGCTTCCTTGGCTGCCTGTCGGCGGGCGTCCAGCACGGGGCGGTCGGTGGCATGGCGCAGCGCGTACGTGGCGTCTGCGGCCTGCTGGGCGGCACCGGCCAGCTCGGGGAGCAGGACCTGGAGGCGGATGTGCGGCGCGGTGATGGCCGCCCGGGTGTCGTTGCTCTTGGTCTGGGCTCCCAGTTGCTGCTCGCTGTCGGCCTCGTTCAGTGCCAGCCGTTCGCGGTGGAACATGGCCGACCGGTGTGCGTCCAGAGCGGCCGCGAACTCGGTGACGGCGGCGAGCTGGTCCTGGCGGTGGCTGTCGGCGCGCTGTTCTGCGCGGTCCGTGCGTGCTGTGCGGTGTTGGAGGAGTCCTGCCGTCAGGGCGCCGGCGAGGGTTCCGAGTACGGCGATGACCGAAGGCCACATCAGGTGGTGCGTCCTTTCGAGGGGGAGGGACTGACGCGGAGGCGCACGGCGTCTCCGCGTCAGTTACGGCCGCGCTCCAGGGCTAGGGACTGTTCTGAGTTCAGATCACGTGGTGGGTTGGAGGCTGCGGAGCCACGGGATGGCACCGCGTAGGTGGAGTCCGGCGAGGTGGGCCAGTGGTGTCATCTTCAGGTCACTGGGCAGCATCCGATGGCTCGTACCAGAGGCTCGTCATCGGGGAGCGCATGGTCCAGCCCAGTGAGGAGTAAAGCGCCCGACCCTCGGGCGTGCCGACCAGGAGGCCAGTCTTTGCGCCGGTCTCGTACGCGGCGCTCTGCAGCGTGCGCATCACCAGGCCGCCGAGGCCCTTGCGCCGGTGCTCGGCGGCGGTCTCGACCTGGTCGACCACGACATGGGCGCCTGCCTGGGCGATCTGTCCACGGGCGGCGAAGTGCCCGGCGCGCGTGCGGACCAGTACTCGGCTGACGCCGCCCCGGGTCCAACTGGTGAGCGTGTAACCGGCCGGCACCTCATGGCGCTCTGGCACTAGATGGCAGGTCATCAGAAAACCGGGGCTGTCGCGCCGCCAGCCCGGCCCGACCCAGGGCAGGACCGCCTGATGCTCGGCGAACAGCTTCAGCCACGTCCCGGGCGCGCTCGTCCCGGCGACGATCTTGCGCACATCGGCCTCGGAGGGCTCCGGCAGCACGTGTCGGGCAACGTGTTTGGGCTGCCCGACGTCGATCGTCCACCCCCACGGCTCGTCGACCGGGTCCGAGCTGCCGCGGGAGACGACCCAGCCGTTGATCCACATCCGCACAAGTTCACTGATCCTGGTGTCCGGCATCGCCGCCCGCCCCGCCTGAATGGTAATAGGTGATAGTGCGCAATGAACCTTACGCAACAGACGCAGGATTCACCATAGGAGCAGGTCGCTTGGCCAAGGACCACGAGCGATTGCCACGGGTAGCCACTGGGACTGTTCCGAGTTCAGGTCGCCGACGCCGGGCGATCGCGGCCCGGTAGAACGGTGGTGTGACGCGTGGTGATCTGAGCGATGCCGAATGGGAGTTGGGGGAGCCGTTCTTGCCGCTGGGTGAGCGCGGGCCAATCCCTGACCTGCGCCGACACTTCGATGCGGTGATGTGGCGGTACCGGACTGGGAGGCCGTGGCGGGACGTCCCTGAGCGCTACGGATCCTGGTCGACCGTCTACGGTCGGTTCCAGCTGTGGGCGGCGGCTGAACCTTCCAGGCATTGATGGACGGGATGATCGCCGAGGCCGCAACGCGAGGGCAGGTCGACCTCAGCCTGGTCAGCGTGGACTCCACGGTAGCCCGCGCGCACCACCACGCGGCCGGGATGGTCGTCGACCCGGAGTTGCCGCGGAACCTGGAGAAGGCCGTCGCGGAGCAAAAGGGGCTTCACCAAAGGGGCAAAACGAACCGTTATTGGCGGTGCCCAACCCGGCCGACGAGACGGACGACGCGACTCACGAGGAACGCCGCCGCGTGCGCCGCCGCCGCAGGGCCCGGCTTCGCGCGGCCGAGCTGGGGCGCTTGGGCGGCGGGCTGACCACCAAGGCCCACCTTGCGGCCGAACACCGCTGTCGGCCGTTGTCCTTCATCCTCACGCCCGGGCAGGCCGCCGACAGTCCCCGCTTCATCCCGGTCGTCGAGCAGATCAGGGTCCGCGGTCTGGCGGGCCGGCGCCGCGCCCGCCCGGACGCGATCGCCGGCGACAAGGCGTACTCCTCCCGCGCCAACCGCGCCTACCTGCGCCGACGCCGGATCCGGGGCGTCATCCCGGAGAAAGCCGACCAGACCGCCAACCGCAGTCCGAGCCGGCCGTCGGCAACGGCACGGGACTGGTCGGTCTCTCCGAGCGGGTCCAGGCGCTCGGGACGAAGGCGCGGGCCTTCGATCCCCGGCCCGGCGGCCGCCGTCGATGAGCTGGTGTGCGGCCTGGTCGGGTAGTTGGCCGACTGGCAGCAGTCGATCGGCGAGCTGGGCCGCGCGTTCACCACGGCAACTGAAGGCCGACCGCTACCCGGCTGGTCCACCGAGGTCGTCGCACGCCACCACCACGCTCACCTGCTCGCCGCCATCGTCGAGCTCGGCGGTGAGCTGGAGCTCCCAACTACCCGTAAAGGGCGCTTCAGGGGCGCGGTCATCCCAGAGCTGCGCGGTCAGCGACGCCTGCCGCCGCCGATGCGGCGGTCGTCGGCCAGTGCGGTCAGCGGGCCGAACTCGCGGGCAAGCTCGTTCCACGTCAGCACCTCGCCACAGCGGGCCGGGAACTCCTTCGGGTTGAACTCGGGCATGGTCCAGGTGCCAGTGCCCCGGTCCCGCAGCCACAGGTCCCCGTCACCGTCGACCACCGTCGGCGGGACCGGCACGGGCTCGGCCTGATCGGTGGGCTCCCAGGTGACCCGGCCCGGGTGGGAAACGCGGCGCAGCTCGGTGGTGGCCAGCCGCGCGGCCAAGTCACGGGTGGACTCCTCGGCGTCCTTGACCGACGCGAGTCGGAATGCGTCGTCAAGTACGGGCAGGGCTGGATTCTTGCTGCGCTTTGAACTCATACGCTGACGACCTCCGGTGGGGGGCGTCACATCCGTTATGGCACCCCGTAGAGGGACACGGTATCCGAGGCGGGAGCCGGGCGCGGCGCACTGACCGTCCCGCAGACGGATACCGGCGTCAAGGGCGTCTCGCCGGGCCAGGCCGACGGGTTGCGGCCGAAGTCGGCCGTGTCCAGCATCCGCGTCTCGTTGCGCCGCAACCCGTAGGCGTACGCAGTCTTGAGGAGCATCGCGTCGCGGAAAGCGGGCAGCCATCCCTTGCGGCCGCGTCCGCGGACCCGGCTCACCTCGTCGTCGGCGTGGTCGAAGAACGCCTGTAACTCATCTCGGGTGAGGGCCCGTTTCGGGGCCTCGGTCTCGCACTCCTGCATGTGCACGGCGGTATTCCACTCGTGACCCACCTGGATCGGATGGGTGCCGAAGCGGCGCTCACACTCAGCCGCCCAGCCGTAGGCCGGGTCGGTGGCGTAATCGCAGAACAGACGCGCCGCCACCTGGTAGCCGCGCAGCGTCGAGCGGACGCAGCCACGGACCGCCCGCAAGTCACCAAACCACTCGTCCGCCAGCATCGAGGACCAGCTCCACGGAAAGGCATCCGCGTGCGCGGCGAACGCCCGCACCTTCCGCTCCCGACCGTTGATGGTGGACAGCGCGAGGTTCCGCGCCAGCTGCTGGTTGCGCCAGCCGTCCAACATCGCCTCGAGGACCTGCTCCTCCGGCCGCAACAGCGGTACCCCGTGGGCCAGATGCAGCCGCACGGCCCCCGGTGCCAACCCATCCTTGGCCGCCAATTTCATCACGCTCCGTAGGTCGCATCGAGCGCGAGAATCTCGCATCAGATGCGAAGCCCGGAGCGGGCGTGCTGCGCCTGCAGGCGGACCGGATGTGGCTCCAGTCCGGAGGCAGCTGCCGCCTCACGGTTTTCAGTCCCGTCGACGACGAGACCGCCGAGAAATTGGAGCGTCTGCATGCCCTCGCGGGCTGACCCGCGCCGAACGGCTCGGACGACCGCGATCACGCCGAGATGAACGGCTCCGTCAAATGCGGCGTCGCCAGGTGCAGCGTGGTGGCGGTTTCGCGGCCGAGCATGCGCTCCCTTGAGTGCCTGGCCGCCTCAGGGTCGGTCTCGTGCGAGTAGGCGAGCTCGGGGTGGAGCAGCTGGAGCGCGTGCACCAGGAGGTCGCCGGTGACGAGCGCCAGCTCGCGCCCGTCGGCGACCAGCACACTCTGGTGCCCGGGCGTGTGCCCGGGCGTGGCAACCGCGCGCCCGGCGCGCAGCGGCGTGTCCCCGTCGAGGAGCCGGAGCCGACCGGCCGCCGCGAGCGGGTCGGTTAGGGTCTCGCGAAGCTGCGGGTTGAGCGCGTCGAGGGCGTCGAACTCGGCCCGCTGGAGCAGGTATTCGGCGTTCGGGAAATAGGGCCGACGGCCGCTGGTCGCACTGCCAGGCGCAGGGGCGCCGCCCACCGCGCCGCCCGCTGATGGGACGGCCGCCTCGGTCACGACCGCCCACCCGACGTGGTCGGTGTGCAGATGTGTGAGCACCACGGTGTCGACTTCGGCCGGGTCGATGCCCGCGGCGGCGAGCGACTCGGGGAGCGCACCGGGCACGGGCGCCCACGAGCCGGCCGGGCTGTCCGCCGGACCGATCCCGGCGTCCACGACGGTGAGACCCCTGTCGCCGCGGATCGCGTACGCGCGGAACTGGAGTTGCCAGCGGCCCTCGGTGTCGACCGCGCCCGGGTCGTAGCGGTCGGCCTCGGCCCACTGAGCGGCCGTGGCCTCGGGGAAGGCCTCGGCGCGCGGGGAGAAGAACGGGCCCTCGCCGTCGGCGAGGGCGATGATCTCGGTCGAGCCGATCCAGAGGCGGGGAACGCTGAGGGACATGGCCGCGATCCTGCCATGCCTTGCACGGGTGCGTCACAGGGCTGCCGGGAGGTTCCCGCGGGGCGGTTGCGGCCGGAGGGAGGGCAGGGTCAGGTGCCACCAGTCGGTCAGGCGGTCGTCGAGGGCGTTCGTACCCTCGAGGGCGTCGGTGAGGGTGCACAGGCCGAAGAACGCGCGCACCAGGGTCCGGGCTGTGCGGGCGGGGCGGACGCGCTCGTTGAGATGTCCTGCTAGGCGGGCCTGTGCGAGCAGTCGCGTGGCGGCGGCGGTCCACAGCGCGAAGGGGTCGGGTACGGGAGCCGTCATGACGGTGCGTTCGGCCCACAGGCGGGCGCCGGCGCGTGTCACGGGGTCCTGGGCGAGGTCGTGGGCGATTGCATAGCTGAGGGCAACGAGCCGTTCGAGCGGGGGGACTGTCTCGTCTTCGTAGGGTGCAGCGAGCTGGGACCAGGTGGCGAACCGGTCTTCGACGACGGCGAGGGCGATGCCCTCCTTGCCGGTGTAGTGGAAGTAGACCGCGCCGCTGGTCCGGCCCGATCTTGCACTTATGTCGTTGACGCTGGTGGCCGCGTATCCCTGTTCAGCGAATAGTTGGGCGGCCGCTTCCAGCAGTGATCTGCGGGTTGCCTTCGCCCGTTCTTGCAACGTTCCATCCGCCCTCGCTCTGTTCTCATGTTGGCCACGAATTTAGTGCGCCAGCGTACGCCCGGAGCCCAAAGAGGCACTTTGGTGGGGCAATTACGCAGTTCTTTCGAAGGCGAACACTTGCGAGTGGTAATGGGCGCAAGGGGCTCCGGGGTGGGCGCGGCCTAGGGCGTGTGTCAACTGATGGGCGAGATAGCGGTATTGACGGTCTCGGCGGCTGTGTCACGGTTGTCGCCGCCACCCGGCCATACGCCTGTTTCCGACACCCGTCGAGTCACCAAAAAGGGTTATTGCCCGATTTGCCTGGACGAAAATAACGTAGCGGAAGCTATCTTTCCGTTTCCCCTTATGGCTACGGAAAGGCCGCATGCGTACACGTGAAGGCATGGGAGGCTCCAGTGACCACCTCGGACCGCGGTCTGCTCGACTGGTCGCCCGAAGCCGTCGTCTTCGACTGCGACGGCACCCTGATGGACAGCGAACGCCATTGGCAGGAGGCTCGCAGCCGGGCCTTTCGGGAGCACGGGCTCCAGCCGCCGCCCGGGTTCGCGGAGCAGGCCCTTGGCCTGCACTACGAGGACTGCGGCCGGCTCATGGCGCAGTCCGTGCACAAACCCGAACTGACCGAGGACCTGACGGCCGCGCTTCTCGACCACTTCCTGGCACTGGTCACCGACGAACCGGTGACGATGCCGGGTGCGGTGCGGCTCGTACGGCTGCTCTCCGACCGCCTGCCGCTGGCGGTGGCCAGCAACTGCCCGAGAGTCGTGGTCGAAGGCAGCCTGGAACGGGCCGGGCTGCTCGCGCACTTCCAGCACCTCGTCGTCCCCGACACCGGGGACCGCGTGCGCCCCAAGCCGCACCCCGACGTGTACGCCGTGGCGGCCCGGCTCTGCGGCGTCCACCCGCACCGGGCACTGGCCGTGGAGGACTCCCTGACCGGTGTGGAAGCGGCCCGCCGGGCCGGCCTGCGGGTCCTGGGCGTCGGCCCCCGGCCACAGGGCGACGGCGCCGCCCGGGCCGACGGGTGGTTACCGGCGCTGGACGCTCCCGAACTGCTGGCCTGGGCCCACGCGCTGGACGGCCCGCGGGGGACGCGAGAGCCCTGACAGCCCGCCGAGATCCGCCAACGCCAAGCGCTCGCACTCCCCCGGTGACCGCGGACGGCAGCACGCTGGTGCGGCGGGAAGAACCTGATGCGGTGGGCCGGGCCAGGCGCGCCACGGCTGCCCGGGTTTCCGGCCCTCGCCCCGGGTCCGCTCGCCGGAGCTTGCCCAGGTCGCCTTGACCGTGGCCTTGATCACTGGGACGACCGGCTCCGGGTGGCGGTCCTTGTAGTCGTCCATCGCGGCGAGGAAGTCGTCCGGGACGCTGCCGCCGCGGAGAGGTCTGCCAGCTCTGCCAGCCGCTGGGCTGGGGCTCCCGAGCGTTCGTGGACAGGGGCCTTGCCGCCCCACCTGGCCCGGGCCAGCGGTCACGGTGCCGCGTCGAAAGGACCTAGCTTGGCCAGTGCGGTGGCGCTCGGGCTGCCGGGATCTGCGGTGTAGAGCACCAGCCGCAGGCTGGTGCCGGGCATGAGCAGGGTCTGACGGTCCAGTTCCAGCTCGCCGACTTCGGGATGCTGCAGGCGTTTGCGCAGGGTCGGCCGGGGGTGCACGTCGTGGCTGCGCCAGCCGGCGACGAAGTCCGGGTTGTGTGCGGCGTACTCGTTGACCAGCTCGCCCAGCGCACGGTCCGCCGGGTGGCGGGCGCCGGCCGCGCGCAGGTGGGCGGCGGACTGCCGGGCGAAGTCGCCTTCCGCGCCGGCAGGGGCCGAGCAGAGGGTGCCGCTCAACCGGATGGCGAGGCGCACGGTGTTGCGCTCGTGGACGGACAACTGCGCGAAGTCGATGATCAACGCGGCCGCCGCAGCGTTCCAGGCCACGATGTCCTCCAGGTCGTTCACCACATAGGCGGGAATCGGCCCGAGCCGATGCAGCAGTCGGTGCGCATCGGCAGGCACCGGCGCGCGATCGGCTTCCGTACTGGGCGGGATCTGCCCGGCCAGCCGTGCCAGGTGCTCACGCTCTGTGTCGGTGAGGCGCAGTGCCGTGCCCAGTGCGGACAGCACCTGCGGCGACGGACGCGGCGCGCGGGCCTGCTCCAGTCGCTCGTAGTAGCTCGTGGACACCCCGGCCAGGGCGGCCACCTCTTCCCGCCGCAGCCCGGGGGTACGCCGGGCACGCAGGCCGGGTGGGTGGACAGCTGTGGCCGGCATCTGGGCCGGGCGCAGCGCTTCCCGTCGGCGGCGCAGGAAGTCGGCCAGATCTGCTCTGCTCACCCGGCCAGGTTGGCACAGCGGCACTCGGCTTAGCCACGGACCAGTGGTCCGGGGCTCACTGGTGCGTTCCACGGCACTGCCTCGTGCACGCACTCTGATGCGGTCACACGTCCTGCAGAACGCTGGAGAATCACCGTGTCACCACGCACTTCCGAAGAGACCTTCCGCCGGCTGCTGGAGCTGCTGCTGGCCAAAGACATGGATGCCGTCGCCGATCTGTGGGCGGAGTACGGCACCGCCGAGTTCCCCTTCGCCCAGGGTGCCTCACCGAGACGGCTGACCGGACGTGAGGCCGTCCGGGGATATCTGGCCGGCTACCCGGACCTGATGGACGTGCAGGCGATCCCGGCCCTCACCGTGCGTCACACGGACCAGCCGGACACCATCGTGGTGGAGTTCACCGCGCGCGGCCGCACGGTGGCCACCGATGCGCCGTACCAGTTGGACTACATCACGGTGCTCGCCACCCACCAGGGCCTGATCACCCGTTATCGGGACTACTGGAACCCGCTGGCGGCCGCCTCAGCGGCCGGCACGCTGCCCGAACTGCTCGGCTCGCTGCGCTCGCAGGCCACGCGATGACCGGCGTGCTGATCACCGGCGGCACCGGGAAGACCGGAAGCACCCTGGCCGAACTGCTCCGCAGGAGTGGTGTGCCGGTCCGGGTGGCAAGCCGCATCCCAGCGGCCGATGCCCCGGACGCTGTTCGGTTCGACTGGAGAGATCCGGCCACCCATCCGGCCGCATTGCACGGGATGGACCGGGTCTACCTGGTGCCTCCGGTAGACACCACAGATCCGATGCCGCTGGTCGAACCGTTCTTGGCCGAGGCCGACCGCCTCGGCGTGCGCCGGGTGGTGCTGCTCGGTGCCGCCATCGTGCTGCCCGGTGCCGCCAGCGCGCTGGAACTGGCCGCGCGCGTGCGGGCCCGGCCGGGATGGGTGGTGCTGCGCCCCTCCGGGTTCATGCAGAACTTCTTGGCCCCTCACCCGCTGGGTGAGGGGATCCGGCGACGCGGTGAGATCCGCACAGCTGCCGGAACCGGCCGGGTGGGCTGGATCGACGCTCGAGACATCGCGGCGGTGGCCGCCGTGCTACTGACCGGGCCGTATGGCCACCCCGACGACCGGCGTGACTACCTGCTCACCGGGCCGAAGGCGCTGAATTACCAGGACGCGGCACAGATCATCACCCTCCACACCGGCCGGCCGGTCCGGGTCGTGCCCGTCGGGGTCGCCGAGCAGGCGGACGCCTACCGTGCGTCCGGCATGCCGGACGCCTTCGCGGCCGCCCTGGCCGCCGTCGACGTCGGCATCCGAACCGGCCGGGACGCCCGCGTCAGCACCGCGGTGCTGGACTTGACCGGCCGCCCGCCCCGTACCTTCGCCGAGTTCGTCCAGGACCACGCACCCCAGTGGGCGGACGTCGGGACACTCGAAGACTGACCGGCACCTGTGCCGGCCCCGGCGTGAACTCCTCCTCGGACCAGCTCGTGAGGTCGGCCGCCCATGGTGCTCAACCCGTCAGATCAACTGACAATGCACCCGCTGAAGTGCTCAGTCACACCGAGGTTCGCGGGCTGTCTCCGTGGTCGGCGTCGGCGACGGTGCCGTCCTTGATGTACCGGGCGAGGACCGCGTCGACCGCGCCGCAGGCAGACACGGCCGCGAACAGGCTGCCCGCAACGCCCCAGGGGCGGCGCCGTACGACGATCACATCAGGGTGGGCGGGCACGGTCACTTCCAGGTGCGGTCGAGGAAATCGGCGATCAGCGGAGCGATCTGCGGCAGGTGGGTTTCCAGGGCGAAGTGCCCGGTGTCGAGAAGGTGGACTTCAGCGTCGGGCAGATCCCGGAGGTAGGCGTGGGCTCCGGGTGCGAGGAAGAAGGGGTCGTGGGCTCCCCAGGTGATCAGGGCGGGCGGCATGTTCCGGCGCAGCCACGCCTGCCAGCGTCCGTAGCTGTCGATGTTCGTGCGGTAGTCGAAGAAGAGCGCCCGTTGGGCTTCCTTACGGCCCGGCTGGTCCAGGAAGTGCTGATCGAGGGTCCAACTGTCCGGGGTGAGGAGCTCGGGGTCGGTGACGCCGGCCTCGTACTGGTAGCGGGTACCGGGCAGGGTGAACAGGTCGCCGAGCGCAGCCTCGGTGCCGGGCTCCTGGGGATCCGCGAGGAGCACGCCGCGGGCCGCGTCCGACAGCCCGTCCTCATAGGCGTTGCCGTTCTGCACGACGAGACCCGCGATCCACTCGGGGGAGCGTTCGGCGAGACGGAAGCCCACCGGTGCGCCGAAGTCGAACACGTACATCACGAAGCGGTCGAGGCCGAGCTGCCGGACGAACCCCTCGGTGACGTCGGCGAGCCGGTCGAACGAGTAGGTGAAGCCGTCCGGGACCTGGGTGTGGCCGAAGCCCGGGTAGTCCGGCGCGATCAGCCGGTAGCGGGAGCCCAGCACGTCGATGAGACGGCGGAACTGATGCGACCCGGACGGGAAACCGTGCAGAAGCAACAGCACGGGAGCGTCGGCCCGGTCGGGCAGGGACTCGCGGTAGAAGACCCGGACCCCGTCGACCTCCACATGGCGATGGACGGTACTGGCGACTGAAACAGACACGTCTAATCCCTTCACTGGCGATGGATGCGTTAGACATGACCAGACTAACGGGTTAATGAGGGGATGTAGGATTAGTTGCATGAGCGCGCTTGTACCTCCGATCGGAGAACCGCTGGCCCTGGACCTGGTCAACACCCGCCCGGCCACCGGCGACTTGCTTGCCGCCCCCGACGACCTGCGCACATGGTGGGCCCTCCAGACCGAGCGCCTCCCGGACGCAGCACCCGAACAGGTCACGGCCGCGGATCTGGCCGCCGTCCAGGCCGTACGCGAACACACCGCCCGCGCCCTCGCCCACCTACGCCGGGGCGAGAAGCCCATGACTGACGACCTGGCAGCCCTCAATGAGGCGCAACGCGCCGCACCCTCGATCAGCGAGCTGGCGTGGGACGGATCTGCGGTGACCGCCACGCGCAGACGCGACGGATCACCAGGCCAGCGCCTGGCCGCCTGGCTCGCGGAGGCTGCCGCCGAACTTCTGGCCGATCCGGCGGTCACCAAGATCCGGGAGTGCGAGGCACACGACTGCGTGCTGCTCTTCCTGCCCGCCCACCCCCGCCGCCGCTGGTGCTCGGCCGCCCGCTGCGGCAACCGCGTGCGCGTCGCCCGTCACTACCAGCGGCACAAGAACGGATAGCCCCCGCCCCTTCCCGCCTTGGGTGTGCATCAGAGATGCAGCAGGACAGGTCCGTCATCCGGTACCGCCACGGACGGCGGCCAATGAGGTGCTCTCAGCGGCCTTCTGACGGGCTCTCTCAGCCGACGATGCGAGCCGTGGCAAGGTCAGCGAGGATCTGATCTACGGTCTGGTGGGGTGTCTGGTCCGACGTGTCCAGCCAGAGCCCGCGGAGCGGGGTGTCACGGCGTAGGGCGTCGTCCAGGAGGTCGACCGTCCAGGGGCCGCCGTAGCCGTTCTTGTGGCGGCCGGCCTCACGCGCTGCGAGTGCTTCGGGGCGGGGGGCAAGGACGACCAGATACAGGGGCCTCGCGGTCACGGCATCAAGGTAGGCATCCAAATGCTCGCCGAGAACGATGTCTTGGACGACGACGGTCCATCCCGCCTGCGCGTACAGGTCTGCGACCGCAGCGGAGGCCTGGTAGCGCAGTCGCAGCTGAGCCGTTGCCTCGGCGGTCGGCTGGGGCGTGAACTCCTCGCGACCGGACACGATCATCCGCCGGAAGCTGTCGCCGCGCAGGTGCACGGAGCGTGGGAGCCGCTCGGCCAGCAGCTGGGCGACAGTGGACTTCCCTGACGCCATGGCTCCGGTGACGAGCACGACTGCGGAACTGAGCTCCTGCACTGTTGGCCCCTGTCGTGGTGCACCTGCGTCAGAACTACCGTGAAATCCCTGGCGGGACAGGCCTCACCACGAGATCATGTCCGTAACCGCCCAAGGCTTCACATTGGTTGCCTATGTTGCCACGCTGGATGTCCCACGCCAGGTCGTGGACCACCTCGCCGTCTGCCGGCCGCGCGTCGAGACCGGATCGGCACTCCGACGGCTCGCGGGCGCTCGGACCGTTCCGGCAGGCCGTGCTGGTGTTGCGCTGGTTCCGGGAGCGTGGCTGCGTGCACTACCTGGCCCGAACACCCGCCCTCACAGTGCGCCAGCAAAATACGATGACAAGTCACATAGCGGCCGCCCCGAGTGCTATCGCTTCACCCGCGAATCGGGCGCGCTTGCCGGTGCTGTTTTCGAGGTGAGGACCGGCTGGTAGCGCGTCGGTGAGTCAGCGATGCCGCTTTGAAAGCCCCATGCAGATGCCAGCCAGCACCGCAAGTATGGCAATGACGAGCAGGACCGCCCCCGTGGCGCCACCGGGGAACCAAGAGGATGCCTGAGGTGCGTGGACGAAGGGCCGGCGCTCAGTTGCCGACCCTCCGCTCAGCATGTCGTCGCTCTACCTCTCACCCTTCTTCTTCGCGTCCCGCCGCTGGCGGAACATAGTCCCCACGGCAACTCCGACCACGGCGATAACTCCCAGGATGATGGTCGCCATCATGGAACCGTTGATCGGCGTGAAGGCCAGGGTGTCCATTTGAACTCCTCTTTACGGGAAACTGCCCGAGATTCCGATACCGCCCCCGACATCGAGCGCGGTATACCCTGCGGCGAGGCCGATTCCGGTCTTACCTCCGATGCCTGCAGACGCTGCAAGAACTCCTACTCCACCGGTCGCCGCGCCTAGAATTCCGGTGGCGACGGTCTGTCCGACAGAGTTTCCCTGCATAATCGAGCCGGTGACGCCGAGGCCCACTGAGGCGGCCGCCAAGCCGATGCCGAGCGGACCGCTCGCGAACGCCCCTGCGACTGAGGCGCCGACGCCTGCGGCTCTGGCCCACTGGCCGCCGTCCCAGCCCAGGAAGTCCAGGCCCCTGGGGTCGACGCGGTTGATGGGATCGCCGCCCGCGTAGAGATAGGCGTTCTCTTCCTGGCCGGAGGGGTCGGGCTGGGTGAAGCGGCCGAGGGTGGGGTCGTAGTAGCGGTGCCCCATCTTGTACAGACCCGCCAGGTCGTACAGGCGCGCCGGGTCGGCGTATGCGCCGGCGAATCGGTAGGACGTGCGCTTGCCGGTGCCGTGCGTTAGGTGTGGGTGCGCTCGCCGGTGGCGTCGGCGAGGCCGAGGACTGCTGGAGGCCAAGAAGCGGTGGCCCGCCCACCTACCTCCTCCCCAGACCGAACCTATTCGTCAGCAGAGAGACTCCTGCCAGCCCCAGCGCTGCTGCGGCGATGTACATCCACACGCTTCCACCAGCCGCAATCACCAGTAAAACACCCACGATGATGCAGGCCACCGCCAGCATCACGAGGGGTAGCGACCTGTTGTTCGTGTCTGACACTGCATCTCCTGAGAGACCGGCTGCGGGCGTGACTTCGAGTCACACCCGCAGGAACTTGCTATTCCATGGTCACGAAGGACACGACACCGGCTGCAGCCCCTACAGCACCGCAACCGGCACCGACGGGCGTCGGCCCAGCGGCTGCCGCGCAGACAGCAGTGCCCACCGTATCGACTGTCGCCCCCTTGTTGACCTTCTTCCTTACTTCCTTCGATGCGCACACCACGCCGCCGGCAGCCTTCCCAAGGGCGTTGACGCAAAAGCACAGACCAGATGGATCAGCAGGGTTGATAGGGTCTCCGCTCACGTAGAGGTAGGGGTTGGTTTCCTGCCCCGACGGGTCGGGTTGGGTGAAGCGGCCGAGGGTGGGGTCGTAGTAGCGGTGCTCCATCTCGTACAGACCCGTTGGGTCGGCGTACGCGCCCGCTCTTGCGCCGACCCATTCACCTACAGCCGAAGTCGGTACCACTCCTCCTGACGTAGGCAGCAAAGATGCCCGCCCAATGTTCAAAAATGAACCCAGGCAGGCACCTTGGGCCGCTACTTCTTTTCCCTCTTGTAACTCCAGTAGGCCAGGATGATGGCAGCCACGAGAACGAAACCTCCCAGGGCCCAAGTAGCTACTGGATTGCCGAATCCGATTCCGGACGTCGCAGTAATCATTTCCCTCCTAGAGCCATGAGCCAGTGATTCCGACGCCTCCCAGGTAACCGCCGACCGCGTAGCCGACGTCAGCCGCCTTCGCGGCCTTCCGCCGCGGCCGGTGTCGCCTGCGTGGCCCTAGCCGGCCATCAGCACGCCTGGGTCATCCGCTCGTCCGCCGACCGGTTGCGTGAACTCGGCCTTCCGTGCTCGCAGGAAGCCCTGAAGTGCTTCGTCGTCGTGCACCGCACAGCATGAAGCCCCGCAGTACTGCGCCGTGAGCGGAGTGGTACTCGGGAACGTGAAAGGCGGCCACGGCCGTTCAGCGCGAACACGCACGCTCAACAAGCGAGCGGTGTCCGCAATTTGCCCGGCCGCGGCTCCATCGCAGGACTGTGGTGCGCTGGGCGTTGCCGGCATGGCGACCTGCCCACAGTCTGTCCAACCGTGGCCCATCACAGGCAGGAGGGCCTGGTCCTGCTGCTGGCCGAGGCTTCCCGCCCACGGCCACCCGATGGACACGATGACTGCCTCTCAGGCGTTCTCGTCATGGATCCGCGCGCCCAGGTCCTCCGCCCACTCCAGCGCCCACGCCTTGAGTTCTTCGATCTGTCGGGAGGTGAGCCCCGTACGCCGAGTAGTCCTCATCCTCGTACCAGTCCGCGCCGATCAGCCGGTCCCGGAGGTCTTCGAGGCTGAACTCGTCGTGGGCACGACGGCGGCCCAGGGACTCGAGGTCGGCGGTGGAGCGGTGGCGGGAGGCAGCCTGGACGTCGATGAGGTCGCGGACGGTGCCGCGGTCGGCGAGGGCACGGACCTTGGTGCCGATCACGTCATCGAGGGAAAGAACGGGGCCGTAGGGGGTCTGGGCGGGCGGAGCCCAGAACGCCTCCTTGAGGACGTCGACCTCGCACTCCTCGCCGGTGTCCGGATCGGTGACGAGGAACCGGCCGCTGAGCGGATCGGTCTGGACGTGCGTGGTCCGCCATCCGCGTGCACTGAGGCCTGCTGTGAGTGAGGCGACGATCTCCTGCATCGGAGCGGGGTTCTCGGTGGCGACGTCGAGATCACGGCTGAAGCGTTCGACCAGGCCGTGGGCCTGCACGGCGTATCCGCCGGTGAGGACCAGAGGGTAGGGGGAGCCGAGGTCGAGGATGTCGGCGAGGAGACGCTCGTGGAGCGGAGTGAGCTTCACGCGGCGGTCGTGTCGGCCGGAGCGGTGCCGAGCAGCTCAGGGAAGGCGTCCTCCCAGACCTCTCGGATGTAGGGGCTGATCAGGCGCCGCAGCACGGGCCTGCTCGGTGAGCAGCCGGTGGTGCAGGAGGGCCGCCAGGTCCTCACGCAGTCCTTCGGCGAGGACGGTCCGGTAAAGCGTCATTCGGGACTTCGGACGGTCCAGGCTGTAGCTCGTCCGCCCGGACCAGACGATGTGGAGCGGCAGATCCAAGTTGCCCTCGACAGGACCGGCCAGCTCCTGCAAGTGCTTGGGCAATCGGCCACGGTAGCGATCCCGCAGCACCTCGGCGCGGGGGGCGGTGATCGTCGTGTCCATGCATCCAGTATGGCTGCTGGGGGCGATGGCATGGCCGATATGGGGGCTCCCCCGTCGTACGTACGGGTCGGGTGCCGACCACCCTTCCTGGGAGATCTGATCCAGTGGCCGCGGCATCGACTACCCGCACCGGCCCCAGGTGGACGGCAACCGGCTGCCCTGCAGACCCGAGTCCGTCCCTGCTTACGGGCGCGGGTGATCATGGAGCAGCAGGTCACGCGGACGGCCGCCGCAGTGGAGTCAGCTGCGACTTCCGCCTCGGTGTCGGAGTGACGAGGGTGCCTAACCTTGCGCTTTCACGAAGCGGGCTGTCCGACAGGCGATCAGGTAAGCAGAAAGCGCCTCTGACCATCGAGAATGAGGATTGCTGAGGTCCTTGTTCCCGCTCCTGTCGGAGGCACTTTCCGGGTGAAGCAGCCTACCCCCGGGTCCTACCCCCATGTCCATGTCCATGATGACGGCCGAGCCGTGGGCTCCCAGGCCGGATCGGTCCTACTGGTCGAACCAGTCCGCAAGACCGGTCTGGATCAAGCGATATCACAGGTGCTGGTGCCGTGGCGCAACCGCAGGCCCTCCACGACCCGGGCAAGGTCCTGCTGGACGTCGCCCTGGCGGTCACACTGGGCGGGGACTGCCTCGCGGACGTCGCGACGCTGCGGTGCGAGCCGGCCGTCTTCGGCCCGGTCGTCTCCGACCCAACCGTCTCCCGCCTCATCGACACCCTCGCCGCCTCCGACGAGAAGGTCCTGCAGGCCATCCGGTCCGCACGGTCCGAAGTCCGGCAACGGGTCTGGATGCTCCGGACGCCAACGGACAGGTCATGGTCGACCTCGTCGGCGTCCTGGTGATCGCGCACTCCGACAAACAGGACGCGGCCGCGACCTGGAAGAAGACTAGGTTCTGTAAGACCGGCCACACCAAAAGAAGGTGATCGCAGCAAGCAGCGCGATCAACCGGCCCTTATTCGAACCCTTCTCCTGAGTTGGTTGAGTTACGGGGCGGTGCCCGCCCCGGCCTACTGTCTGCGTCGAAACTGAACCAGCACCAATACTGTTGCGGACACGCCTAGGACACTAAGGAACAGGAAGCCCCAATGCTCGCCCATGATGGACGCTCCTGAAGAGAGGATGCACAGAACGAGTACCGTCCAGACGCAGACTTTCCAGGTTCGGCTCTCACGCAAATCTCCTGAGCTTCGCATGCACACTTCCCCTCACTCTTACTATGTTGTTCGGGGTGGAGACGATCATCCGTCGCCTCCACCCTGAGCATCTCCTAAGCGATGTGTCGCCCGACTACCACTCCAACCCCGAAGGCGCCGCCGACGAAACCGCCGATGCCGACGCCGACCCCGCAGGCTTGGGGACCGAAGAAGCACGCACCGCCTCCGATACCGGCTCCGGCACCGGCAGACCCACCGATGATGCTGATATCCGTCACCAGGTCGTCGATGCTGTAAAGGCCGCTAGGGTCGATGCCGTTGACGGGGTCGCCTTCGGCGTACAGGTAGGCGTTCTTCTCCTGGCCGGAGGGGTCGGGTTGGGTGAAGCGGCCGAGGGTGGGGTCGTAGTAGCGGTGGCCCATCTTGTACAGGCCGGTCGGGTCCGCTTACGCACCCGCATAGCGGTACGGCTGGGGAACGGACTCCGTGGGTGTGGTGCGCGGGAGACCGGTGGGGCCGAAGGCGTAGGTGTGCGTCCGCTTGCCGGTGCTGTCGGCGAGGCCGAGGACGTTGCCGGTGGCGTCGGTGAGGTAGTAGTAGGACTTCCCCCCAGTCGTCATGGAGTTCAACGTGCCCGCCGGTTCGCGGATGAATCCGGTGTCCACACCGCTGGTGGTCGTGGAGGCGAGGCCGAGGGCCGTGTGGTGGAACCACGTGTCGCCTAGCTTGGTGCGCTCCGCGTTGGTGGTGCCGGCGTGGACCAGGTCGTAGGTTGTGCCGCCCGAGGTGATGCCGGCCAGCTGGCTGTAGTCGGTCCACGACTCGCCGGTACGCGGGGTGGTGTCGGCTGCGGCGGTTTCGTTGCCGAGCTTGTCGTAGGACCAGCCGGTGGTGGTCCCGTTCTTGCCGGTCAGCTCGCTGGCGTCGTTGTACGTGTATGTGGTGCCGCCGGGGCAGGTGTTCTTGCTGCCATCGCGGCTGGTGAGGTTGCCGGCCTTGTCGAAGCAGTAGAGCCACGACGCCTTCCGGGCGCCCGCTGCGTCGGCTTCCAGGGCGTAGGTGAGGCGGTCCTGGGAGTCGTAGGTGTAGGTGGTCTTGTACTGGGTGAGGTTGTCGGTGCGGGTGCGGATCTTGGTGGTGTCCTTGCCCGCGCTTGTGTAGCTGTAGGTCAGGTCGATGAAGGTCTGGGTGCCGGAGGTGGTCTTGATCTTTTCCGGGCGGCCGTTCTTGTCGATGGTGACCGTCTGGGTGGTGCCGCCGGGGTAGACGGTCTTGGTGCGCTTGTCGTTGTTGTTGTAGTCGAAGTCGGTCTTCTTTCCGTCCGGCGCCGTCAGGTGGTCGAGGCGGCCGGCCTTGTCCCAGGTGTAGTCCGTCGTCCCGGTCGGATCGAGGTAGTAGTCGACGTCACCACCAGGGGTATAGGCGAGGACCGTCTGGGCGCCGTTTTGCAGGGTTCGGCGCTTCTCGCGGTTGAGCTTGTCGTACTCCCAGGTGGTGGTGCCGGAGGCGTCGGTGCGGGTGGTGACGTTGCCGTCGCCGTCGTAGGTGAACGTGACGGTGGAGTGGGTGGAGGAGACCTCACGGACGCGGTCACGGTTGTCGTAGACGTAGACAGTCTTGATGCCACGGCCGTCGGTGACGGTCTCCACCCGGCCCAGCGCGTCGTAGGTGTTGGTCGTCTCCCCCAGCGGCGCCGGCGGCTTCACCTTCCACAGGTTGCCCTGGTCGTCGTAGGTGAAGGAGGTGACCTTGCCGTTGCCGTCCTCGGCGGTGCAGCGCTGGCCCTCGAAGCCGCCGCACTTGGGGGTGGCTTCGTTGTAGGTGTACTCGCGGGTGCCGCCGGCGGTGCCCGACGTCGTCACCGACATCGTGTTGCCGTTGGCGTCGTACTTGAACGAGTCCTTGCGGCCGTCCGCGGTGGTGAAGTCGTTGGGCAGTTCGGTGCCCGCGATCGTCTGGTACGCCGTCACGGATGCCGTCGCGCCCATCGGCAGTTTCTGGGAGATGGCGTTGTTGCGGCCGTCCCAGCCGTACGTCGTCGTGTTGCCGCCGGTGCCATCGGCGCCGGTGCCCATCGCGTCAGTTGCGGTCTGGGTGAGGTGGTTCTTGTACGTCGCGTGGCGGGAGTGACCGAGTGGGTCGGTGACCTTGGTGACCTCACCATCGGCGTTGTGGACGTACTTGGTGGCGTCGCCGTCGGGGTCAGTGACCGTCGTCGTGCCCGCGTCCGCCGGGGTGGCCGCGCTGTAGTCGTAGCGCCAGGTCGGGCCCGTGTGACCGGTCGACGAGGACTCGGTGGCGCGTTGCATGGAGGTGACGCGGTTGTGACTGTCGTAGGTGAACAGGGTGGCGGTGCCCTCGGGCGTGGTCACCTTCGTCACGCGGCGGGAGGAGTCGTAGTCGTAGGTGGTGGCTTTGCCGGCGGTGTCGGTGACCTTGGCGAGGTTGCCCGCGCTGTCGAGGTCGAGGACGGCGGTGCGGCCGGTGTGGTCCTTGGCCTGCCACTGGTTCGGGTAGGTCTTGACCAGGTCGATCCAGCGGCCGGAGCGGGTCTCGGTGAGCTTGAAGCCCTTGTGCTCCGCGCCTTCGTCGTGCTGGTCGACGGTGATCGTGCCCTTGTTCTTGTCCGTGACCTTGGTGAGGGTGCCGTACTCGTTGTAGGTGTCCTTGGTGCCGGACTTGCGGTCGGTGAGGGTGTAGGTGCCGTCCGCGTTCTTCTTCAGGTCCTTCGAGTAGCCGGCCGGGGTGGTGTAGGTGCCGTCCGTCTTGGCGGTGAAGCGCAGCAGGTTGCCGGTGGCATCGAAGACGTCGACCTCGCCGTCGCCCACCTGCAGGTAGCGCTCGTAGGCCTGCCACCAGCGCTGCGACACCTTCCCCCACGGCGCTTCGAGGGAGTTGTAGGTACGGGTGAGCTGGAGTTTCTGGCCGACACCGGCGATGTCGAAGTCCGTCGCCGCCAGCATCAGGTTGCCGTTGGAGATGTCCATGCGCGCCACGAGGGCGTCGTTGAGGCGGGTGTCGAGGATCTGATGCCAGGGCACCTCGCCCTGTCCCTCGGGCAGATAGTCGGACGCCGCGGCGGCAGCGGCAGCCGCCGAGCGGGACGCCGGGCTCTGGGCCGGTGCCTCGCCCGTGGCACGGCCCTTCTGCGCCGCCCGCCAGGCCGCGACCTCGGCCGACGGCTTGACCTCAACCTCCGAGTCCGGGGCCTTGATCGTGCCGGCCGGTGTCGCGGCTGCGTCGATCTTGGTCGGCTTCGTCCACGGGCTCTCCGGCTCCGGGAGTTCCGGCTTCGGTGCCGCCGCCAAGCCGGGAGCGGCGGCGATCACCACGGCAGCCGTGGTGATCGCCGATATCAGAGCAGTTCTGTGTGTTCTCCGGGCACGCCGAAACGGCGTGCCTCCAGCACGCGGGTGCATCAGCTTCCCCCCACAGGAAGTCAGACGGGCAGTCAGAACAGGTGACTCAGACGGTCACCAGCGGCACACAAGTTGTCACAAGAAGTGCACAAATCGGCGCGGCGTCCCCCCGAACGCCCGTGACATGCGGTCCGGAATCAGCCCCGCCGCTTCAGCGCGGCAAACCGGACCTAACCACCCTGACCACCCTGCAGTCCGGGCGGAATTGATGGTTCTGTTACCACTCATCGGCGATACCTTGACCGAAACCTTGTGACCTGGGCCTCCTTCATTAAAGGGGAGGTCAGCGGGTGTTTTGTTTCGGCCAGGTTCAGGCCTGCCTCCTACGGGCTCGGACGGCGCTCAGTGGCCGTCGTCGCCGGTCATGGACGGAAAGCGCTGTCCAGGCAAGTTGTCTCAGAGCGTGCGGCGGACGTGAGGCTCTCCTGCATGCACGGCTTCACGGAATGCACACTTTCCTCGTCCTGCATGCGTGGTCCCCCAGCCCGCGGCAACCACCCCTGCTGTGAAGGACGTTCTTCCCCGATGAACGCACTGGGCAGACGCATGCCCTGCTCCAGCCCAAGCCGCCACCCCTCCCCCGCCACGCACCGGACCACCCGCGCCGTGCAGCGGACCGGACGCCTGCTGTGCTGGAGCCTCGCCGCCGGCATGACCACCGCCGCCACCGACCTGCTCCTCGAGCCCCAGGCACCGTGGTGGGGCACCGTCTGGCTCCTGCCCTGGTATCTCACCTGCCTTGCCATACCGGCGTGGGCCGTCCTGCGTGCCCGCGAAAAGACCACCCGGGGCACGCCTGGCCAGCACGACACACACGACGACTGGGACCAGGCCGCGTGAACGAACACGGCGCGCCGTAGCGGACCGACAGGGGCAGCATGGCCCTGGGTTCCGGAATACACGGGTGCTTGCGGGCTGCGGGCTGCGGGCGCGGGCAGTGCGACCGGGCGGTCGCCGTCGATCTGGCCGAGCGCCATGAGGCCGGCGGGTACCGGCGCAGCATGCCTCATAGCTGGCGCGCGAGCACTCAGTGCGCCCATGGGCGCGGCCGTGCCCGGTACGAGCAGGAGGAGGTCGGTGCGGGTCAGTGAGGAAGCGTCCGGGTGTGGAAGGAGGGTTGGTGTTGTCCACCAGAGGGGCGGCTGGCTCTGTTCACACGAGCGGGAAGCCCTTCGGAAGGCATGCGATAGCTGCGCGGTGCGAGACCTGTCGGAGGGCAGGTTCGATTCACCGCCTGTTTGGCCTTGGGCTCAGTGCTGGTGCCACACCAGCGTGTAGCGCCAGAACAGCCGGCGGCGCAGTCGTGCACCGGGCAGTACATGCCGGGTTTCACGGTCGATCTCGGCGAAGCCCATGGTCGCCGGCCGAACTGGCGCCGTCATCGAAGCCGGCGGCAATGCCGTGCGGCCCTTGTTCTTGATCCATCCCGTGGCGGCGTTCAGCGGAAGGGCGGCGGCGCTGAGCAGATGGTCACCGGGGGTTTGCGCGTGCCAGAGCCCGACGACCACCAATGTCCCCCCAGGGGCCAAATGCCGGCGGAAGTGGGCGAGGGCGTCGTTGAACGGCAGATGGTGAAGGGCCGCGACACAGGTGATGACGTCGTAGGAGGCAGCAGGGATACCGGTGAGCGCGTCCGCGGTGGTGAAGGTCACCGGAGCGTCCGGAGGGGTCATCGCCTGGGCGCGGGCGACGGTTGCCGGATCGGAGTCGATCGCGTCCACGGCCGCGGCGCGCGTGGCCATGAGCCGGGCCAGGTCGCCGGTGCCGGAGCCGACGTCCAGAGCGGTGCCGAAGCTCCTGGGGAGCTGCCGCATGATCCACCGGTGGTAGTGGGCGTTGTGGTCCCAGGGGTGGGCGGCGTTGAACCGGTCGAGGGCATGGAGGAAACGGTGCGGCAGCGTCGTCATGTCGGTGAGTCCATCAGGATCGTCTCCTCGCCGGTGGCCCCAGCATCGAGGATGTTTGCCTGAGTCTTTGAGCTGCGGTCCGCCGGGTGCCTCCCGTCCTCTTGAACATCGGTTTCGGCCGGGTCGGTCTGCCTTCCGAGAGGATGAAGCACCTGCTGCCGTAGTCGGCCGACAAGGCCGGGTCGCCGGAGCGGGTGTGATCCCGTTCCTCACGCATGTGCCGCCGTCAGGCGAGGGCGCTGCCGACGGCTTCTGCCAGCGTGTCCGCCGACTCCGGGGTCAGGCGGTAAAAGCCCTGAAGGCTGACGGAGTTCTCGAGGCGGCCGTCCACCACGTACTTCAGGTTGCGGGTCTGGTCTCGGCGGTTGCGCCAGGCCAGCCTCCCGAGCAGTTCTCCGGGGACCGGCACGTCGAAGCGTACGGGTGTCGCGTCCACGTGTACCGCCTGCGCGCCGCAGCCACCGGCTCCGAGCATCGACCAGTCATCGTGCCCGGGATACGCAGGGTCCTCCCACGTTGCGGGAGCTGGGCCGCAGCAGCCGCGTCGCTCGCGGTCGACCACGCGCATCCGGCTCACCACGAACACCTCGCGCCGGTTGACATGCAGCGCGTACACCTCGTCTCCGGAACGAGCACCCGTCCACGCGGGCAGGGAGGTGTGAACGCCGCTGAAGGCGACCGGTGGCCGCTCCCCTGCTCGGCCCGCCTTGCGCAGCGCACGGCACGTGTCATGGGTCCACAAGACGGTGAAAGCATCGGGCATGCCCTGATCCTATGAACGGGCACTGACAGCGCTTCCCACCGTGCCCGAGGCGGGAGCCGCTGCCCGTGCTGTTGCGCAGGGTTCTCCTCCGGCCGACGCTCGGCGTTCCTCGAGCGCCCGGCTCCCGCGGCACCGGAGCGCGGAGGCCCCGGCCGACGCGCACCGCCTACCAAGGCCGTGCTCCGGTCCCCCGGCCGCGCACCGCGCCGCCCGCCCCGTCCCTTTCCCGTTTCCTATCTCTTTTCCTTCGGCCGGGGCCGGCGCAGGGGGTGCAGAGGGGGATGCCGGGCTCCCGGCCATGCGACTGTGTGCGTGGTGACCTGCGGCTATGCCAGCAAGTGGTGGGCGGGTGGGGACAGTTGTCGGTGGGGTTGTCGGTCAGGTCCGTGGTGGGATTGCGGGCGTGGTCGGGGGCGGTGTTGTCACTTCGTGACCGTGATCGGGCCTTGGTGGTCGGCCCTCGGCGGCCAGTCCGAGGGCGGACAGCTCTGCGGCGTAGTACTGCCCTCTGGCCGGGGTCGGCTCGTGCCCAGGACGTCGCGCGCACCTCACCCAGCGGTCAGCGTGCGGCCCGTTCACGGATGCACGCCCGCCGCCGGCGCCAGGACCTCCGCGAGCGCGGCGGTCGCGGAGCGGGCGAGGGGGTGGTCCGGCCGGTGTTGCGCAAGGCGCCCGTGTGACGTGGCGTCCGAGCAGCAGTGTGCGGGGCTCGGTGAGGGGAGCGGTGATGGCGTCGGTGGTGGCGCGGACCTTGTACAGGACCAGGAGAGCGGCAGCGAGCACAGCCGGTCTCATCAACTTCTGGTGTATCTCCAGAGGATGGGGCCCCGACCGGGTGGCCGGGTCCCTTCCACTGGTAGGCGACGGTTCAGCTCAGCGAGGTCGGGCGGCGCGGGGGCGGCACCGCCCGCAGAAGCTCCCACAGGGGGCGTGAGCCGGCTGCCCATACGGCCAGGGTCTGGCGGTCGACGACGTGCAGCCGCTGCTGCCTGGCGAAGGTGGCGGCGGGGTCGGTCACCCGACCGTTTGTGATGATCACTGCGACGTCGGCGCCGTGTACCTGGCGGGCGGTGCCGTTGAGGACCTGGAGGTCGGGTGTGCCCACCGGTGAGCCCTGAGCGCCGTTGCGGCGGTGTTTGCACTGGATGACCCAGCGCCGCCCGTAGGGGTCGGTGGCTTTCACGTCGGCGCCCAGGTCGCCGCGGCCGCCGACCCGCTGGGCATCCCGGCAGCCGTCACGCTGCATGAGTTCTCGTACGGCGTCCTCGAAGCGTGTGTGGTGCAGGGCGTCCAGCTGCGGCAGGCCGTAGCGCAGGCCCTGGGCACGCACCGCCTCCCAGCGGGTTTGCTGCTGGCGGTGGTAGAGCCAGCCGGCGCCCGCCAGGGCGGCGAGGACCAGGGCAACGACGAGGACCCACCAGTGGGCCAGCAGCCAGTTGACGACCATCACGACCAGCGTGATGCCGGCGGCGGCTGCCGCGGCGTAGGCGAGCAGCTGGGCGTCGCGCTGCTGCTGCCTGCGGGAGGGCCGTCGGCTGCGCCGCCGCGCGGGCGGCCTCCGGCGGGTCACCGCTCCCACCGGATCGGGTACGAGATGGTGGGACGCGGCTGCGGCGCCCGCACGGCGGGAGCGTCCTCGAAGCGGATCGGGTACTGGACCGTGGTCAGCGGCCGCGGGGTATCCCCTCCGCCCGCGGAGATGTTGCTGTTGCCCAGGCCGACCACGGCCAAGGCCACCACGCTGAAGATCATCGTTTCTCGTCTTGCACCCGGCGCCCACCGCGAATGCGCGCGGACCCGTGTCCCGTCAGAACGCACGTACGACCGCACTAAAGGCATGCACGCCTCCCCCTCGTCACAACTTCCCCCACACCAGGCCATGCTGCCAGCAGCCACTGACAAAGCGTCAGCACATCAGCACCCCGGGTGATCAAGAAAGGGGAGAACAGGCCAGGCCAGACAAGACGCGGGCCCCCCAGCGCCGGCTACCGAGCACGTCTGTGGCCAACATCGCTTGACTGGGCGTGGAGTCGCCGCGCCGGTGCCGGTTCCTGGCCTCGGTCGTCAGCCGAGCACGCCACGGATAGGCAGACGCCGTGTCAAGACCAGGAGTCGTTTCATGAGGCTCTCCAGTTGCTGCGGTCTCAGGTGGCTGCGGAGCTAGCGCGCTTCAACCGCACTTCTGGCTTCACAGAACCTCCACGATCGGGCTCTGTGCGTACTACAGTTTTCTCCGCGCGACTCGTCCACTTGTGTCGCGCATGGGGGCAGGTGATACGGAGTCCTCCGTATGCCCAAGGTGCACTGTTGGGGGCTTTGTGCAGGAAATGATCAAGGGTTCGAACGTGGCCCTCGCGGATCTGAGCGACAACGTTGGTTCAGTGGTTGTCAGCCTGGGCTGGGTCAGCCCTACGGGTGAGGGTGACGCGGACGTGTCGGTCCTGCTCCTGGACGCGAACGGCAAGGTGCGCAGCGACAGCGACTTCTACTTCTACAACCATCCGGTGGCCGCTGATGGAAGCGTGCAGCTTCTGGGCAAGACGCCGACGTCGGACGGCAGCGAGGACCGGATCAGCTTCGATCTGACCGCGGTACCGCCCGGCGTTGACCGGATCGTCGTCGCGGCGAGCAGGTACGACGGGGCCCGCTTCGGTGAACTGGAGGACGTACGGATCACGCTGGCCGACGCCGCTGGTGACAGTCTCCTGCGCTTCGCCGTCGACGATGTCGGCTCGGTCGGGGCGGTGATCTTCGGCGAGTTGTACCGGCGGGGCGAGGACTGGAAGTTCCGTGCTGTCGGGCAGGGCTACGAAACCGGGCTTGCCGGGCTGGCGACGGACTTCGGTGTCGACATCGATGACGACGCGGCTGAGGAGGCGGCAGCAGCGCTCGACACCGCCGAAGTCGGCGAGCAGGCGATTGCAACGGCTTCGGCATCGGTCGAGGAGCAGGCCCAGAAGGCGGCCCTGGAGGCCATTCCCGCTCCTCGCCGGCCTGAGGCGGAAGCAGCCGAGCCGAAGAGGCCGACCGCTCGCCCCCGCACGGCCAAGAAGAAGGTCATCCTTCCCAAGACGGTGAAGAAGTCCCTGGCGGAGAACGACTCCTGGAAGGAGGCCAGACTTTTCCCCGTCTCGGTACTCAAGAGCGACCGGGACCGCGAGATGCGTGCCACCTCGGTGCTGCTGTCGGTGATGGCGCAGGTGCCAGAGTTCAGCAGGAGGCTGACTGCAGGGTTCGGAGCTCCGGCAGGCCGCATGGAGACGTTCACGGAGGTCTCCTTGCCCCACGGTGACAGCCCGCGGCGCCCGGACGGGGTGATCCGCGTGGAACGAGCGGGCAAGTTGTGGACCGCGCTGGTCGAAACGAAGACCAACGGCAATCCGCTCAAGCCAGACCAGGTACAGGCCTACATGGACATCGCAGCGCGCCGTGGTTACGAGGCAGTGATCACACTGACGAACGATGTCGCGCTGGAAGGCAGCCCCCTCGTCGACGTCAAAGTCGACAAGCGCCGCAAGCACAAAGTGGCCCTCTGGCATCTGTCCTGGGCGGAAGTCGCCCATCAGGCGCAGATGCTGATCAGACACGAGGGAGTGAGCAACGCCGCGCACGCCTGGCTGCTGCAAGAACTGCTGCACTACCTGCAGCACGACAACTCCGGATGCCACGGCTTCCAGAACATGGGCCCTGCCTGGGTCCCCGTGCGCAACGGCATCGACGACGAAACCCTCTGCCAGGGCGACACCCGGGCGCTGGAAGTGGTCGAGAACTGGGAGCGGCTCATCCGCCAGGTCTGCCTCAGGCTGGGCGGCGAACTCGGGCAGAAGGTACTCCCCGTTCAGCGCGCCAAACGCGGAACCAATCCCAAGGAACGCCGAGACCGCCTCGCGGACCAACTCTGCCTCGACGGACGGCTCCAGGCGGAAGTGCGCATCGACAACACCCCCGGCGTGCTCTCCGTCAGCGCCGACCTGCGCACCGGCAGACTGCGCACCTCCATCGAAATCCCCGCCCCCCAGCAGGGCTATCCACTCAGCTGGGCCAAGCGACTCGTCCGACGCCTGGCCGAGGCACCAGCGGACCTGCATATCGAAACCCTCACCGACAGCGAAACGGGAGGTCCCCGCGGAACCCTGGAACGCCTCCGCCCCGAACCAGCGGACCTCCTCCCCAAGGAAAACAGCACCAAGATCACCGGGTTCCGTCTGTCCCTGCTCAAAAGCATGGGAAGCGGCCGCGGCAGCGCCGAGACCGGCTTCATCCGCAGCGTCGACGACGCCGTACACCGCTTCTACACCACCGTCGTCGCCCACCTCGACGCCCCGGCAGCGCACCGGACTTCATCTCGGGAGCGCGCCACGACCGCATGACGCCAGGATCCAGGTGCGGGGCCAGCGTCTGGGTTCCGTGAGCTGTTCTCTTTCGCATGCCCGCACCCCGCCGACAAGAGGACACCTCACACCGGCGCCACGTAACGGGTGGCATTGGGACGAGGCAGGCCAGAGTGTCGAGGAGCCCATCCCGACGAGGACCATCAGCAGGCTGAACAAGGGAGCCGGCTATGTGCAGTCAGGAGGCGGCCGTTGCACCTGCTCAGAAGCGGAGCAGGTGCAACCGGGCGAAGTGATCTCGATGAAGAGCAGTGAACGCGCTGGGACCATCAGCTTTACCAAGGTGCAAGAAAGGGCGCCCGATCTGTTCAGCCTGTACAAGGCGGCGGGTGCCAGCGTGCTCAGATGGTGCTCCTGGCGAGGAGTGTGCCCCTGTACGGCGTTCACGGCACCCTTTACGGCCTGGGCGCACAATGAGCTGCTGCAGGAACTGACCCAATGCGCCGCCCAGGGCTCAGCCCGTTTGCCCCGACGGCCTCCTGCCGAGGCCGTCGGTCGGGAAAGCATCCCAGCACGGGACGCCTCCCCCACAGACCCGGAACGTCTCGGAGCGGGCCGGCAGACTCACCGGCCGGTCAGACGAAGAACAGGCGGCCGGTGAACGGGGCGGGTTCGCGGAGTTCCCCGACTCCACCTCTGCACGGCCCGCCCCACCACGTTGTTCAGGACTCCCCCGAAGGCGGCGTCGACGGCGCACTGGGCAAGTGGCGACACAGAGGGAGCAGCCCATGGAAGACGAGCCCCTCGACGAGTGGGCAGTCCGCCGTGCTCAGCGCCGCCCTGCGCCGGGCGAGCGTCGCGCCGTTCCGCTCGGTGAGGAGACCCAGCGCGGCACCCACGTCGATCCTGACGTGCCCCGCGGCATCCAGGCACGCCCAGCTCGGGCTCGCCCACGGCCTGGCGGGCCCGCTCGTCCTTCTCGCCCTGACCACCCGCGCCGGCTACACCGTCGACGGCCAGCACGCAGCACTCGACGCCAGCGGGGCGATCGGCTGGCCGGGCCTGTGCCGCCGACTCCGTGCCGTACAACCCTCGCGGCTCGTCCCGAGTCTGACGCCGCGATGAGGTGAGGGCCTGCCCTCGAGGCACTGGGCCACGGCCGGGCGCAGAGATGGCATACGATCCGCATACCCCATGTAAAGATCCAGTAAGAGGATGTACACGTCATGACTGTCCGTGCCCCCTATCGTTCCCTTCGCGGCATATCCGCCGTTGCCGCCCTGCTCGCGATCGGCGCGGTGGGGTGCTCGGACGTCACCGACGCCGTCGACAGCGCCAAGGACGGCGCGAAGAAGGTGGCCCGCCAGCGCTCGGTGTTCTCGCTGGACACCGGTGACTGCTACAACCCGTCCGGCAAGGCCGAGGGGACGGCGTACACCGTCGAGATCGTGCCCTGCGACGAGGCGCACGAAGGCCAGGTCGTGGGCGAATTCAAAATCGACGAGGGCAATAAGTACCCCGGCGACGACGGTGTCTCGGCGGTCGCGGACACCCGCTGCCCGCTCGAGGCGCAGAAGTACGCCCCGGACACCTGGGCGCTCCCCAAGGGCGCCGAGCTCTTCTACTACACCCCGACCGCGGAGAGCTGGGCGACGGGCGACCGCTCGGTGAGCTGCACCTACACCGCCGCGAAGGGCGCGCTGAACGGCACGCTGGACACCGCGAACTCCCTCAAGCCCGAGCAGCTCACGTACCTCAAGGGGTCGAACGCGGTCTACGAGGCCCTGTGGGCGAACCAGTCCGAGAAGGACACCGTCGAGGCCGACCTGCCCGGGTACAAGGCGCAGGCCAAGGCTGTCGCGGCCGCTCTCCAGGCCCACGTCGAGGGCCTGAACGGCATCGACGGCGCCGAGGTCGGCACGCTCCGTTCGACGCTGGCGAAGGCGGCCGGCGACTGGCAGAAGGCCGCGGACGCCGCCGACGCCGACACGTTCTACGCCGCCTACGACCCGGCGTTCACCGGCATCGACCCGAACAAGTCGGTCGCCGCCCGCAAGGAGCTGGGCCTGGCCACCACCGTCCCGGCCGAAGAGGCCGAGGTCTGGGCGGGCTGACACATCTGAGGGGCGGGCGCCGGCCGGCAGGCTCGGATCGGCGTCTCCTCCCTGCGGGGGCACATCGAAGATCGCGGGTTGCAGATCATCGGCGAGCAGCTTGAGTGCAGCAGGGTGAAGGTGAACCTTCTCCGACTTCCACGATGATCTCGGAGCCGATGAATTGACCGTCGTCGATCTCATGGCCGCTCTGGAGAATGAGTTCGGCGTGCAAATCCCCGAGGAGTACGAGCGGAAGGGCCATCCCGCAGATCACAGCAGCCGCTTGGGTCGCCGTACCGTCTGTGATCCTCCTGGCTGCCGTGAGCACTGCTGGCACGGCACAGGCAGCGCCCCTTGACCCGCGCCGGGGACAAGTCGATCAACGACGGCGGCGTGAGGATCAATTTCTGGCAGGGAATCTCGGTCACTGACGAGTCAGGTGACTTCTGAGACGTCCGGACGGTTTCTGAACCAGGGGCCAAACGGGCTGGATGGTGGCTCTTCCTTCATCTCTTGACTTCCGTCCACGGCCCACCTGCCCATTCGAGGTTCAGGGAACTGAACGGCGATGTGTGGGCAAGTAGCGGGGTCGGGCGGGTGATCCTGTCCGGCCCCGTTGTCGTCTCGTCAGCCGAAGTCGAGCGCCTCCTGTGCGAAGCCGGCCGGGGCCGGGGTGGGCGGGGGCGGCGGTGGTATGCCGTCCTGGCGCGGGGTCTTCCAGCGCTCGGTCAGCTCGTCCTTCCACCCTTTGGGCGGGTTCCTGTCGCAGCGAAGATTGCGCGTTCTCATCGAACACTGAGTGCCACTCGCGTGGGTCTACTCACCAGACCGCGCAGGATGGCCGCGCCGCTCAACCGGGCGGGGGTGCTGCCAGGGCGAAGTGGCTGGTTCAGTGCGGGATGGCGGAGGGGAGCAGAGGGCTGCCGATGCTTGGCGGTGTCACGGGCAGGTGAGCGGTGATCAGTTTTCCCGTGGCGCGCAGGGCGACGACGACTTTCTCGCTGACGGTCTGGACCAGGTGCAGTCCGTGGCCGCCGATGCGGTGTGGGTCGGCCTTCTTCGGCGTGGGCTGCTCGGTGGAGCTGTCCCACACGGTGATCGTCAGCTCTTGCCTGGACATGCGCAGGGTCATCCCGCAGGCGCCTGGAGCGTGCCGGATGGCGTTGGTGATCAGTTCGCTGGCGGCCAGCTCGGCGTCCATGGCCAGAGCTGGCGGCACCATGGCGTGCCCGGTTCGCGGGGCGTGGGCGAGGAGGGCGCGTACGGACCGGCGGGCGTCCGCAGCCTGCGCCGCGCCATCGTCCCAGGTCGCGCCGTAGTACAGCGGGGTTTCCTTGTCCGTGCCATCTGCCGTTTGTTTGCTCAGCGTGACGACCATGTGGGGTTCTCTCAGTGTGCTCGCCGTTCAGTGGGGGGGTTGTGCTTCGGTCGCGTACCCAGGAGACGTGAGCGCATACCGCGGACACGTCCGATGCCCGCCCATCGGGGTAGGCGCCGCTTTGCGCGGGTCAGTGGTGCGCGGCGGCGTCGCTGTTGGGGTGGAGGGGGAAGATCGGGTCGAGGCCGTCCATGTGCAGCATGTGCAGGGTGTAGTCGGGGACGGCGGCGAGTGCGATACCGATCGGCGTGGGCGGTGTGGGCGTGGTTGCGGGCGGCGATCAGGGGGTGATGCCGCTGAAGCTGCAGACCTAAAGACCGGTCAGGTCGAAGACGAGGCGCTGGCCGGGCTGGAGGGTGAGGGTGGTGGTCAGTTCGCGGAGTTCGCCGGCGGTGGCGTGGTCGAGGTCGCCGCTGAGTCCGCAACAGGTCCTGATGTGGCGTGGTGGGTGGTGGTCTTCAGCGGGCTCATTTGGTGGTTTCGGTTTGAGGGGCGGGGGCGGGGACGCCGAGGGCGAGGAGGGCGGTGTCGTCGTCGAGGCCGTCACCGAAGTCGTCCAGCAGACCGGTGAAGGCCTGGATCACGTCATGGGCGGGTCTGCCGGCGTGGTCGGCGGCGAATGCGAGCAGGGCCTCTTCTCCGTAGAGGGCGGTGCGGTCCGCGCCAGTACGGGCCTCGGTGAGGCCGTCGGTGTACAGCACCAGAGTGTCCCCGGGATCGAGGACGGTGGTGGCGGCGGTGAAAGAGGCGGCAGGCAGGACACCGACGAGGAGGCCACCGGGAGTAGGGAGGAATTCGGCCTTCCCGTTGCCGCGTAGGACGAGGGCCGAGGGATGGCCGCCCGAGGCGAGATGGACCGTGACCCGCCCGGTGGCGGAGTCCGGTTCGAGGGTGCCGAAGATGGCAGTGCAGTAGCGCGGATCACCGCCGGTGTAGCGCTCGTGGAGGACCTGGTTGAGGGTTCTCAGGGCGGAGACGGGCTCCGGGTCGTGCAGGGCGGCGGCGCGCAGGGTGTAGCGGGTCAGTGAGGTGACCGCGGCGGCCTGGGGGCCCTTGCCGCACACGTCGCCGAGGAAGAAGGCGAAGCGATCGGTGTCGAGGGGGAAGAGGTCGTAGAAGTCACCGCCGAGCCGGTCCGGGGAGGCGGTGCGGTAGTGGGCGGCCGCCGCCACTCCCGGCACCGGGGGCAGGGTGGCAGGCAGCAGCGACTGCTGCAGTACAGCCAGGGCGTCCTGCAGCCGGGCGCGGCCAGCCTCCGCCTCCTTACGCGCCTCTTCCGCCTCTTTGCGGGCTCGCAGGAGTTCCTGCTCGTAGGCACGGCGGTCGCGGGCGTCGAACACGGTGGTGCGGATCAGCTGGGGTTCTCCGCTGCTGCCGTGTTTGACGACGGAGGAGACCAGGACCGGTATGCGGTCGCCGCCTGCCTGCTTGATCTCCAGGGCGATGCCATTGATCTCGCCCTGCATCCGCAGCAGCGGTGCGAAGTGCGTCTCGTGGTAGAGCTTGCCGCCCACGGTCAGCAGGTCCGTGAACCTCATCCGGCCCACCACCGCCTCACCCTTTAAGCCGAGCCAGTCCAGGAGAGTGGTGTTGATCTTGGCGATGGTGCCGTCCATCAACGTGGACAGATACCCGCAGGGCGCGCTTTCGTAGAGTTCCTCGACGCTGTCCTCCAGCAGCGCGGCGAATGCCGCGTCCGGTGTTCTGTTGTTGTCTGCGTCATGCGGGCCGGGCTCCTGCCCAGTGCGGCGCATCACCGCAGGCGCGCCAGAAAGTCGGTGATCGCTTCATTGGTGGCTTCGGGTGCGGACAGGTGCGGGCAGTGCCCGGTCGCGTCGAGTGTGACCAGTTTCGAGCCGGGGATCGTCTGGTGGACGAAGGCGCCGACCTCCCGGGGAGCGATGACGTCCTGGGTGCACTCCAGGATCAGCGTCGGCACCGTCACCGCCTGCAGGTCGTCCCGTGAGTCCGACAGGAACGTAGTCCGGGCGAAGACACGGGCCATGTCCGGGTCCGTGGCGCAGAAGCTGTTCTTCAGCTCCTCACCGAGCTCGGGCCGGTCCGCGTTCCCCATGATCACCGGTGCCATCGCCGCCGACCAGCCCAGATAGTTCGACTCCAAAGACGCCAGCAGTTCGTCGATGTCCTCGGCGCTGAAGCCGCCCCGGTAGCCGTCGTCGTCGACGTAGCGCGGGGACGGAGCGACCATCACCAGCGCCCCGAGACGCTCCGGCGCCATCCCAGTGGCCAGCACACCGATCATCGCGCTGACCGAATGCCCCACAAAGACCGCATCACGCAGATCGAGCGCCTCACAGACCTCGACCACATCCTGGGCGTAACCGTCCAGCGAGGCGTAGCGGTCCTCTGAGAACGCGGACAGGTCCGAGCGACCCGCACCGACGTAGTCGAACAGCACCACCCGGTAATCGTCGGCCAGGGCGGGCACGGTCAGCCGCCACATGTTCTGATCACAGCCGAACCCATGCGCCAGCACCACCGCCCGCCCTCGAGGGTTACCGGTGACCGTGACGTTGTTCCTGCGTTCGATATCCATCCCCCCACTGTCTCAGGCCCTGTCCACCCCTCGTCACGCCCACGGACCGCCCCGTGCCCCGGCCGGTGGCTTTCATCTGCACCGTGCATGCCCGCTATGCCACGGAACAGGGTTGTCACCCGGACGTCTTGGGGCTGCACGGTTCAGACGGCACCCACGGTGCGGGCCAGGCGCCCCGGGCTCGCCTGGCGGGGCGACGGCGTCCAGTGGGCTTTACTTGTCCGCATCCCTGCGGGGGCTGACGATGGCGGAGACCCGATCGGGGGTGGCGCGGCCGCCCCGGCGGCGCGTGCGGCCGTGCTGTCGCACGGGAGGGGCCCCAACGGTGCCCCGATCCCCTCGCCCGCGGTCCGGGCCCGTCTCACTCCCCCAGATCACGGCGATGTCGACATGTAGTACCGCTGGCGCGCTTCCCTGACGTCCTCCGGGAAGGCATCCGCCAGGCCGGAGTCGGTGTTCGAGTTGTCAAGCTTCTCGATCGCCCTGTGCGCTCTGGGAGTTGCCAGTGGTCCCGGTCTCGGGCAGTGCGGGCTCGCGCCGGTGGAAATCGGCGTGGCGTCCCAGGGAACGCCTGGCCAGCACGACACACACGACGACTGGGACCAGGCCGCGTGAACGAACACGGCGCGCGCCGGACCGACAGGGGCAGCAGGGCCCGTGGAATGGAGGGGCCGGTTCCCGGACTTCGCGGCCGCGCATCCCGAGTACGGTCTGGGCCCCACGCCGGAGCAGGCGAGGGCGCAGTCCGACCTGCTTCTTCGGACCCGTCGTTGTGAGGCGCACCCTTTTCCGCCACGCGTGTGATTCCGGGATTGGCCTCCACGGCGGTGGGCATCCCTGCCATGGGGCGGCTGTAGCAGTGATTCGTTCCCCCACGGCGCTGCACAGCCGCTCCCAGCCCTCTGCATGTTCCGTCTGCCCGGGTGACGATGGTGTGTGGCCGCCCGAGCATGCCGATGCCGCGTCAATCCCGGCCCCGTGGGGGCAGCGAAAGGACCACAGTCCAGCCTGCCGCGGTACCAGGCCTCATCGCACGGCGTTGTCCAGACATGATCCGCAGCAGCAAGAAAAGCGAGCCGGTCTTCGCCCAACTGACCGGGGCCTACTGGCTGAACGACGCGCTGTCGTGCCCGTGGTGCACCGCGCTGCACCAGTCACACCCCTCACCGTCGTACACGCCCACCGCCGCAGATTCGCGTGCCGGCAGCACCTGAGCCGCATCCGGGACGTGATGTTGACCGTGGCCACACTCACCGTCACGGCCGCGCTCGTCTTCTCACTCATGCCCTGACACCCTCCACCCGCCCGCGGGAAAGGAGGCGCCAGGCGGTGGACTCTGCCTGTCGTACCCGGCCCGTGGGCGAGCGGCTGCCGTGCCCGGTTCCGCAGGGAGGGAGCCCGCCGGCTCCGCCGCGCTGGGGCGTGGGCACACCTCGGCAGGTCTAGCCGCTCCCGCGAGCCGGCAGGGCTGTGCGGACGGGTGAACGGGCGTGGGCGAGGTAGGCGGCGCACAACGCCTGGCCTACCGGGCAGCGAGTGCGCCCGCACATGGTGCAGCCCTGGATGTGGTCGACGTACCTGCGGTACCGGGCCCCCTGCAGAGGGGTGGGATCCGTGCCGGTCTCCATCATCGATTCGCCTCCCCAGTGATAGACCGAACCAGACGCTACGGCTTGCCGCCAGTGATGAAAGGGAGTTGCTCCAGACAGCACGCTGACGGGCGAGGGCCGCCTTCGCAAACATCACTCCCGGGCCTGTGGCGGAAAAATGCTCCCTTCGCTGACCGGCTGGTCGTTTCCATACAGGCGAAGCTGCCGTCGTCAGCGGGGTCTGGGGCAGTACCGGCCGTGGCGCGGTGCGGGCGGTGGGCCTGTGACTGCGGCCGGCGATCCGGGAATGGGGGCGGGCCGCGGCCGCGGGAGGGTGGTCAGCCTGAACTGCCTGTCGCCGACATCTGCAGATGAGTGGCGGCTTGTTCTCGCCTGGCCGAGTTGTTCGCTGTATGACCACGGCGGCGGGGTCCGCGCCCGGTCTCGGTGCTCAGCCCGGCCGTGGGCGGGCCCGTCGCTGTCCGGCGGCCGGGGAGCCGATCTTGAGGACCTCGTCTGTTGCCGGGCGGCCTTCGGCCTCACCGTCCCCGGCCGCCCGGCCCCCGGATGGGGCCGCCTCACCATGTACCGGCCTGGGCCACGGCAGGCCCTCAGGGGCAGTCGGCGGAGCCGCGGACCGCGAGCCAACCCAGGAGGGCCGCGCCGCTGTCCCCGGAGCGGGGGCAGAAGCTTGTCCGCCATCGAGTTGCGGTGCGCGCATCCACGTCGGGCGTCCTCGGATGGGACGGTCGTACACGGGGCAGGACGTTGCGCCCCGTATGCACCCTGTGCCCCCGGTTCACTCCATCAGGGCTGACCTGTGCGTTTCCGGGCCCATGGGTTCTCCTCTCTCCCAGGATCGGTCTGCGGCAGGTACCGCGGGCGGCATCTTCCTTGCGCTTCGTGGTGCTTGCCGCGTGGGTGTAGCGACGAACAGGAGAGGGGGATCGGCGTGCATCTGACTCCACATGAGCAGGAGCGTCTGTTGGTCCACGTGGCGGCTGACGTCGCCCAGCGGCGGCGTGAGCGCGGTCTGCTGTTGAACTATCCCGAGGTCATGGCGCTGTTGACGGCGCACGTCTACGAGGAGGCGCGGGCCGGGGCGACGGTCGATTCGGTGATGGAGTCCGGGCGCCATGTGCTGCAGCGCAGCGAGGTCATGGACGGCGTGCCGGAGATGGTCGACAACGTCCAGGTCGAGGCGACGTTCCCGGACGGGACGAAGCTGGTGACCATCAGCGATCCGTTCGATGAGGCGTCTGCCGAGGTGGACGTGCATCCGGGCAAGCACGAGTTGCTGCCGGACGAGGACGAGCACCGGGTGGTTTTCAACGAGGGTGCGACGGCGGTGCCGCTGGTGGTGCGCAATCCCAAGGACCGTCCGGTCCAGGTGGGGTCCCACTTCCACTTCGCCGAGGCCAACGAGGGGCTCAAGTTCCGGCGCGAGGCGGCCCACGGAATGCGGCTGAACATCCCGTCCGGTACCTCCGAGCGGTTCGAGCCCGGTGACAAGCGCACCGTGATGCTGGTGCCGATCGCCGGTGAGCGGATCGTCCACGGGCTCCAGGCCGACAAGAGCGAAGAGGAGAAGCACCTCGATGCCGGACAGGACTGAGAAGGACAAGCCCTGGGACCCATTGCTGCGTTCCCGCTACGCCGACCTGTACGGCCCGACCGCGGGCGACCGGGTCCGGCTCGCCGACACCAATCTCGTGCTGCGCATCGACGCCGACTGGTGCGGTGGCCCGGGGCGCAGCGGCGACGAGATGGTCTTCGGCGGCGGCAAGGTGATCCGTGAGTCGATGGGCCAGTCGCACATCCCCCGCGACGACCCCCGCGAGCCGGTGGACACCGTGATCACCGGTGCGCTGATTTTGGACCACTGGGGAGTGGTCAAGGCCGACGTCGGACTGCGCGACGGCCGCATCCGTGCCATCGGCAAGGCGTACAACCCGGAAACCATGACGCCGCCCGACAACGACGACCCGCGGGCGTCGGCCTTCGTCGTGGGCCCGGAGACGGAAGTGATCTCCGGCAAGGGCCGCATTCTGACCGCGGGCGGCGTCGACACCCACGTGCATTTTCTGTGTCCGGAGCAGATTCACGAGGCGGTCGCGTCGGGGGTGACGACGCTGATCGGCGGTGGTACCGGCCCGGCCGAGGGCAGCACGGCCACCACTGTGACGCCCGGCAAGTGGCACATCCAGCGGACCTTCGAGGCGCTGGACGCCTTTCCGGTGAACATCGGTCTGCTCGCCAAGGGCAGCACCGTCTCGAGGAAGGCGCTGCACGACCAGGTCGCGGCCGGCGCCCTCGGCTTCAAGATCCACGAGGACTGGGGTGCCACTCCGGCGGTGATCGACGCCGCGCTGAGCGTGTGTGAGGAGACTGGTGTCCAGGTCGCGCTGCACGCCGACTCGCTGAACGAGGCCGGTTTCGTGCAGAGCACCTACGCCGCGACCAAGAAGGACCGCCGGGCCAAGAAGGCGAAGTACCGTAGCCTGCACATCTTCCACATCGAGGGCGCCGGCGGCGGCCACGCCCCCGACATGATCAGCCTTGCCGGCAAGCCCAATGTGCTGCCCGCGTCGACGAACCCGACTCGGCCCTTCACGGTCAACACCGTCAAGGAGCACGTCGACATGATGATCGTGTGCCATCACCTCAATCCGGAGGTCGAGGCGGACATGGCGTTCGCCGACTCCCGGATCCGGCCCTCCACCATGGCTGCCGAGGACCTGCTGCACGACATGGGCGCCATCTCGATGATGTCCTCGGACGCCCAGGCCATGGGCCGCATCGGTGAGATGATCATGCGGACCTGGCAGACGGCGCACGTCATGAAGTCCCGCTACGGCCACCTGCGCGAGGACGACGCGCACGCGGACAACTTCCGTGCCCGCCGTTACGTCGCCAAGTACACGATCAACCCGGCCATCACCCACGGCATCGACCACGAGGTCGGCTCCGTCGAGACAGGCAAACTCGCCGACCTGGTGCTGTGGGAGCCGAAGTTCTTCGGCGTCAAGCCGCACATGGTCATCAAGGGTGGTCAGATCTCCTACGCCCAGATCGGCGACGCCAACGCCTCCATCCCCACCCCGCAGCCCTACCTCCCACGGCCCGTGTGGGGCTTTGAGGGCCGCGCCCCGGCGGCGAATTCCCTCAACTTCGTGGCCGAGGCCGCCCTGGACGGTGAACTCGTCGAGATCGGGCTGCTCAAGCCCCTGCGCGCGATCCGCTCCACCCGGGAGATCACCAAGGCCGACATGGTCCACAACAACGGTGTCCCGAAGATCGACATCGATCCCGACACTTTCGACGTCACCATCGGCGGGGCCACCACCTCCGACGTCCGCACCACGGTCGACGGGCAGGAAGTGGGACGAAACTACGCCACCGAGCTGCCCTTGGCGCAGCGGTACTTCCTGTTCTGACCCTCGCGGCCGGGTCGTGGCGCGCCCGCGCGCGGTCGGCTCGGCTTCTTCGTGCGAAAGGTGGTCCCGTCACCCCATGAGCCGAACTGCTCTGCTCGTCCTGGCCGACGGCCGTTTTCCCGCCGGCGGGCACGCCCACTCCGGCGGGATGGAGGCCGCCGTCGCGTCCGGCCGGGTTCACGACACCGCGAGCCTGGAGTCGTTCTGCCGGGGGCGGCTGCACACCGCCGGACTGGTCGCGGCCGCTCTCGCCGCGGCCGCCGCCGACGGCTACGACGCCCTCGCCCTGGACGAAGCCGCCGACATCCGCACCCCCGTCCCGGCGCTGCGCCGTATCGCACGCCGTCTGGGCCGGCAGCTGATGCGCGCGGCCCGGGCCACCTGGCCCAGCGCCGACCTCGACCACCTCGCCCGACACCGGCCCCAGGGCGCCCACCAGCCGGTCGTGCTCGGCGTCACCGCCCGCGCCGCCGGTCTCACCCCGCTCGACGCCGCCCAGGCCGCCGTCTACGAAAGCGTCGGCGGTCCGGCGACCGCGGCCGTGCGGCTGCTGAGCCTGGACCCGTTCGACGCGACCGGCGTCCTGGCGCGGCTCGCCGGCGAACTCGACACCGTCGCCGACGCCGCGGCCGACGCGGCGGTGCAGGCTGCGGCGCAGGGGGTCGCCGCCCTGCCCGCCGCGTCAGCCCCCCTGCTGGACATCACCGGTGAGCAGCACGCCGCCTGGACCGTCCGGCTCTTCGCTTCCTGACCAGCCCTGACCGTTTCCTGGAGCACCTGTGCATCTCGACCACCCCGTGACCATGCCGCACCGTCACACCCACAGCGCCGAACCGCTGCTCGCCGACGGCAGCCGACGCGCGCTGCGCATCGGTCTTGGCGGTCCTGTCGGCTCGGGCAAGACCGCGACCGTGGCCGCCCTGTGCCGCGCCCTGCGCGACCGGCTCTCCATTGCCGTGGTCACCAACGACATCTACACCCAGGAAGACGCCGCGTTCTTGCGCCGCGAGGCCGTCCTGCCACCGGAGCGCATCACCGCCGTGGAGACCGGAGCCTGCCCGCACACCGCCATCCGCGACGACATCTCCGCCAACCTCGAAGCCGTCGAGCACCTCGAACAGACCCTGCACCCGCTCGACCTGATCCTCATCGAGTCCGGCGGGGACAACCTGACCGCGACTTTCTCCCGTGGACTGGTCGACACCCAGGTCTTCGTCATCGACGTGGCCAGCGGTGACGACATCCCCCGCAAGGGCGGCCCCGGCATCACCACCGCCGACCTCCTCGTCGTCAACAAGACCGACCTGGCCCCCTACGTCGGCGTCGACCTGGACACCATGAGGGCCGACACTCGCAAGCAACGCAAGGGCCTCCCCTACGCCTTCACCAGCCTCACCGCACCTGACGGCGTCCAGCCGGTCGCCGACTGGGTCACCGGCTGTCTCACCGCCTGGCACGCCAACGGATCCACCCGGTGAGCCACACCACCGCGCAGACGCCGGCCGTGATCCCGACGCCGGCCGGCGGAACTCTCAAAGCCGACAGCGGGCCACCCGGCCGGCGCTCTGCCGAATCCGCCCCGGTGCACCCGTCCGGCGTCGTCGCCGCCGCCCGGATCCAGGCCACCCACAACGGCCGCACCACCATGGTCCCGCTCCTGCACAGCGACGGCCCCTTTCACCTGCGCCGGCTACGGGCCCGTGGAGAACAGGCACGTGTCTGCGTGCTCGGTGCGATGAGCGCGCCGCTCGGCGGAGACCGGCTCGCCCTGGACATCACCGCCGAAACAGGCGCCCGGCTGGAGGTGACCAGCGCAGCTGCCACCATCGCCCTGCGCGGCCCCACCACCGCACCGGCCACCTACGACGTGCGGGTCAGGGTGGGCGACCACGCGACCCTGCACTGGCTCCCCGAGCCCTTGATCAGCACCCGGGGCAGCACCCTGCACCAGACGTTCACCGTCGACCTCGCTGCCACCGCCCACCTGCTCATGCGAGAAGAACAGCTCCTGGGCCGCTCCGGCGAGGCGCCGGGCCACCTCACCACCCGCCTGACCGTCCGCCGCGGGGGACGGCCACTTTTCGACCAGTACACCGCCTTCGGCGACCCGGCACCGGCATGGGACGGCCCCGCCGTCCTCGGACCCCACCGCGCCACCGGACAACTCCTCCTGGTCGACCCCACCCTGCGCACTCCCTGGGAACCACACGTCATCGGCAACGACCCAGCCGAGGGACACGCGGTACTGACTCCCCTGGCCGATCCCCAGGCCCTCATCGCCACCGCCGTCGCCCCGACCCCCGCCCAACTGCGCCATCTTCTGGACGCCGCCCTCGCCTACGCCTACGAGCCGCCAAGACCGGAATCCGAAGGCGAGCTGTCTCGGGTAGAGCCAACATCGCCATAAAAGTGCGCAAATCGATCGAAAATGAGGCGAAGTGTCACCACGCCCCCGCCCGCGGCCGCGATGCCGAGCCTCTCTCGCCCCGCAGCTGCGTCGGAACGCGGGACCTTCTCCCGTCGGTTGGCAGACATCCAGTCCTCCATCTGACGGTCTCGGGTGAGGCGGTGGTGCAGCTTGAGGTGATCTGCCGAGCAGCGCGCCCGTGCGCCCCCGCAGGCTCTCTCCCGGCCAAGGCCCGATGCGGGTCACGGTCGACTGCATGGCGGATACAACAGAGCAGGCGTGCGCAGGTCGTGGGGACGGGAGCGACTGCCCGAACGGGGAAACCGAGGAGCTGGTCGACGGCGTCCGGTGCGAAGAGTGCCAGCACCACTGGGAACTGGACGAGACCGAACGGGGCCGGCGTGCAGCCGCAGAGGAGGGGATGACGCGGCCGATGGGGGATCCACGAGAGGCCGGACACGGAACCGCCGCGTAGGCCCGAAGCAGTGGCCGCACGGGGGCGGCCATTGCGTCGGTGTCATCCTGCGGTTGTCCGGCCTGCACCAGGCTCGGGAACAGCACTCGCTTCGATTCTCCTCGAATGCAGGAGAGCGGCTTAGGTCTCCCTTCTAGTCTCCAAAGTGCGAAGGCCAACCTGATACGGGCTGGTCAACCAACGACATCGGAGACTGCTGTGAGGGCGAAGAAACTACTGGTGACCAGCGCCGTGCTGGTCGGAACCGCCGTGGCGGGGACCGTTGCTGTCTCGGTGCCGGCGCACGCCACTGTCGCCTCGGCATCGGCGCATGACGCCCGGGCCGAAGCCCTGGACGGCGGCCCTCCCGGATGGGGTTACGTGCAGACCTTCACCAGCCCGTGGATCTGTCAGGGCACCGGGGACGAGGGTATCGCCGAGGGCAGGTGGACGGACTTCGTGTGCGTGTGGCGAAGCGGCGGCCCGGGCCACCAGGTGTGGGACCTGTATGTCCCGTAGGCCGGTTGGGGCGGTGTGCCGATCTGTGCCGCCGTGCAGGGCTGGTTCTACGTGGCAGCGGTGCTGCACTGGATGAACCCAGGACTGGTGGTCGCGCGTGGCCGCGCTGCTCGAGCCGGGTGGCGTGTTCGCCTCGCGACGGACCGTTTCGGCCAGTCGGCCCGGCTGGGGGCTGTCCGCGCGGTGCGCGCACCGTTCCTCCAGAGTGCCGAGAGGCCCCCTCACGGGACGGGATGCAGTGGTCGGGCACGGAGCTGCAGGGGGCGGAATGGTTCACCAGCGTTGCGCAGTCCGTGATCGTAAGGCGCGTGACGATGGGGCGCCCGCCACTATGCCGGTCGTCCATCGACCGTCTCGTCCTGCCGTTCGCGGAGCGGGAGCAGGTGTTCCGCCAGATCGGGCAGGTACTGCCGGACAGGGGCGAGATGGCCGCTCGTCGACCTCGTCTGCCGTCTCGTGCGTCGGCGCGCCACGAGGGTTGATCGCGCTACCTCGCGCTCCGCGGCCGCGCCGGCAGGAGGCGGTAGCCGGTCGGCCTCGGCGGGAGCGCAACTCTCCGTCCCGGGGTTCGTTGACAGGGAAGGTTGCCGGGCGTTGACTGGCGGGACGGTGGAGGCCGGCCAGACGGGCCAGGGGTGTCAAGGGCCCGCTCGTTTCGGGTCGGGCCCTGCGGGTCGGCTTGTTCCGGGTGAGGGTCCAGGTGGCACCCGGCCGACGCGACGCGACAGGGATGTGGCCCACGAATGATGTATGACCAGGCACGTGCCCAGCAGCCTCCGGGCAAGGGTGTCGGATCGACCGCACGCCCGGCCCGGGGGCCGGAGCCGCTGCTGCCCGCCGACGAGCGGGAAAAGGTTTCCCAGCGCCTGCGGCAGGCCCTCCTCGACTTCGCCGACACCCCGCGGGAGGCGCTGGAAGCGGCCGAGAGCGCCTTCGACGAGGCCACCGCGGAACTCGCGAAGGCGCTCGCTGAACGTCGACGTGTCCTGCGGGCGGAGTGGCAGGACCAGGACTCCGAGGAGCAGGCGGAGGAGTTCCGGCACGCGCTGCGGCAGTACCGGGAGATCACGGAGCGCATGCTGCGTCTGTAGCCGGGGAGCGGCGGCAGGCAGCGGCTGCCGTAGGAGGCGGTCGCCGGGCAGGGTGCGCCTGCGGCACGGCACACCTGGCGTCCGCCGGGGTGGACGTCTTTGAGAGCGCGGTCTGTGCTGGCCTGACCGGGCGCGGGACCGGCTGGCAGCGTCAGCTTCGGCCTGAGGTGTCGGGAATGGTTGGCACTTTCGCTGCCGGTCGGTGTGTTCGTGTCGGGGCGTGCATGATCGAACGCCAGGAGTTCGGGGTCGCCGGACGCGGCACTCCACCACGGCAGGCGGGTCGGTGGTCTGGATGCTCGGCGCGAACCGGGCATGGCGCTGGGCGCTGCTCGTGCGCGATGCCCGGCACGGAGGTGTGCCCGTCGCCGGGGCCGGGTGTGACCGTCCCCCGTTACCGGCCGAGGGCCGGCAACGGGAGCAGGCCGGCGCCCGCGGCACACGTTCAGGACCACAGGCACCTGGCGGCCACCGGCCCCCCGGGGGGACTGCCGGTCACCGCCTGCCACCCCCGTGCCCGGGCGACGGCTTCCATAACGCCGGGCGGAGTGGGTAGACGGTGCTCAGCCCGCGAGAGACGGGACCTGAAAAAGCACAGACTCTTACGACTGAGAGTGACGATCTCCATGTCTCAACCGCTTATGAAGCAGGCGGACGGGCAGGGACCGGACCACACTCTGCGTCGGCACCTGGCCTGGAGCGGTCCCCCGCCTCCGGCCGCCCGGGCACGGGCCGAAGCCGACGCACTGCTGTCCGCCCTGCACCGCACCCACCGGATCACCGTGTCCTCCCGCGCCGCCGACGACGTCCGCCTCGTGGTCAGCGAGCTGATCGCCAACGCCGCACGGCACGCGCCCGGCCCCGGCCGCCTGGAGGTCCAGGCGGCCGAAGACGGCCGGATCGTGAGGATCTCCGTGTCGGACGCCTCCCCCGCCATGCCCCAGCCCCGACCGGCCGACCCCCATCGCGTCGGCGGACACGGCCTGGAGATCGTCACAGCCCTCAGCAGCCGCTTGATCGTCGAGCACGCCGGTGAAGGAAAACAGATCACCGCCGACGTTCCCCTCCACCAGGCCCGTTCCCCCGACACTCCCGGTCAGTACTACATCCACGGAGCGCCCGACGGCACTCTGGGGTAGAAGCCGTACGGCCGCGGCTTCGCCCACACCGGGCGTACGTCGCGGACAGGGCATCCGCAGGGCACGACCGCCCCTGACCAGCGTCGATGCTGGTCAGGGGCGGTCGTGCTCGGAGCGGAGCTTGTGCGCCACCTCGCGGAGTTTGATGTTGTGGTGCTGGGAGAGGCGGCGCAGCACGTTGAAGGCGTCGTCTTCGCTCATGCGGTGGCGTTCCATGAGGATGCCCATGGCTTCGCCGATGGCGTGGCGGGTTTCCATGGCGTGTTCGAGCTGGTCGATGGTGCGGGCGCTGGCCAGGGCGACGGCGGCGTGGGAGGCGAGCATCCAGCCGGCGGTCTCGATGTCTTGGGTGAAGGTGCCGGGACGGCGGGCGTAGAGGTTGAGGGCGCCGAAGTCTTCCTTGTCGGTGTAGAGGAGGATGCCGGTCATGCTGCCGATGCCGAGCTCGCGGGCCGCGTCCGCGTAGGCGGGGCAGCCAGGCTGGGGCTGGGTCATGTCGGTGATGCGGTAGGTGCGCTCACCGCTTTCGCGGCGGGCGAGGTCGTAGCACGGTCCTTCACCGAGCTCGCCCTGGATACGGTCGGAGGCTTCGACCATCTCTCCGCACGAGGACAGCGTGATCGCCCTGCCCTTGCGCACCGCCAGGATCCCGGCCGCGTCGCAGCCCTCGACCAGATCCACCGCTGCCACCGAGATCGCGTCCAGCGTCTCCTGGACCGACTTCTTCTCCAGCAGATCCCGCGCCAGGACAGCCATCTGCTCAGCGAACCTCTGCCACTGCATTGCGCCACCACCCGCCTCGGCGTGCCCGTTGAGCCCTCCGCTCACCCTAACGTTCCAGGGCACGTCCACCGTCGAATGCGCAGCCTGAGCCGGGGCGATAGGGCGGTGCGCGCCCTCCACACCGTCACTCGCCAGGCAGCGAGACGGAGAGGCAGTAGGACGGGGAGGCAGTGGCACGGGAGGCGGTGGGGCAGCCGGCAGGGCCTCCGCGCGTGAGGCGACCGGCACGTCTCAGCAGCGGGTCACCTCTGGTGGGAGCCGGCTGCGGGGGGCTCGCGCCGCTCTGCGTTCAGGCGGCGAGAGCTTCGTCCTCACGCGAGTCGCCGGTGCGGTGGGTGTACTGCTCCAGCAGGGTGTCCGCCGTGAGCAGGGCCTGTTCGGCGGTGCGGGATCCGGTCATCACGCACAGCGTGTAGGTGGCGTCTTCGAGTGCCCTGCTGGTGAAGCCGGTGGGACACACCTCGTGGTCGATGCGCGTCTGGGCGAACCGGGCCAGAGCGGCCCGCAGCTCCTTCTCCGCTGGAAGGATCATGGTGACATCTCTCCCTCGAGCAAAATGTCGGGTGCTTCGCCTCGGCGAGGGCGCCGGGGGCGGTTCCTTGTCTGTGTGTGAGGGCGTTTTTGTGCCCGGCTGGTGTCAGCCGGGCGAGAGAGCCGCGCTGTGGTGGGTGCGGGGCGTTCTAGCAGGCAGCTGCCTCGTCCACCGTCTCCCTTATCTTCAGGACGGTGTCGGCCGCGGTGAGCTGCAGCAGCCTTTTCAGTTGCTGCGCGGGGGCGGCCACGCGGAAGTCGGCTGCCTGGTGGGTGAGGATCAGCAGGTTCAGCAGCGCGGAGTCCGCGAAGGTGATGCCGGAGGCGTCCAGGACCACCTTCGGGTGTTCCTTGGCCGCGGTGTCCAGCGCGTCCGCCAGCGGCGTGACCGTAGACATGTCATAGGGGCCTCGCGCGCCGACCACCCAGGCGCCGCAGCGTTCGTACTGCACCACCGTGGCCTCGTCCGTCCCCTGCAGCCGGCTCCCGTCGGCGCTCCTCGGCCGCCTTGCTACCGCTTCGTTCACAGGCACCTCGGGCCCCTCCTCTGGCTGTCCCGAACGGATCATGTCGTCTGTTGCGCGAAAAGTATGTCATGTATCGGGTGTCGCGCAAAGACTGTCCTTAGAATGCTGTGCATGGTTGAAGTGCCTGGCTCTCACAGCGGATGGACGTTCGTCACCAATCACGCGCGTGTGCTGGCGGCCATCGCCGACAATCCGAACATCCGGATCCGCGACATCGCCGCCCACTGCCGGCTCACCGAACGCGCCGTCCAGCGGATCATCTCCGACCTCGAGCAGGACGGTTACCTCTCCCACACCCGCGACGGCCGCACCAACACCTACCGCATCCAGCCCGACAAGGTCCTGCGCCACCCCGCGGAAGCGGGCCTGCCGGTGGCCGCACTGCTCTCCCTGCTCGTGCAGGACGAAAGCGACCGCACGCGCGAGCCCGGCCGCCACGCATCCCACCTGACCGGTACCGGCGGCACGCGATAGCGAGAGACTCAAGGCGCCGGCCGCGGCACACGGGCCTCGACTCTCGCGGTCACCCCCAGCCCTTTTGGGCGCCGCCGGGCGGGTGGTGAGCCGTGCGCGGGCTGTTGCCGGGGCGATGGTCGACGGCCACTGCGTGAAGGGCGCGGCCGCGCTCTTCACACGAACAGGGTCTTCGGTCGGCGGCGGGGGCAGGGCCAGGCCGGAGGGAGGCGACAGCAGAGGACGTGTCTCTGTTCTTGTCGATCTTGACGTGGGCTTCTTCGTGATCTCCGCCGCGAACGTCCGTATCGACAAGTCGGCTTCCACGCGGACTTTCCCTGCGGTTCCCCGGTCTACGGCTGTCGCCCGGGGGTGTCCTTGCTCTGCTCGTGCTTCCTGCGCCGGTTCCAGTCCTGCAGGGCCACCTCGGCGACCAGCCGGGTGCGCCACTCCTGCAGACGCTTCATCTCGTAGTCGCCGAGGTTCTCGTCGATGCCGTAGATCGTCCCCCGCTCGGCTTCGAGCTCCTCTTCCAGGAGGTCCAGGGCCTCCTGGAGGTCGCCGTTCAGCTCCAGCGCCGTGACCAGGGCCGTGCGTATGGACCGCGTCTCGTCCTTGCGCTGCCAGCCGAAGGCCTGGGACTCGGCATACAGGACTCGCAGCAGGCGTACCCCCTCGGCCGCTTCGCCGTTCTCGGCAAGGAACCGGGCCAGGTACGCCCGCCGGCGGTGGGTGTCGGCGTGGTCGGGGCCCAGCACCCTGGCGGAGTCGTCCGCTACCGCCCGTGCCTCGGCGACGGCGCCGTCCAGGTCACCGACCCTGCGGCGGCGCCAGGCGAGTGCCGATCGGCACCCCAGAGTGCCGGGGTCGTCGGCCCCGAACTCCGCGGTCCGTTCGGCTGCTTCCGCCTCGGCCAGCCGCAGGATCTCGGGGTGCCGTCCTTCGTGGAGGAGCCAGGAGAAGACCCTCGAGTGGGCGGTGAGGGTGTGGGGGTGCCAGCGGCCCAACTCCCGGGTGAGGTAAGCGATGTCCTCGTGCACGTCCGGCCAGGGACGGGCCTCACGCCGCTCCCTGTGCCGGAAACGGCGTCTGACCCGCCAGGTGCGGACAGTGCGCCGCGGCCTGCGCTGCTCCTCACCAGTGTCCCGGTCGCTTTGGCTCTCGCTCATCTCCGTCATCAGAACCCGCCTCCGTGGTCCACCCACGACTCCTCGTCCTTGGCCCGCTCGTACGCGCTGCGCCAGGTCCAGCTGCGGTCCAGCAGGTCACGCTCCTCCGTGCTGAGGGCCCGCTCGGCCGGGTGCGCCGGAAGACGGCGGCAGTACGCCGCGAACCGGTCACGACGCCTCGGCCAGCAGCGTTCCGCAAGCCAGACCAGTGGCACCGCCATCAAGGCCCACAGCACCAGACAGCACCACGCGCCGACCACGATCGGCCCGACGCCGCTGGTCCAGTACTCCTGCCGCAGGAAGACCACCTGGACGGAGATCCAGAGGGTGAACAGAATCAGCGTGGCGAAGGCAGCGCCTGCGATGGAGTCCCTTGTGCGCAGCGACCAGCGCGGCACCTTGAGATCCTCGGCCCGCAGGAAGGCGTCACGCTGCCGCGTGTAACCGGATTCCCAGTACAGACGGCTCAGCGGAAACGGTTCGCCCTGCCGTCGCAGTGTGGCCAGCAGGGCGGCCGGCATCGGATGCCCGGGTGCCGCGGCAGACTCCTGTGCCCTGTCGGTGACCTCCATCATCCCGTCGTCGCGGATCCTGATCAGGCCGGCGCGTAGCAGTTCGGCGGCTGCGGCCCTGTCCACGCGGGACGGTCTACGGGCCGTGGCCACCGCGTGGTACGGGTCGATGTCCACCGTGCCCAGCCCCGCTGCCGCCGCCCGGTCGGCCCGGTCCCGGATCCACCACAGCACTCCGAGCACGGGAAACGCCGCGCAGGCCGACGCCAGCGCGACCAGGAGCATGTCCATCTGGCTCAAGACCGCACCCTCCCCTTCTCCGAAAGCCCGTCGGTTTCCTTCCCTGCTCCGAAGGCGCACATCCACGGGAACGGTTGCGGACACGAGTGACCTCCGCCCCGGGAAAATCGGGAACCCGCTCGATGACGGCCGCGGTTCAGGAACACGCACAGCGGATCATCGTCTCCGTCCTGAGCCATCTCTGCACGTGGGAGCCGACAGCATTCGTCGCTCAGGGCGGGGCACGCCGGTCTTCGCCGAAGAGCGGCGTCTTTGAGCTCGGCACCGCCCGGGGGTTTGTGGCGAGGGCAGGGCGCAGTCTTCGCGGCCAGGTTCTCGGGCACGCCGTGGTCTTCGCCCGGGCTCGTGGGTCACGGCATAGACCGCAGAGGCGGGTGCTGTGTCGTTATCCCTGTGGGCTGGAGCAGTGGCGGTGGTTCCGGGCCAGGGTCCTCGGTGAGGATGACGCCGGCGGTCGCCTGGTCGAAACCGGCCGGCCAGCGTGTGTTCTCGCTGGCCACCGCGCCGGTCAGACGTGCCTGGAGGAGGTCGGCCGTTTTCAGGTCGGCGCCGCGCAGGTCGGCCAGGCGCAGGTCGGCGCGGCGGAAGACCGCGCCGCCCGCGTCAGCCTTGCGCAGATTCGCCTCGCGCAGGTCTGCCTCGGTGAAGTCCGCTTCGCGCAGGTCGGTTTCGACCAGTCGTGCGCCCCGCAGGTCGGCCAGAACGCAGCGGGCCCGGCGCAGGATCGCGGTCTTGAGGTCGGCGTGCCGCAGGTTGACCGAGACGAGAGAGGCCTGCGTCAGGTTGGCGTGGTACAGGCCCGCCGCCTCCATACAGGACCGGTCGAGGTTGACCTCGTGCAGCCACAGCCCGTCGCAGTCGGCCCTGCGCAGGTCCGTGACGCTGAGGTTGATCCAGGACTGTTCCCGGGGTTGCAGCAACAGCACGCCGAGGCCGGTCAGCGCCACCTGGGCGTCGGCGGCGCGGATCTCCAGCGGCACGACGTCGTTGATGGGTACGTCCGCCGCCGGTGCCTGCGGTCCGGCGGGCGGCCAGGGCAGGTGGGTACGCAGGTACGCGGCCTGGATGGAGATGACGGCCTCGCGGTCGCGGGCGGAATGCTCGGCGATCCGCCACAGCGCGTGGAGCCCGCCGATGCGTGTTTCCAGCTTGTCGCTGCCGAGCTGATCGACGGCCGTGCTGAACCGGTCGGTGACGTAGCCCTCCTGGGTGGCGCGCAGGCCTTCCTGGCTGACGCGCAGTTGCCTCCAGGTGGCGTATGCGCCGAACAGCAGGACCATGCCGCCCACGGCCTGCAGCAGAGTCGTACGGACGTCGTTCACCGCTTTGAGCCGGTCCTGGGCGGCGACGCTCGCCCCGGCGAGATCGTGGTCGACCACGACACCCGGCAGGACGACGAGCACGGCCCCCAGGACGGCCAGCACCGCCGTCCCCGCCATCAGGGCCGCGATGGCACGATGTCCAGCCTGCCGGTCGCGCCACGGTCTGCGACCACGGCCCGGTTCCCCCGTCTCCATGAACACGGAACCCTAGGCGCCACCCCATAGGCGATCAAGATGTACGAGTTGGACTGTGGGTGGCGCGGCTCGTCGAGCGGCGCTGACACCCCGTGACCGCCGCAACCGCCGCTATCCGTGCCGACGCCAGATCAAGCACACCATTCCCGCAACGAGTGCGCCAGCCGCAGACGCCGTGGCAGCAGTGGCGGCCGACCCACCGGGTTCGACAAGCGCGCCTACATCTCCCACGGCACCGTCACCTCAATCTGACTCCGGCTCCGCCGGTGACCCCACCGGATGCGCCCTAGACATCGTCGAGTTGGACGGCCAGGCCGGCCAGATCGCCGGCGTGCAGGTCGAACTCGTCCGAGGAGGTGGGCGGGTCGCCGACGGGGCGGGCGACGTAGGCGGTGCGCAGACCAAGGTTCTGTGCTCCCCGCAGGTCCCAGGCATGGGCGGCGACCATCAAGAGCCGATCCGGCGGGCGTCCGGAAACGGTGACGGCCAGTTGGTAGACCGCTGGGTCCGGCTTGTAGGTCTGGGCCTCTTCGGCGGACAGGGCCTGGTGCCAGCGCAGTCCGGCGTGGGCGTTGAGTCCCAGCAGCGCCGACCGGCTCGCGTTGGAGAGTCCGATGAGCGGGAACCGTTCGGCAAGTCGGGCGAGCCCTGCCACGGTGTCGGGCCACGGCGGGAGCCTGCGACCTGACAGGGCCAGCGCCGATACGGCGGCCGGGTCGTCGACTTCGGCGACATCGGCGACGAGCCGGGCTGCTTCCAGGTCGAGGACGTCGCTGGGCAGGTAGGGCCGGACGCCGTCGAGGACGCAACGTTGCTCGCGGTCGATGTGCTGTTGCCACAGCGACAGAAGCTGTTCGACCCTGGAATCGTTGAGCGATGGGTCGAGTTCACGAATGCCGGCGCGGATACCGGCGGGTTCGTCGACGAGCGTGCCGAGCACGTCGAACACGATCACATCGATCTCTAGCTGTGGCATGCGGGAGGTCTCCTGGATAAAGCAGGGGCGGGAGAGCGGCTGTTGGCCGAACGCAGCGGGAAGCCACCCTGATTCCCGAACCTCACGGGCTGTGCGGCAACCGCATCAACGTCGCCACCGACCGCGCCCGCCAAACAGGAGGCACGGCCGGTGCACTATTTCCGAGTAGCCTCCGTAGCGAGCGCGGTGGCTCAGAGACGGGGTGTGGCTCCTTCCACGATCCGCCGGAACGGACAACCGTCTGCTGCCGGCGCGCGTAGCGCGCTCGCCCGTCGGCGCAGCAGCATGACCGGATGGTCCCGTGGGTGAACCACGGACAGCCGCTCGCATCCGCTGGGTGACCAGTTCGGCTGTTCACTCTTCAGGCAGGTAGCTGGCCAGCTTCCGCAGGCTCGCCAGTACTCCCTCGACGGTGGGCGCGGACTCAGGGTCGGTGAGGTACTGCATGATCAGGTCGCTGACAGGGGCGGGTTGTGCGACGGGGCGGCGTCGCGGCACGTAGCCGGCTGGTGGGCGGCCAGATCAGAGGCCGCGGACTTTGTCGGCCTGGGGGCCTCGCTGTCCCTGGGTGATCTCGAACTCGACCCGCTGGTTCTCCTCCAGGTTCCGGAAACCAGATCCCTGGATCGCGCTGAAGTGCACGAAGACGTCAGGGCCGCCCTCATCTGGGGAGATGAAGCCGAATCCCTTCTCTCCGTTGAACCACTTCACAGTGCCCTGCGCCATGCCTGCCCCTTGTGCCGTAGAGCGGGAACGTGGTCCGTTCCCGGCCGCAGCCACATCCTTTCCATGCGGCATCTGGGTAAAACAGGCGGAAATGCTGACACCGGTACTCCGTTATGCGGGGTGACCCGCCGAATGGGAGTCGACGGCGCCGGCTGTGCCCGGGGGGGGGAGGCCGCCGCCTTGGTGCGGCTCCCCGGCGTGCGCCCGTGCCCCCGGGTCGTCCTGGGGCAGGCCGTCCGTGCGGTGGTGCCTGCCGGCCGAAGGCCGCGAACCCGCCCCGGCCCTCAAAGCCCGGGGCGGGTTCGGCGCGGCTTACGCGCGGTGGAGTTTCCAGTCGCCGACGTTCTGGGCCCGGTTGTAGTAGGCGTTGGTGCACACGTCGTACTTGCCGCCGGCGGGTCCGCCTCCGTTCGTCTCCAGGAAGCCGCCGTTGTCGCCGTAGGTGTTCCACAGGTGGATCACGTCGCCGGAGCGGACATGCTGGTCACCGGGGCTGGACGCCTGGGCGAAAAGGCGCCAGCGGCCGGTACCGGGGGCGCGGTCCTGGTCCTTGGACGTCGAGACGTTGTACTTGCCGCCGCTGTTCTTCTGGTCGGCGGTCGCGTGCCCGTTGGTGTCGAGGTAGCCGCCGTCACCGCCGTAGAGGTTCCGCAGGTAGACCAGGTCCCCGCTGACCACGTTGGCACCAGCGGCCTTGCCCTCGGCGGAGAGGATCTGCCAGGTCCCCGTACCCTCTCCCCGCCTGGGCGAGTCCGCCGTCGACACCGCGTACTTCGCCCCGCTGTCGCTGCTGTGGCCGTTGGTGTCCAGGTATCCGCCCGCCCAGTTGCTGTAGCCGTTCTGCAGGTGGACCTGGTCGCCGTACTTCAGCTCGTTCGCCATTCTTCTCCCTGGTCGACGGAGGGCATGCGGACGGCTCCCGCCCCGGTGGCCGGGTCGTCCCCCCGCAGCCATCCGAGTGTCACAGTCCTGCGGCAGGCCTTGATCTGTCCGGGTGCCAAACCGCCCGTGAGGGGGGCACTGGAGGCGCGAGCGCGGTTCAAGGCCGCCAGGGGGCGCACGGAGCCGCGGCATCGTCCGTCCCGAGGCGGTCTGGGCCGCTCTCGCGGTAGCCGTCTGGAGATGCAGCGCCTGTGGACCTGGGTCCGCCTGCGTATCCGGCGCGTCCGGTGACGGGCCAGGGCCCGTGGAGCGGGGCCCCCGGCACACCGCGTGGCGTCCCTGCGCTGTCACGGGGGTCAGAGGGTGCGGGGGCTGCTCTGGGTCCTGCTCTCGCCCTGTCCGGGCGTTCGCTCTCTAGGCGGGGTCCAGTGGTCCGAGCAGCCACACGCCGGCGGAGGTGGGCTCCTCGTTGAAGTAGAAGTCACGGATGGCCTGGAGCATGTCGTCGCGGCTGATCAGGCCGTCGGTGTCCCGGTCGAGGCGGCCGAAGACCTCGCGGGCGTCCGCTTCAGGCAGCCCCATCAGGGCGCCGGACCAGCGGACCTGCTCGTCCCGGGTCAGGTATCCGTCGCCGTCCTGGTCCGCGATGTCCATCAGCGCGTCGAGGAACGGCATGTAACCGGCGTCGAAGGAGGCGGGAGTGACCAGCAGTCCGGCGGCGAACGCCGCCTGGTACTCGGCGAGGCCGATGCGTCCGTCTGCGTCGGTGTCCGCGGCCTGTGACAAGTGCTGCCACAGGCCGTCGCTCAACTCCCGCATGTGCTTGAGTGCGGGGGCTTCGGGCGCGAGCTGGAAGGCAGCGGCGAGGCGGTCGCAGGCCGACTCGAAGTCGCCGCGGTCGATGTAGCCGTCATGGTTGGTGTCGAAGGTGGCGAAGCGGCGGGCGAGTTTGCGCTGCAGGAACGGCGAGATGTCCATGACTGACACCCTGCCTGCCGCAGCAGCGCCTGAAACGCCGCTGACGAGCGGGGCTACCCGTAGGGGGCGCGCCGGGTCGGACAGCCGGCTGCGGCCGGGCGCTCATCCGTCGGACGAGCGCGGGCGGTCATGGAAGCCGAAGGGAGCCTGCCGGCGGTCCCTGGTCGCGGGCGCGGTGCCGTGGGTTCCCGCAGCCTCCAGGGAAGTGCGGGATCCCGTCTGGTCCGGTGCCCGTCCCCTCGACGGACGAAGGAGTGGTTACTGCGGGACGGGTGTCTCACCGGAGACGGCCACGCCTGCCCGGCGGAAGTCCTCCAGGGTCGACGCGGTGGTGTCCGGGGCGACGCCGACCGAGTAGTCCAGGAGCACGCGGGCGCGGAACCCGTCCTTGACAGCATCCAACGCGGTGGCGCGGACGCAGTGGTCGGTGGCGATGCCCACCACGTCGACGTCTTCGACTCCCCGCGAGCGCAGCCACTCCGCCAGGGGTGTCCCGTGTTCATCGAAGCCTTCGAAACCGCTCTTGGAGGCGCTGTGAGCCCCCTTGAAGAAGACGGCGTCCACCTTGCCGCCGGTGGCAGCGGGAGCGAAGTTCGGGTGGAACTCGCCGCCTTCGCCCCCGACCACGCAGTGGACGGGGAAGCTGTCCTTGAAGTCCGGGTTCTCGGAGAAGTGGCTGCCTGGGTCGATGTGGTGGTCCCGGGTGGCCACGATGTACTGGTAGTCGGTCCCCGCACTGCGCTCGACCAGAGCGGCGACAGCGGTCGCGATCCGCGCCCCGCCCGTGACCGGGACACTGCCTCCCTCACAGAAGTCGTTCTGCACATCCACGACGATCAACCCTCGGCTCATCATGAGCCCCCTTCAACGCGACGGAACAACCCCCCGCGTTCTACCGGCCCCACACGCTCACCGACAGACAAAAGCGGTCGCGCTCACCCGCACGGACCACGATTGTTCACCGCAGAAACGCTTCGTGCCCGACCTCTATGACACGTCATCTCATCTGGCTGAGTGAGCTGTGGCTTGTGCTGGGGGTCGTTGAGCGCCTAGTGACGCACGCGTTGCGGGAACTGTGCCGGCGGCTGGTACCGGAGGCACCGACTCGGCCACAGGGCGGTGGCCGGCGTCGGCACGGTGGCTGTGAGGTGCGGCCCGCGATCGTGGACGTGTCGCCATCGGACTGCAGGTGGCAGCACCTGCCCACCGCTTCGTTCAGACCGCCGCCGGAAGCGACGGCTCACCACCGGTTCACCGAGCGGGCGCAGGCCAGGGGGGTGGGCCACGCTGCACCGCAGGCCGCAGGAGGTGTGCGAGCCGGGCGGCCACGGCGAGCGCACGAAGCCGCGTGGGACAGGACTGTCCGGCACCCACGGTGCGCTGACGTGTTCGTACGAAGGCGCGCGCGGGTCACTTGGTCTCGCGGGAACGCGGGGCCGGCAGGCGGAAGATGCCCGGCAGCCTGCGCAGGGCCTCGTCATCGCCGGCCGCCGTCGCGGCACCGGTCTCGGTCGCGTGGGAGAGGGTCAGCCTGCCGGCCGTCACCTCGGCGAGCACCTCCTTCGTGGTGGTGATCGTCGCGTCCGGGTGCCGGGTGGGCCCGTGGACCGTCTCGACGATGCCGTCGTCGACGCGGGCGTGGAAGATCTCGTCGTCGACGTGGAACTCGTAGACCGCGCGCAGTCCTGCGGCGGCATCGGGGTCGAAGCACGCCCGCAGGCCGAGCACGGCCCAGCTGGCGTGGAAGGTCTCGTCCGTGCGGCGCTCGTCCATGGCCCACTTCAGGCCCCACCGGGCCAGTGCCAGGACGGCGGGCCCGAGTTCCTCGCCCGCTTCGGTGAGCGCGTACGCGGGGGTGCGGGCGGGCGGCGGCAGAAGCACCTTGTGCGCGAGACCCTCGCGTTCCAGGTGTTTGAGCCGGGCCGCGAGCAGTCCGGTGCCCAGTCCGCGCAGGCCGGCTTGGAGGTCGCCGTACCGTTTGGGGCCGGTGAGCAGTTCGCGGATGAGCAGCAGGGTCCAGCGCTCGCCCACGAGGTCGAGGGTGCGCGCGGTCGCGCAGTACTGTCGGTACGTTCGCTGCTCCACTCCCTCACTCTAGACTTCGCTCTTCCTGTTCTTGAAGCGTCACCGGGGGTCCGGGGGTGTCTCCAGGAGCAGCCGGGCGAGTGGTTCCGGGTCGGTCAGCATCACGTCGTGCGGGCCGTCGAGCGCGAGGGTCCGGTAGCCGAGAGCGGCGCCGAAGCGGTCGAACGGGTAGGCCGCGGGCCGGTAGTGGACGGCCGTGCCGGGGATGTGGTCGACGGCGTCGCTCAGCCGTGTGGCCTCGGTGAACGTGCGCAGCGCCTGAGGGACGAGGCGCTCGGCGAGCCAGGCCGTGTCGGCAGCGTCGACGATGCCGAAGGCCGCCGGGGGCGGGGCCGGGATCCACCGCCCGTCCCCGGATGTCCGGGCCGCCTCGCGTACGGCGGTGACGAAGGCGTCGGGGGCCAGTTCGAGCATGCTCGTTCCGTCGTGTCCGGCCCAGCCGTCCACGAGGACGAGGTGGTCGACGGCGTGGGGGCGCAGGTCCGCTGCCTGCCGGACGACGAGACCGGCGTAACTGTGGCCGACGAGGACGAGTTCCTCACCCGCCGGGACGGTGTCGAGGGCGGCGGCGACCGTTGCGGCGTCGTCGTGGAGCCCGTGGTCGCCGGACGTGCCGAGGTCCGGGGTGAGCGTGCGGGCTCCGGCGGCGTGCAGCAGGGGCACGAGCCGGTCCCAGGCCCAGGGTCGGTGCCAGGCGCCGTGGACGAGTACGTACGTGGTCATCGGTGCTCCTCGCGCAGCGGTGGCAGAGCGTGGCCGGCGCGCTTCGGCAGGTGCGCCTCATGAGGGTTGCCCTCGGCCCGGGTCATGTCGGACCCGAGCCGCCCGGCCTGTGGCCGAGCGGTCGGGGCGTGCGTCGGCGGGAAGTTGACGCTCTTCGGCCCTGGCATCGCCCCTCCCCCGGGGTTGTCGGCCTCCCAGGCTCGGGGGGCGCAGTGCGGGCAGCACACCGCCGTTGCCTGCGGCCCCGTTCGGCGGGCTCCGGTCACGGCCGCTGACGGCGGCCGACTCCTCACGCGCCGGCTCGCCACCCTTGCCAGGTCACCCTAGCCCGCGAGTTTCTGATTTTGAAGTGACTACTTCTAAAACAAGAAGCTAGCCTTGCAGGGTTCCGCGCTGCCCGAGATGACCGCCGGGGCGACGGCCAGAGACGCCGTGCCGGGCGCAGGCCCAGGTCACCGGCGGCAGGAGCGTCCTCCTCCACGCGGTACGGCGAGGGTGCGCCGCGTTCCCGCCTACCGCCGCGGCACGCTCTTAGCCTCTGGACCGTTAACCGAATATTGTCGTATATGTGACTCATGGGAATTCCGAGGACGGCGGCGACCTAGCCTCCTTGGACGAGGCGCTCGGCGCCACCGTGCGCCGTACGGGGGCACTGGCGGGTGGCGTGTACCTGCTGGCGGCGCAGGAACCGGTACTGGGGCTGGCCGCGGTCTGTGGCATGCCGATGACCACCGTGGCGCCGTGGCGGCGCGTGGCGGTCTCGGCCGCGGGACCCCTGTCGGAGGCGGTGCGGGAGGACCACCTGGTCTGGGTGGGCCGCCAGGAGGACATGGCCCGCCTGTATCCGAACGCCGCGGCCGGGATGCCCTACCAGTTCGCGGCGGCTTTCGTTCCCCTGCACGGCGTCCGCCGCTACGGCGTGATGGCACTGGTGTGGTCCAAGAGCCACCCGCCGTCCCTGACCCCGCGCGAACGCGGGCACATCCAGTCCAGCGCACGGCGCCTGACCCAGGTGCTGGACCGGGCGCCCGCCTCGTGGGCCCTTCCGGACCAGCCGCGCACCGTACCGCTGCGGCGGCCCGACATCGCTCCGGCGCAGGCCCAGCTCGCCGCCGTCGACCTGGTCCAGCGGCTTCCCGTCGGCGCCCTCAGCCTCGACCTCGAGGGACGCGTCACCTACCTCAACGACGCGGCAGCCCAGCTGCTGGGCCGCCGGCCCGACCGGCTCCTGGGCAACCTGCCCTGGCAGGCCGTGCCCTGGCTCGACGACCCGGTCCACGAAGAGCACTACCGCGCAGCGGTCTTCAGCCGCGAGCCCGTCGCCTTCACCGCACTGCGCCCGCCCGACAGGTGGCTCGACTTCCGGCTGTACCCGGACGAGAGCGGTATCAGCGTCCTGGTCTCCCCCAACCACGACCGGCACCCCGCGGACGCACCGGCACCGCCCCGTATCAGCTCCCCTCTCACCACTCCCAAGAGCGGCACCGGGCGCATTCACCAGCTGATCCACCTGTCGGCCGCGCTGAGCCAGACCGTCACCGTGACCGACGTGATCAACGTCGTGGCCGACCAGATCCTGCCCGCGTTCGGCGCCCAGGGACTGGTCGTCTCCGCCGCCGACGCCGGACGTCTGAAGATCACAGGCCACCGGGGCTACGACCCGCGCACCATCGCCCGCCTCGACGGCCTGCCGCTGGACACCGACATCACTCCCGCCGGCCCCGTTCTCCGCAACGGCGTCCCAGCCTTCTTCGCCGACCCCGAGGAGATGGCCCGCGCCTACCCGAGGGCCTCCACGGTGAGCGACAAGCAGGCCTGGGCCTTCCTCCCGCTCGTGGTCTCCGACCGCCGCGTCGGCTGCTGCATCCTGTCCTACGACCACCCGCACCCTTTCAGTGCCGGCGACCGCGCGGTGCTCGTCTCACTGGGCGGTCTCATCGCCCAGGCCATGGACCGCGCCCTGCTCTACGACGCCAAGCACGACCTGGCCCACGGCCTGCAGCAGGCCCTTCTGCCGACGACCCTGCCGCGCGTCCCCGGTCTCGCCGTCGCCGCCCGGTACCTGCCGTCCGCCCACGGCATGGACATCGGCGGTGACTTCTACGACCTGATCCGTCTCAGTGACACCGCCGCCGCCGCCGTCATCGGCGACGTACAAGGGCACAACATCAACGCCGCCGCCCTCATGGGGCAGGTCCGCACCGCCGTCCACGCCACCGCCGGCGCAGGCCCCGGGGAGGTCCTGGCCCGCACCGACCGGGTCCTGGCGGATCTGGAGACGGATCTGTTCGTGTCCTGCCTCTACGTCCACATCGACCTCGCCGGCCGGCGCCTCCACCTCGCCAGCGCGGGGCACCCTCCCCCGCTGCTGCGCGTACCGGCGCCCGCACCGCAGACCCACGTCCTCGAAGTGGAGCCCGGCCCGCTGCTCGGCATCGACGCGAACCCGGGCACCCACTATCCGGTCACCAGCTCACCCCTGCCGGCCGGATCACTGCTGGCCCTCTACACCGACGGCCTCGTGGAGACGCCCGACACCGACATCACCGATTCCATCACCGCCCTGGCCCGCCATCTCACCAGCGCGGGCGACCAGCCGATCAGCGAGCTCGCCGACAACGTGGTGCACTACGCCGTGCCGCGGCACACGTACACCGATGACATCGCCCTGCTCCTGCTGCGCAGCCTCTGATCGATCGTCCGCTCCGCCGAACCCATCGTGCGGGGATGGCCGACACGGACCGTGCACGTCGAGGGGATCCTTCGTGTGACCCTCTCCCGCTACCGGCTGAGCCGGCAACGGGAGCAGGCCGGCGCCGCAGCACACGTTCCGGACCACGGGCACCTGGCGGACGCCGACCCCCGGGGGACTACCGGCCACCACCTGCCCTCCCCGTGCCCTGCCGACGGCTTCCATAACGCGGTCGGAGCCGGGTACGGGGCACAGGCCACAAGACGGAACCAAACGCACGAACTTCCAGACTGGGAGTGACGTTCTCCATGTCGCCTACGGCCGCCCGAACAACGGTCGGCACGCTGCTCAGCCAGCAGCGCATGCCCCTGGCCGGCGCCGGGCCGTGACGGGCGGTCGAGCGGGTCAGTGAGCGGTCGGCGGCTTGCCGTGCCATTCGCAGAACAAGACAGTGGCGTCGTCCTCCAGGCGACTGTCGTGGTGGTCGAGAACAGCATGGATGAGGCGGCGCAGGGTTTCCGCGACAGGCAGGCCGTCAGCGTGGTGGCGGATGAGGAAGTCGGTGAAGCGCTCCACCCCGAACAGTTCACCGTGCGCGCCGCGGGCTTCGGTGATGCCGTCGGTGAACAGCAGCAGCCGGTCTCCGGGCTCGAGCTGGTCGGTGCACCCGTGGGCCGGCAGGCCGAGTCCGGTGCCCATGGGACCGGCCGGTGAACAGTGCAGGGTGGTCACCCAGCGTCCGCCTCGGATGACCACCGGCAGCAGATGCCCGCGGTTGACCCAGCTCAGCTGTCCGGTAGCCAGGTCGAGGTCGGCGAGGATGCCGGTGACGTAGCGGCTGTGGCCGAACTGTTCCATCAGGGTTTCTTCGATGGCGTGGCTGACGGCGGCCAGAGGACTGCCCGAGCGGCGGTGGCTGCGGCAGGTGGCCATCGCCAGCGAGGCGGTCAGGCCGGCGGCGGTGTCGTGGCCCATGGCGTCGAAGACCGCCAGGTGCGCGTGGTCGTCGGCGATGGCGTAGTCGAAGGCGTCGCCGGCCACCTGGTAGGCGGGCTCCATCACCGCGCTCACCGTGAGTCGGTCGTTGGCGAAGGTGCGCGGCGGCATCAGCGTCCACTGCATCTCCGCCGGCACGCTCATCTCCCGGGTGCGGGTGAGGCGGGCGTGGGCGTCGCTGTTGTTCCGCTTGGAGACCAGCAACAGTCCGGCCATCGAGGCCAGCGCACGCACGACGTCCTGATCGGGAACGGTCGTCGTGCCGGGGGCCGGGTCGACGCGCAGGACACCCAGGCGTTCGGCGCCGTCGAGCACCGGTGACCAGCATGTACTGCCCGTGGGTGTGGTGGTGATCCGGAGCATGCGGTAAGCACGGCCGGGCAGCGTGCCCTCGATGCGCGCCTCCTGCCCGCCGTGGCCGGCGTCCAGCCCGACGCCGGTGACCTCCCGCAGCACGTCCTCCTGCAGGTCCGCCACGAACAGCCGGGCCCCGCCGGCGCCCGCGCGGCGAGCGGCTGCCCCGAGCAGAGCGGGCAGCTGGTCGAACGTCGCTGTGTGGCTGTCCTCCAGCAGTCGGCTCAGCGCCCGCCCCAGCGCCCCGGCACTCACAGCTGCTCCCTCCTGCCACCGCACCGGCCGACTGCGCGTCGGCACGCTGCGGCGGCCCGTTCCATGGCGATCTGCGGCCCCACCAAGGGCCCTGCGGGGTGCGGCGCTCGCAGGCCGGTACGCCGGTCACTGTCCGCTGCAGCAGTGGCCGGCGCCCGGGCGGAGATCCGGCCGGTCGGTCGTGTCATGGGCGGGGGCGCAGATCAGGAGGGTCGGGAGGCCGGCCGGTGACACCGGTGATCAACTCCCTGCACAGGTCGCGGAGTTTGATGTTGCGGTGCTGGGAGGCGGAGCGCAGGATCGTGAAGGCTTCCTGGGCGGTGCACCGGTTCTGGCCCATGACCACACCGAGAGCCTGGTCGATGACGCTGCGGGACTGCATGGCGGTCTGCAGTTGATCGGCGAATTCCTGCGTGTCGGCGATGCGCTGGGCCAGGGCGATGCCACCGGTGGCCTGGGCCGCCAGCGAACGCAGGGCGGTGAGGTCGGCATCCTCGAACGCGGCGGGCGGGCCGGCGTACAGGTTGAGGGCGCCGGCGGTGTGGGTGTGGGCGGCGATCGGCAGCGAAAGGGAGGACCGGATGCCGCAGGAGGCGGCGTAGGCGGGGTAGTCGCCCCACCTGCTCTCGTCGAGCATGTCGCGGACGGTGACCTCCTCGTCCGTGCGCAGCGACTGCAGACAGGGACCGTCGTCCTGACCGTACTGCTTCTCGTCCAGCTTCGGTGCCGGGGGCCCTGCGCTGACCACGGTGACGGGCCGGCCCTCACGCTCCAGGGTGACGCCGACGCCTTCGACGTGCGACAGCTCCAGGGCGGCATCTGCCAGCACCTGGAGGAAGTCCTCCAGCGAATCGGTTTCCAGCAGCCACTGAGTGATGTGGTTGCCGTCGTAGGCGTCCTGGGCACTCATCACGGTTCCTTCATCAGGCGCATGGCCTTCTCGGTCGGCATCGTCCTCGTGCCACCGGGGCAACGGACTCCGCAATCCGAAGGAACACCTCAGTGCGACCGCCGCTTCACTCCGGCACAGCCACCGGAGCAGCACGGTCTTCTCGTCTACAGCCCACCCTAGACGCGCGACAGGAGGGGCCGGTAGGTACCACACGCTCAGCCGCGGCCCGCCATGCGAAGGACAGGCATCGTTTTGCCGCGGCTTTCGGCCCCGCAGCACCGCTTCGCAGGCAGCCGGCCCGGGCCCGCCGAAGCCCCCGGCCGCCGTGCCCAGGTCTTCCCAGGCCGGCCGGGGGCCTCGACATACCCGATGTGCAGCCGGCCCCGGCCTGACGGCTCGTGCGTATCCGCCGGGACCGGCCCGTCTGCCGACGGGTCAGCTCTCCTCGCGTACGTCGTCCGGGCTGAGCCCGGCTTCCTCCATCGCCTCCCGCATGGTGCGCCCGGTGGCGCCGTCCGCCTGCTCGGCGGTCGTCTTCTCCTCGGGCGCCTCGATGACGTCGTCGGTGGACGTCGTCTTCGGGCGGTTCTCCTCGGGAACGGTCACGGTTTCTCCTTGCTCGTTCTTCTGCGAAGCGGCTCAGGCCGGGTGGTCCGGCTGCTGCTCCGGAGGCGTACCGCCGCCTTCTCCTCCGCCCTTGTTTCCGCGGTCCGTGCCATGGGCGCGGCCACCGCCCTCGTGGCCGGGCTGGGCCGCCTTGCGGGACTGGCTGTCCTGCGGTGTGCCTGCTCCCTTGTCACTGCGCCGCAGCTCGGGCTGTTGCGGGTTCGACATCGCTCCTCCTTGCTCCGCCTGTGTTCGTCGAGAGGCTTGTCCGTTACGGGTGGCGCATGGTCCCCGTGTGAAACGTTCAGCCAGGCGTCCGCGGCGAAAACGTCAGCCGCCACGCGACGGGGCGTTTCCAGGCCCGCAAGAACATCTTCAGGAGGCCCTGCTGCGGTCCAGCGGGCCCCACGCCCCCGGCTGCTCGGTGATGATCCGCCTGGCCTTGGTGATGACCTCACCGGCGATCCAGCCGAGGGGTTCGACGTTTGTCACCAGCGGTTCGTTGTCCGGCCCGCGGGCCTGCTCGGCGCCGTGCAGGACCCACGGCCGGGTACCGGGGTCCCTGACGCGAGGCAGGTGGCAGTAGTCGTACAGCCGTCGAGCCACCCAGACGCGCACGGACCGTGTCCCCCACCAGTCCTCGACATCCAGCGGGCTGGCCGAAAGACCCGGCAGCCTGACGCCGGTCAGCTCATCCGAGCTGCAGCCGGTCACCAGGTCATATTCCGGTCCGCGGGACCAGCGGACATACAGGCCCTGGCGGCGACCGAGGAGGCGGACCAGGTCGTCGAGGCTGGTGAGGGTCGGCATAGCGGTGCTCATGAGCTTGATCGCGCGGGGTGGGTCAGGTGGTGAGAAGGGTGCCGTCCTGCGCGGGCACGGCGTTGTCCAGTCGGCGCCGGGCGGCCAGGAAGGCCGAGTCGATGTCGCGGGTGCCGGTCGAGACGCACAGCGTGTAGGCGACGTCCTCCATCCGGCGACGCGTTTCCTCAGTGCCCCTTTCGGCATGCAGGGTCTGCAGCGTCTCGTACTGCTCGATGAGGTCCTTCAGCACCGCCGGGTGTGCCATGAGCATCGCGATTCTCCCTTTTCGCCCCACTCACATGGGTGATACACCGATGCGTGTTCCCCGGGCCCCGGGCGCCATGCCGATGCATTCACAGGCCCGGACCGGGTGCTCGGCGGTGTGCAACTGCTCTGCCGGCGTCGGGAGACCAAGCCGGCGCCCCACGCTGCGCACCAGGCTTTCGTGTGGAGGCGAGCCAACCGGGTATTCCGCCCCGCATGGCACTACGTCAGCCTCCTGCCACCTCCCGCCTCCGGCGCCGTGCGATGCGCGGTGCGTACCGTCACCGTGTTCCTGAGCACGGCCACGCCGCTCCCCCGCCGGTGCGGTGGGCTGCGCGGTGACCGCGGACGACAGCCTCGCAGCGCGGCTCGTCGCGTCCGCCGTGAAAGGCGGTGCCGTCGAAGAGGTCCCGCGCCGGGTGTGTGCGGCCGTCCGCGACGGGCTGGGGGTGGATGGTGCGACGGTGTCGCTGTTGACCGACACGCCTTCCCGCCAGCTGCTCGCCGCGTCGGACGATGCCGCGCTGTGCCTGGAGGAGATCCAGTTCACGGTGCTGGAGGGCCCCTGCATCAGTGCCGCGCACACGGGTGAGCTGGTGGCCGTGGACGACCTTGCAGACGAGCTGACACCGTGGCCGCTGTTCGGGGCGGCCATGCGGGAGCAACTGCCGCACGTGAGATCGGTGTACGCACTCCCCCTCTTCTTCGGCGACTACGTGCTGGGATCGATCGACCTGCTGGGGCTTCGGGCCCGCGCCCTGCACGGTGAGAGCTTGGAGGTGGCCTCCGAGGTGGCCGACGCGGTGGCAGCCGCGCTCCTTCCGGTACGAGAACTGATCATCACCGGTTCTCGGCCGCCTGCCTGGGAACCGGAGCCGGTCGTGCGTGCCCACTGGTTCGACACCGCGCGTGCCGTCGTGGCCCTGGCCGAGCGCCGGCGGCTGAGCCACGAGGACGCGCTGGCCGTCATGCGGGCCGATGCCTTTCGCACCGGGAAGACACTCGCGGACATCACCGCGGACATTCTGCGCGGCCCTCCGAACGCGCCCTGAGCATGCGCTGGGTGTTTGCTCACGCGGTGTGCGAAGCCGCCTGGTGTTCCCTTTCCTGATCCTTATCGGGAGAGTGGCGCGGCGTGCACAGTGGGTGGCGTCTGAACGGCGAGGAGTACGGTCCACGCTTTCGACGGCATTGAGGTGGTCGGATGCCCGCATGCAGGGGACCCGGGCTCCAGACAGTGAGGAGCCGTCATGAGCAGGCAGAACGACGATGAACTGTCCCACCCGCTGGAACACGTCACCGGTGAGAAGGACGTCCACCCCGAAGACGAGCAACGCCGGCGCCGACAGGACCGATCGACGTCGTCCGACGCGGAACGCACGGATGCGACGACGGACCCCGCCGAGGGGCCGGCGGAGGGCTCGTCATGACCGTCTCGATCAGCGAGCAGGACACTGCCCGGCTAGGAGGAGCGGGCAGCATTCTGATGCGGCAGCGGCGAGAGCACGCCAGGCTCGACTCGATGATGCACCGCTACCTCGCCCGCGGTATGGCGCCTGACGGGCAGGACGAGCTGTGGCGGGAGATCGTGCAGCTGGTGTTCAGCCACGCGTTCGCCGAGGAGACCGTGCTGTGGCCCGTCCTGCGGCGTATCAGCGCCGACGGTCAGGACCTCACCGCGCGCGTCGAGCAGGAGCATCAAGAGATCAACGAGCTGATCGCCCGGATCGAGAAGTCCCCCGAGGACCCTCACCGCGGCGCGTGGATCCGGCAAGCGTTCGCCTTGATCGCGCAGGACATCCGTGACGAGGAGGACGAGCTGCTGCCGCGGATGCGTGAAGCTCTGAGCGATCGCCGGCTACGGCAGATCGGTGCTGCCTGGGAGGCGGTGCGCGTGAGCGCGCCCACGCATCCTCACCCCGCGGTGTCTCGGCGTCCGCCCGGCAACGCGCTGAGCGGCCTCCCGCTCAGCGCCTTCGACCGGTTGCGCGACCTTGCCCCTGCCACCGCTCCGGCCGTCCGCCGCGCTGCACTGGTCGCCGCGGGCACCGGCGCAGCGGCGGCCGTCACCCTCCTGGTGCGTCGCGCTGTCCGGCGTACGTGCATCTGACCCGCCGGCCGTTGCCGTACGGGCCGACCAGTTGCGGGGCGAGTACGAAGCCCGGTACGCCGCCTTGCGCCGTATGCTCCTGAAACGGCTCGCCGTTGGTGCGTCGCTCCTGCTGGTCTGCGCCGGCGCCCTGAGCACCGGCTTCCACCTGCTGCCCCACTGACCCGGCCCTCTTGTTCGGCAGCTCTGCCCGTGTCTCACCCCGCGGGAGGGCAAGGCCGGGTCCATCGCCTGCACCGGCGTACACCAGGCCGAGCCGGCCGTCGTCAGGCGGTGGTTCGTCCGTGGCGGGAGCCGGCGTAGGCGGCGTCGCGCAGGCGGCGCAGTCGTCCGGTGGGCCGGAGTCCGGGAAGGCTGTGGGCGTAGGGGTCGTAGGACACGGTGCTGGTGGCCGGGGCGGTGTGCGCGGCTTCCAGGGACAGGGACGCGAAGGTGGTCCACGGCTCGTCGGGGGCGGCCGCGCGCAGGTCGAAGCGGACGGGCCGGCGGGCGAGTTCCTGCCACAGCGTCGGCAGGGTGTCTCCAGAGGTGGCGTCCGCATCCGAGGCGGGGAAGGCCGCCAGTACCCGGTCGCGATCTCCCATCCGGTAGGACAGCAGGGTGGAGTACGGCCCCTTCAGGGCGTCGGGTCGCAGCAGCGGCAGGTGCCGGCCGAGCCGGCCGCTTCGGCTGGAGGTGAACAGCAGGTCGAGTGTGTTGCCGGGGCCGTCGGCGTCCTCGACGCGCACGGCCAGGCCCAGGCCGTCCGGCAGCCTTCGGGGCAGTCCGAGCGCCCGGGACCAGCGCACCGTCGCCGGGTAGGTGCCGGGCCGGTCCAGCCAGGGCACGTCCCAGCGGGCGTCCGTGCGGCCGGCCACGGTCAGCGTTCCCGTGCACAGCACGCCGTGGGGGTGCAGGGCCGGTGCCGAGCGCCACCGGGCCACCCGGCCCGCCAGAGGGCGAGCGAGGCGGCTGACGGTCATGCGGCCCCTCGGGGCTCGGGGCGGATGACGGCGCGGACGCAGCCGTCGGTCTTCTGCTTGAACATGTCGTAGGCCCTGGGCGCCTGGTCGAGGGAGAGGGTGTGGGTCGCCAGGTGGGCCGTCTCGATCTCGCCGGCGGCGAGCCGCTCCAGGAGCATCGGGATGTAGCGCTGGCCGTGCATCTGGGCGCCGCGGACGGTGAGCCCCTTGTTGATCACGGCGCCGAGCGGGAACTTGTCGACGGCTCCGGCGAAGACGCCGAGGATGAAGACGGTGCCGGCCTTACGGCAGGCGTGGATGGCCTGGCGTACGGCGGTGGGCCGGTCGCTCTGGAGGCGGAGCTGCTGTTTGGCCTGGTCGTACAGGTGCGCGGGGCCGTCGCTGTGCGCCTCCATGCCGACGGCCTCGATGCACACGTCCGGGCCGCGTCCGCCGGTGCGTTCGCGCAGTTCCGCGGCGACGTCCGTGCTCGTGTAGTCGAGGGTCTCCGCGCCGACGTACCGCTCGGTCATGGCCAGCCGCTCGGGGATGCGGTCGATGGAGATCACCCGCTCGGCACCCTTGAGGATCGCCGCCCTGGCCGCCATCTGCCCCACCGCGCCGCAGCCCCAGACGGCGACCACGTCACCGGGTTTCACCCCGGCCAGGTCGGCGCCCATCCACCCGGTGGGCACGGAGTCGGAGACGAACAGGGCGCTGGTGTCGTCGATGCCCTCGGGCACCTTGAAGGCGCCGTAGTCGGCGAAGGGCACGCGGACGTACTCGGCATGGCTGCCGCGCAGCCCGCCCATGGCGTGGGAGTAGCCGAAGATGCCGGCGGTCTCGTAGCCGAAGAGGGCCTGTCCGACGCCCGGGTTGGTGTTCGTGTTGTCGCACAGGGACCACAGGTCGTTGGCGCAGTACCAGCAGCGTCCGCAGCCGACGAACGAGCACACGACGACCCGGTCACCGACCTTGTGCTTGCGCACGGCGGAGCCGGTCTCCACGACCTCGCCGACGAACTCGTGGCCGATCACGTCACCGGCGCGCATCGCCGGGATGTAGCCGCCGATGAGGTGCAGGTCGGAGCCGCAGGTGGTGCCCGCGATCAGTCGTACGACGATGTCCTGGTCGTTGCGCAGCTCCGGGTCGGGGACCTGCTCGACGGACAGCTTGTTCACGCCTTCCCAGCACAGCGCCTTCACAGCACTCCCTCCCCGCCGGAGCGACGGGTGAACACCTCGACCAGCTTGCCGCCCGGCGTGGGGCGGGTCGTGGGCGGCGCGTCGGGCCGCAGTACCTCACCCGCCTCCAGCAGGGACTTGGCGTCACGCAGCGCGCGCCGCAGCTCCTGGCGCGGGTCCTGCCCGGCCAGGCGTGCGGGCACGGAGGCGGACGCGGCGGGCACGGGCTCCTTGAAGCGTGCGGCCAGTTCCGTGCCGCGGTCGCCCGGTGCCGGCCGGATCTGCACGTCGATCCGCTCCGCGAGGTCGTCCAGCGGCGGCGGCAGCTTCCCCTCGGAACCCACATCGGCGGGCGTCCGGTTGACCGTCACGGTGAGCCAGCGGTCACCCGCCCACTCCTGCGCCCGGCTGCCGGCCTGCTCCCCGCTCCTGTGCGACGGCCGGGACCGTCGCACGGCCGCCGCCCCGGCGGCCGCGACCGCGGCCGTCCACACCAGCTTCTTCATCAAAAGCCCTCCGCTTCGGTGGCCACCCGGCGGCCCACCGTCCGGCGCCGGGTTTCCGTGACCGCCGGAGTGAAACGGGAACGGTCGGAGGGGGGCGGGAGCCGGGCCAGTGAGCCGGGGAGGCGTGGGTACCCGCGACGGCATGATGAAGCGCGCGCTGTGGCAGGGGCTGGTGGCCGGCACGGCCGGGGTGCTGGCGATGACGCTGGGCGAGAAGGCGGAGCAGCGGCTGACCGGTCGCCGTGACTCCCACGTGCCCGCCCGGACCCTGGAACGCCTGACCGGCATGCGGGAGTATCCCGGCCGTCAGCCTGTGCCGGTGAACCTGGCCATGCACGTGGGGCAGGGCGCCCTTCTCGGCGTGCTGCGGTCGGTGATGGCGCACGCCGGGCTGCGGGGGCCCTGGTCGTCGGCGAAGTTCACCGTCGTCCGCCTCACCACCGACCAGATCCTGGAGAACGCCACCGGCGTCGGCGCCCCGCCCCAGACCTGGCCGCGCCGCGAACTCGTCGTCGACGTGCTCCACAAGAGCGTGTACGCCTTCGCCGCCGGCGTGGTGGCCGACGCCCTGGCCGCCGGCTCGGGCCCCGGGCCGGGGCAACGGCACGCCGCCATGCTCCCCGGCCGCCACGCCGACGTGGGTCCTGTGCCGCGGAGAGGATGACCCGCCGTCCAGCGGCTCCCTCGTGAGGTGCCCGGCGCCTCACGGGACGGGGTCACTCGCCGGTCGTCCTGGCGACCAGCGCGCCGTACGTCAGCTGAAGGGCGTCCGCGCCGGCCAGCGCGGTGGAGATCAGCCTGCGCCGCGGCAGCGCCCCCGGGCGGGATCCTTTCCTGGTCGCAGGCGGGGTGGCCGGTGTGGTCAGCCCTTGCCCATGGCCTTGCGGACGGTGTCCTTGGTGCGGTCCATGAGGGCGGCGACCGGTCCGAGCGCCATGTTCTTCGCCCCGGACTCGACGCCGGGGTGGGGGCGGGTGGGGGCCATGGCTTCGGCGGCCTTGATGGCCTTGGCCATCGCGGCGAGGTTGGTGACGTCGGTGCTGCGGCGGATGTGGGTGAACTCGTAGCGTTCCTCGGCCCGCGCGTGCTCCTGGACGTCCTTGCGCAGCTTGAGCAGCTGGGGCATGAACTTCGGGTCGTCGGTGTCCATCTCGTCGAGTGCGGACAAGGTCTCCTTGGCGGCCTTCTCCTCGGCGAGGCGGTCCTTGACCACCTGCTCGCCGCCGGGGAAGCCCTTGCGGGCGAAGGGGTGCACCACCTCCTCCTCGGCCGTCTCGTGCACGGCCAGCAGGCGCACCAGACGGTGGAAGGCGTCGCGGCGTTCCTCGCCGGTGGCGGCCTCGACCTCGTCGAAGAGGTTGCGGATGTCGCCGTGCTGGCGCATCAGCAGGGAGACGACGTCGTCGTCCTTGGCCATGTCGTCCCCGGCGTGCGGAGTCTTCAGCTCGGACATCGCGGCCTTTCTACTTCTCGCGCTGGGAGGGGTCGGGGTGCTCGCCCTCGGTCTGGACGCGGTACTCGCGGCCGAACATCTCCTGGTGCTCGTGGATCACCCGGTCGCTCGGCGGGGCCTCGCCGCCGTGGATCTGCTCCTGCATCTGCTCGAACCGCTCGTGCGCCTCGCGTACGTAGCCCGCGCCCAGGGTCGTGAGGTCCATCTGGGTGTCGAGCAGCTCGCGCAGGTAGCCCTTGTTCGGCTCGAAGGTGAGCACGTTGGGCAGCTCGGGGGCCAGCACCGAGGCGGGATCGCGGCCGTCGTGCCTGCGCATCAGGTCGCAGGCGGCGTGCAGGTGCTCCAGCTCCATGTTCAGGTGCAGCTCCCAGATCGCCTTGACCTTGGGGTCGCTCTCCTGCTCCATGAAGGAGTAGTACAGGTAGCACTCGTTGTACTCGTGGTTGACCAGCTGCTCCCACCACGTCTCGCCCGGGTCCACCAGGGACTCGTAGTGGGTGACGTGCTCCTCCTCGATCAGCCCGATCTCCTGGTAGAGCTGGCGGGCGATCGGCTCCATGTAGGTGGGGCCGGTGTTCATGTAGAAGTTCATGGTCTGCTGCTCCGCCGACATGATCGTCAGCGCGTGCAGCTTCGACAGCGGGTTCGTCTCGTCCTTGGCGTAGGGGTCGCGGACGTTGTCCACCGGGTTGCGGTGGTGGAACCTGGTGGGACGGCCGGGCATGACCTCGGTGAGGTTGTCGACGATCGACTCGGCCTTGCGGTGCTCGATCATCTCGTACAGGTTGGCGTACCGGTACAGGTGGTCGAAGTCCTCCAGCACCCCGAACTGGTACGCCTGCTTCAGATACGGGTCCGGCTCCATACGGGCCACCCATGCCGTCAGGTCCACGGCCACCTGCTCGTAGGCGATGGTCGTCTCCAGCACCGACGACACCCCTGGAAGCAGCCAGTTCACGACCTTCTGCTGCTGTGCCTCGATGTAGCGCACCCGCGCCAGCTGCCGTTTGACCTCGGGGTCGACGGTGTTGCGGGCGAGCTGGTGGCTGAACAGGATCGCCTCCACCTCGATCCCGTTCATGGTGATGATCCGGCAGCGGGTGTACGGGTCGCAGTGGTCCGGGTCGATTGGGTCCACGTTCAGTTCCCGCCAGCTCCGCAGCTGACGGTCCAGCGGGATACCCCGCTGCTCCAGCGGATTGAACGTCATCAGGCACTCTCCTCGTTGACAGGCCGAGCGGTGGAGTACCCCGGGCTCGCCGTCTTCACATCCGCCAAGTCGGCAGGAGTCCCATGCTTCGCTGGCCGGAGGAAACACGCCACGTCCCACGCCCAGTCAGCCGATCCTGTGCCCCTTCTGACCTAGTCGGGAGGTTCAGCGGCCGCCCGTCGGTGCCTGTCCGACGCCGCAGACGGGGCGCGGGGACGGAGCCGGCACACGATGCCAGGAGCCGGCCGGTCACCGGGTGTCGGTCAGGCCGCCGGTGACGGCGATCACCTCCCCCACGGTGAAGCTGGAATCGGCGTCCGAGGCCAGGTACACGTAGGCGGGGGCCACCTCCTCCGGCTGGGCGACACGGCCCATCGGGGCAGAGCTGCCCAGGTGGGTGAGGTAGTCGTCGGGAAAGCGCTGACCTGCCACGTTCAGGACGGTCCAGGTGGGTCCCGGCGAGACGACGTTGGCGCGGACGCCCCGGGCCGCCAGGTGCGAGGCGATGGACTTGGTGAAGACCACCATGGCGGCCTTGGAGGCCGCGTAGTCCACATCATGTCGCTGCCCTTGAGGGCTTCCTCGGAGGCGGTGGCGATCACCGCGTCTCCGTGCGACAGGTACGGCAGGGCCGCCATGAGCAGGTGGAAGTAGGCGTAGACGTTGGTCTTGAAGACCCGGTCGAAGTCCTCGGCCGTGAGGTCCGTGATGTCGTTCTGGCTGTTGAGGTATGCGGCGTTGCTCACCAGCACGTTGAGGCCGCCCAGTTCGGCGACGGTGCGCTTCACCACGTCGGCGCAGAAGGACGGGTCGCACAGGTCGCCGGGGAGCAGCAGGCAGGTGCGTCCCTCCTTCTCCACGGCCTCGCGTGTCTCGGCGGCGTCCCGCTCCTCCTCGGGGAGGTAGACGATGGCGACGTCGGCGCCCTCGCGGGCGTAGAGCACGGCGACCGAGCGGCCGATGCCGGAGTCGCCGCCCGTGATCAGGGCGACCTTGTTCTGCAGCTTGCCGGAACCGCGGTAGTTGGGGGCGAGGTAGCGCGGCCGCACTTCCATCTCGGCCTCCAGGCCGGGGCGCTGCTGGCGCTGGAAGCGGTACGGCGGGGTGATCTCCGCTTCCTCCTGCGGCATGGCCGGCCGCTCGTCCGGTGCCCTGCCCGTTGCCTTCCTCTGCCCCATGATGCTGGTCCCTTCGCGAGCTGTTGGGCTGTCTGTGGGGCCGCCTACCGGCGGCGCCCCCACACGCGTGTTCATGCCGTGTGAACCCAAACGGCCGGGGCCCGACGGCCGTCCAGCACGCTTCATGCGACTGGGGCGTTGAAGGGGATCAGCCGGGGCGCCCGGTAGTGGGTATGGGTTGCGGCCTGCACGCCAGCGGCGGTAACAGCAGCCAGCACAAGGAGGTGGAGCACCCGCGTTCCAAAATCGGTCGACAGACGCAGCCGTGAACCACTGTGATGGCTGCGACTGCCCGCCGCACGGAGCGGGCCGGCCATGGGAGCTGTTCTTGGTAGCTGCGAGAACTGCGGAAACACGCCCTCAGATCGACGAGGCACTGGTCAGGTGCCTGGTCGACACTCAGTTCCCGCAGTGGGCGGACCTGGCCCTGAAGCTGCTCGACCCCGCCGGCTCCGATCATGTGATCTACCGGTTGGGCGAGGAACTGTCCGTCCGGCTTCCGCGCCATCCCGGAGCCATCGGGCAGGCCAGGAAGGAATCGCAGTGGCTGCCCCAGCTCGCCCCGCACCTCCCCCTGGCCATCCCGGTACCAGTGGCAGTGGGCGGCCCCGGCTTCGGTTACCCGTGGCCGTGGGCGGTGTCCCGCTGGCTGGACGGCGAGGTGGCGACCGTTGACGCGCTGGGCGACTCCCCCGAGGCGGCCATCGAACTGGCTCGGTTCCTGGCCGCCTTGCAGCGGTTCCCCCTCGAGGACATCCCCGCCGGGGACGCCGGGGAAGCCCTCACCGGCCGTCCGTTGTCCGACCGGGACCGCGCGACGCGGGCCGCCATCGCCGAGGTGGACGGCGTGTTCGACACAGCAGCGATGACGCAACTGTGGAACGCGGCACTGAGCGCGCCCGGATGGGACCGCTCTCCGGTGTGGTTCCACGGCGACTTCCACACCGGCAACCTGCTGACCTCCCACGGCTGCCTCAGCGCCGTCATCGACTTCGGCGGGCTCGGCACAGGCGACCCGGCCTGCGACCTGATGATCGCCTTCACCCTGATGTCGGCAGACAGCCGAGCCGCCTTCCGCGATGCGCTCGGCGTGGACGATGCCACCTGGATGCGGGGGCGCGGCTGGGCCCTGGCCACCGGCCTGAACGCCTACACCTCCTACGCCGCCGTCAACCCCCGGGTCGCCGCGCAGACGACCCGGCAGATCACCCACGCCCTCGTCGGCTGACAACGGCAACGGCACGGCACGGCACGGCACGGCACGGCACTCAGCGGCGATCCACCTCATGGTGGCAGCCTCCGCATGAGGCCGGATGCTCGCGAAGGGGTTCTCCGGCCGGTGGGCGACCGGGGCGCGGAAGCGCGGGTGCGCCACATTTGCCGTCGCGCGGGTGCGCCCATATCTGCGTTCGCGAGCCGAGATTTCAGCGGAACTGGCGGACAGGTTCTTTGCCGCAATGAGGGGAGGGGAATTCTTCACCGTACACGGGCCGCTGCGGCGTGCTACTGTCGATCTCAGTTGCAGTTGTGGTTCCCGAATCAAGTGCTCTCCGGCCGGTCCTGTGCCGCTGGAAACGCTTTTGTACTTCCGGTCTTTTTCCGGGCGGGGTGATCATTGCGGCGACACGGTGTCCGCACGGTGCGGACTGCCGGTGCACTGCCCCGAAGGAGAAATGACATGGCTGCTGGTACCGTGAAGTGGTTCAACGCGGAAAAGGGTTTCGGCTTCATCGAGCAGGACGGTGGCGGCGCTGATGTGTTCGCCCACTACTCGAACATCGCCGCCCAGGGCTTCCGCGAGCTGCTGGAGGGCCAGAAGGTGAACTTCGACATCGCACAGGGCCAGAAGGGCCCGACGGCCGAGAACATCGTTCCCGCCTGACGCTGACTGTCGCGTACTTGTAGCTGGGGCCCGCATCCTTCGGGGTGCGGGCCCCAGCTGCATGCGTTTTCCCGTGGTGGTTTCACCTGGGGACGACACCAGGAATCCGTAGGCTCACCGCACACGGACCATCCTTCAAGGGTGCAGACGCATCCCTTCCCAGCTGTCACCGTGGGCGCTTCGAACAGTGATTCCACACCACGCCACCCCTTTCAGCGTCTTCACCCGCATGGATTCTTTTCGCGGGTCGGATTCGCTGCCGCGTTCCACCGGCCTTTCATGCAGTTCTCCGTGCTGCTTTCCGCTGCGGGAATTCCTTGATATGCGCCGCGTCGAGGAAGGTTCCGCATGAACCGCACACGTACGAACGACCGTTTCGCCCGCACCCGTAACAACGGCGGCGACTCCGCCAGGGGCAACAGCCGCTTCGGCTCGCCCGCCCCGCGCCGCTCCGGCGGACCGAGCCGCTCCGCCGGTCACGGCCGCCGGCCCGCCGCGATGCAGGGCGAGTTCGCCCTCCCCGAGACGATCACCCCCGCGCTGCCCTCCGCGGACGCCTTCGCCGATCTCGACATGCCCCGGGAACTGCTGGCCGCACTCGGCTCGCAGGGCGTGACGGTCCCCTTCCCGATCCAGGCCGCCACCCTGCCGAACTCCCTCGCGGGCCGCGACGTCCTCGGCCGCGGGCGCACCGGTTCCGGCAAGACCCTGGCCTTCGGGCTGGCCCTGCTGGCCCGCACGGCCAAACGGCGCGCCGAGGCCCGGCAGCCGCTGGGGCTGGTGCTCGTGCCCACCCGTGAGCTGGCCCAGCAGGTCACCGACGCCCTCACCCCCTACGCCCGCTCGGTGAAGCTGCGTCTGGCCACCGTGGTGGGCGGGATGCCCATCGGCCGGCAGGCGAGCGCGCTGCGCGGCGGGGCCGAGATCGTCGTCGCCACCCCCGGGCGTCTCAAGGACCTCATCACCCGCGGCGACTGCCGCCTGGACCAGGTCGCCGTCACCGTCCTGGACGAGGCCGACCAGATGGCCGACATGGGCTTCATGCCGCAGGTCACCGCCCTGCTCGACCAGGTCCGCCCCGAAGGCCAGCGCATGCTGTTCTCCGCCACCCTGGACCGCAACGTCGACCTGCTCGTGCGCCGCTACCTCAGCGACCCCGTCGTCCACTCCGTCGACCCCTCGGCCGGCGCCGTCACGACCATGGAGCACCACGTGCTCCACGTCCACGGCGCCGACAAGCACGCGGCCACCACCGAGATCGCCGCACGCGACGGCCGGGTGCTGATGTTCCTGGACACCAAGCACGCCGTCGACCGCCTCACCGAGCACCTCCTCAACAGCGGGGTACGGGCCGCCGCCCTGCACGGAGGCAAGTCCCAGCCGCAGCGCACCCGCACCCTCACCCAGTTCAAGGACGGACACGTGAGCGTGCTGGTGGCGACCAACGTCGCGGCCCGCGGCATCCACGTCGACAGCCTCGACCTCGTCGTCAACGTCGACCCGCCCACCGACCACAAGGACTACCTCCACCGCGGCGGCCGCACCGCCCGCGCCGGCGAGTCCGGCAGCGTCGTCACCCTGGTCACCCCCAACCAGCGCCGCGGCATGACCCGCCTCATGGCCACCGCGGGCATCGTCCCGCAGACCACCCAGGTCCGCGCGGGCACCGAGGACCTCCACCGCATCACCGGCGCCCAGGCACCCTCCGGCATCCCCGTCGTCATCACCGCACCCGTGGCCGAGCGCCCCAAGAAGCGCGGCTCCACCTCACGCGGCCGACGCCGCCCCGCCTCGGCCACCCGCCGCGCAGCCGTGCTTCCGCCCGGTGCCGCTGTGGCCGCCGCATAGACCTGTCCTTGATCAAGAGTCCGGCCCATCCGCACAGGAGGCACCCGTTGGCGCTTGGACAGTTACCGGCTCGCTCCGTCGGCGCTCACCCCGTGCACGGCACGGTGGTCGACGCCATGGACGCGGCCGGACCGCAGGTCTGGTACGACATGACCGTCGAGGTGGCGCTGTCCGTCATGGCCGCCGCACGTGCGGAGCATCTGGTGGTCTGCGACGAGGACGCCCGGTGCGTGGGCCTGGTCACCCAGGCCCGGCTCACCGCCGTCCGGGACAGCTCCGGATACACCGACCGGATCCGCCTGGCCGACATCACCGACGGCAGCCAGCCCTTCGTGTCACCGTCGGCCACGAGGGCCGAAGCCGAGGACGCGGTGCCCTGCGGGCGGCTCGGGCCCGTGCCCGTGGTCGACGAACACGGCAGCGTCCTGGGCGTCCTTGCGCTCTTCCGCTGACCGCTGGACGGCGGTCAGGCCCACCCTCCCCTTCTGCCTGTGAGGCATCATGCGCTGTGTCATCGCCCGCTTCCCGTTCGACCTGACCAAGAACGGCGTGCTGGAATCGATGAAGGGCATCAAACCCGAGCCGGTCACCGGCGAGTCCGTGATCATCGGGCGACGCCACTACCCCGTCAAGCAGGTCGGCCAGGTCATCACCCGCCAGGACCGCCGCGACTTCAGCGCCGGAGAGGTGCTGAGAGCCATGGCCCGGCTCGGGTTCACCTGCCGCACCGTCCCCGAGGCCGCACCCGTCCGCGTGCAGAGCGCGTTCCAGCGGGCTTCCGCGATGCTCGGCACTCCCCTGCCCGTCTGACCGACGCACGCTGACCGGAGCAGCAGTCCCCGCCCGGGGCGTGACCGGTACCGGGGCCGTCCTTCCGACCCCCGTGGCGAAAGGACGGCCCTGGCGTCTGCGGTGGCCGCCTGGTCAGTACAGCTTGTTGACGGCCGTGGTCGTGGTCTTCTTGAAGGCGGTCACGGGCGCGTTGTGGAAGTCGCCCATCTGGCCCCACTTCACGACGGTGACGGTCCTGCCGTCCCGTCCGACCGACAGCAGGGCGATGTCGGTGGCGCCCCAGGTCGTCTCGGTGTGCAGGCCGCGGACGCGGGCGCCTTCCTCGACCGGCAGCTTGCCGTAGTCCCGGCTCTCGGCCTCGACGTCGGGCGTGGTCTCCTCGATGCGGTCGGCGCAGGTGCGGACCAGGTCGTCGTAGTGCTTCGCCAACGCCTTGGCCTGGGCGGCCGTGCCCGTGACGACGGTCAACTGCACGGCGGTGGTGTCCAGGTCGGTCCAGAACTCCCGGTGCCGGTAGTCGTAGGAGGGCACGCCCTCCGTGCTCACGCAGAGGCCGAGTCCCTCCGGGAATCCCTCGGTGACCGGGCCGGCGGTCCAGGACGACGTCGGGTGCGGCGGCAGCTGGGAGGCCGACAGGAACGTGGGCGCGGCCGCCTTCGGCGCGGCGCCGGCGGCCGGTGCCGTGAGGACCGTGCCCGCCGCGAGGGCGGCGACGGCCAGTGCGGTGCAAGCGCTCGTTCGGATGCGCAAGGACATGAGAGTTCCCCCGTGGGTGAGTGCGTGGTGGTGGATGCCGCGGCGAGGCCGGCTGGTCGGCCCGGGCCTGGCCGGTGCGGTACCAAGAGCATCAGCGGTCACAGCGGCCGGGCGCAACAGCCGGCGGCCGATCGGGCACGGTGGAACCATCCCAGCCCCTGTGACGTGCAGGTACATGGGGTGCCTGGGATACCGTCCCGGGGCCGGGCGGGGGCGTACGAGGACCAGGGGGGCCTGTGTCGGCACAGGACGACGGCAGCGGCGTCGACGAGGTGGCCACGTTCGCGGCGCTGCTGCGGGCGCTGAAGGAGCGCACGGACCGCAGTTACGGCTCGCTGGCCCGCCGTCTGGGCATGAACACCTCGACACTGCACCGCTACTGCGCGGGTGACGCGGTGCCGCTCGACTTCGCTCCCGTGGAACGCTTCGCGGCCCTGTGCGGGGCGACCGCGGAGCAGCGTCTGGAACTTCACCGCCGTTGGCTGCTGGCCGTGGCGGTCCGCAGCCGGCCTCGTAGAGCGGGGGCGGCGGGGAGTGCGCCCAAGGCCGCGGCGGCGACGGAGACGGAGACGGCCGTGAACGCCGCGGCGGACGGACCGGACACCGCGGTGGAGGGCAGCACCGGGCCGGACACGGCAGGACCGAAGGGCGACGGCGGCCCGTTGGCCGCCCCGGACACCCACGGCGGCCCGGTCGTCGCCCCGGCGACGACGGCGATGACGGCCGGCGGCCATCCGGCCGGCGGCCGTCCGGTCGGCGAGGCGGACCCTGTGCCCGGTGTGCCCGCGCCGCCGCGCCGGGCCTGGTACCGCCGTAGACGTCCGGTGGCCGGGCTGGCCTGCGTCTGTGCCGTGCTCGCGACGCTCGGGGCCCTGTCCGCGCTGCCCGACGGGCGGCGGGCGTCCGCCGACGGTCCGGCCCGGGCCGATGCCGGTCCCAGCACGTCCGGTCCGGCGCCCTCCGGCAGGGCGCAGGCCCGTGTGCCTGAGCGACGGGGCGCCTCGCCCGGCCCGAGCGGCACCCCCGCCTCCGAGCGGCCGTCGGGCTCCGCCACCCCCAAGGAGAAGCCGGGCACCTCTCGGCCGCCCGGTGCGACCTCCGTTGCGCCCCGCGGCGAGGAGTCCGCCGGGCTGCCGCTCGCCTGGTCCGTCGACTCCCAGGCCTGGGAGCTCGGCTGCGGTCACGACTACGTCATCGCCAAGCCGCCGGGCCAGGTCCCCCCGCCCCCCGCCCCGCAGGACGCGGCGCCCTGGGCGGCGACGCAGAGCGCGGTGCACGGCGGCGAGACGCTCGTGCGGCTGTCGGTGCAGGGGCGCAGCGACACGGCCGTCGTGCTGGAGGCGCTGCGCGTGCGCGTGGTCGGCCGTACGGCACCGGCCGAGGGCAACGCCTACGCCATGGACCAGGGTTGTGGCGGCGCGGTCACTCCGCGGTACTTCGACGTGGACCTGGACAAGGACCGACCCATCGCCCGCGCGGTCGCCGGAAACGACACCGGCACGCCGATCCCGGCCGTGCGGATGCCCTACCGCGTCTCGGCCAAGGACCCCGAGGTGCTGCTGGTCACGGCCAAGACCAGCTCGTGCGACTGCCGCTGGTACCTGGAGCTGGACTGGTCCTCCCAGGGCCGCCGGGGCACCGTGCGCATCGACGACGACGGCCGCCCGTTCCGCACCAGCGCCATCGCCGGTCTGCCCCGGTACCTGTACGACACCCTGGAACGCCGGTGGGGGCCCTACAGCTGAGGACGGGCACGTGGGGGGCCACGTGCGCCCGGTCGCCTGCCAGGGACCCGAACGTACGCGTCAAGGGTGACGGCCGCCCCTTTGGCCGGTCAGGGCCCCTTTCACACTGTCAGACTGCCGCAGACAAGGGCTCTGGCGGGGCGTGGATCGGGTAAGACGGGGTGGGCGTGACCAAGCACGGTGCCATCGAGCATGCCGCTTCGAGCGGAACGGGGCCGGGCCTGGAGGACCGCGGTGTTCCGCGTGCACGCGCGGATCCGCAGGAGCGGCCGGGCGCACCGCAGTACGGTGACGGGCTCGGCGGGCAGCGGCAGGACGGTCGACCGGTGCGCGGGGTGCCGCGGCACGTGGCCTGCGTGATGGACGGCAACGGCCGCTGGGCGCAGCGGCGTTCGCTTCCCCGCACCGACGGGCACCGAGCCGCGGAGACCACGGTCATCGACACCATCGAGGCGGCCCGGGCCGCCGGAGTCGAGTGGCTGAGCCTGTATGCCTTCTCCACCGAGAACTGGAACCGTCCCGGCCCTGAGGTCGCGTTCCTGATGCGTCTGGTGCGCCGGGTCGTGCGCAAGCATGCGCCGTTGCTGCTGGCCCGTGGCATCCGCTGCCGTTTCCTGGGGGCCGCCGACCCGCGCATCCCCCGCGAACTGGCCCGGGACTTCGAGGACCTGACGACGCTGACCGCCGGCAATCGGGGGATGACGCTGACCGTCGCCTTCGACCATGGGGGGCGCCGCGACATCGTGGAGGCCGCACGGTCGCTGATCCGCGGCGGGACGGCCGCCGAGGAGGTGACCGAGCAGCTGTTCGCGGACCACCTGCCCTTCCCCGACACCCCCGACGTGGATCTGGTCATCCGCACCTCCGGCGAGCAGCGCATCTCCAACTTCATGCTCTGGCAGGTCGCCTACGCCGAGTGGGTCTTCCCCGAGGTGCTCTGGCCGGACTTCCGGGCCTCGGACTTCCTCGCCTGCCTGCATACCTACCGGTGCCGTGACCGCCGCTTCGGCGGCGTGCCGGCCGCGACGAACGGAGACCGTTCCTGATGAGCGACACCACGACAGCGACCGGCGAGGTACCCCTGTTCGGGCCGGAATCCCAGTTCGGTTCCTTCTTCGACGACCCGCGCTGGGCCCTGGCCATGATCCGCGCCACTGTGCTGGAGGCCGCGCACCCGCAGATCGGCGCCGCCCTCGTCGACAACTCCACCTTCGTCGCCCACCCCTGGCGCCGGCTGCGCAACACCTTCCTGAGCATGCGGCGGATGTTCGGCGCGGACGCGTCGGTCCGTGAACGGGAGGCCGCCCGGCTCAACCGGCTGCACGCCCGGATGAGCGGCTCCGACTCCCGCGGCCGCGCCTACGACGCGATGGACCGGTCCGCCCGGGCCTGGGTGGTCGCCACGCTCTTCGAGAGCGCGGTCACCATGTGCCGGCTAAGCGGCCAGCCGCTCGGCCAGGACACGATGGAGCGGATGTACGCCGAGTACCGCGCCTTCCTCGCCGCGCTCGACGGCGACGCCACCGCGCTTCCTGAGGAACTGGGCGACTTCTGGCGGTACTTCGACGAGGTCGTCGAGAACGAGCTGGAGAACACCGAAGCGGCCCGCGTCATCCTCTACCGGCTCTTCGACCACCTGCCCGCCCCGGCGCTGCTGGACGGTGCACCGGCCCTGTGGGCGGCCGGCCGCACCGTCGCCGGTCCGCTGCTGGGGGCGATCACCGTCGCCTCGCTTCCCGAGCCGTACCGGCGCCGGGCCGGTCTGCCGGAGATGCCCGGCGCCGCGGCCCTCATGCAGGGGGCCTACCTGGCCACCGGGCTCGCCCGCTTCCTGCCACAGGGCTGGATCAACGCCGAGAGCATCATCGAGGTCCTCTCCCTCTCTCCCGACAGCGACGACCCCCGCGCCCGGACCGTGACCGCGCTGCGCTCCCGTATGCGGCGCGCGGCGGCCCTGCTCCGTCTCCTGTCGCCGCTGAGCGACGACCCCGGCCCCGAGCCGGGCCCGGCAGCCTCCGTTCCGGGCTCGGAAGAGGGCCGGCGTTCGGCGGAGGACTTCTTCCGTAAGGTGCTGGACCAGACGGGCGACGGCCACCTCGACTGGCCGGACCTCGCCGCCATGGCCCGCGAACTGGCCACCCGCCTCGACCTGGACGAGCCCGAGGAGACCCGTCTCTACGACGCCTTCGCCGCCTGGTGGCGCGAGCTGCAGGCCGCCCTCGACACGGACGGCGACGGCCGCGTCAGCGCCGGCGAGTACGCCGCCGCCGTCCCCTCACTCGCCGGGCCGGCCCTCATCCGCGCCGCCGAGGTCCTCTTCGACGTCACCGACAAGGACGGCAGCGGAACCATCGACGCCGACGAGTACCGGGCCCTCTTCCGCACCGCCTTCCACCGCGACCTGGCCACCACCGACGGCACCTGCAGCCGCAGCGCCTTCGTGGGCGACTTCCTGTCCTTCATGTCGGGACGCCGCACGAGCACCCCGTACGACCCCCTGCTCGCCGACGCCTGACACGCGTGCCCAAGGGAGACGGGGGGCGGGCGCATGCAGCCGTTGCTCCGCCGGATGGACGTTTCCACTCCGGGGTGCCCACCGGGTACGGTGACCCGCCCCGAGCGGGACTGCTGCGTTCACGGTCGGGTGCCGTCGATGTGCTCGAGCAGGGTCCTGGCTTCGGCGGTGCGGCGGTGGTCGGGGCCGAAGGAGGCCAGGCAGGCATCGTGGGCGGCTGCGGCCCGGCCCCGGGCTTCGGGGGTGCGGTGCAGTCCCAGCAGGGCGGTGGCGAGGGCGACTTCGACGGCGCCCGTATCGGGGTGCCGCTGGTCTGCGGGCAGGGCGCGGTACAGCTCGCCGGCGCCCTGCGCCTCGGTGAGGGCGTCTTCGCAGCGGGCCTGGCCGTTGAGGCTGCGCGCCAGGCCCAGACGCAGGACCAGGGGCAACCGGTCACGTTCGCGATGGGCGGCCAGGGCCTGACGGGCGAGTGTCTCGGCCTCCTGGTGACGTTCCTGCGCGTTGAGGGCGAAGACGAGCCCGTTGCGGGCGGCCCCCGCCAGGCGTGCCATGTCCGGGCCGGTGCCGCGGCCCGCCATCTCGGCGACGGCCGCACACTCCGCTTCGCACTCGGCGTGCCGGCCGAGTGCGGTCATCGCCTGGGCGCGGTCCGAGCGCAGCTTCAGGGTCAGAAAGTGATCGGCTCCGAAGATCCTGCTGGAGACGGGCAGCGCTTCGTCGTAGGTGTCGAGTGCCTCGGCGTGGCGGCCCTGGGCGCCCGTCGCGATCGCGGCGATGTTCAGCGCTGCGGCGGCGTACTCGTCGTCCTGCGGCCGCGACCGGGCCACGGCGCGGGCTTCGGCCTCCGCCTCTGCGTAACGCCCGGCTTCGTAGAGGGCTTTGGCCTCTGCCAAGGGCGTTCCCGTCATACGTCGGGCGGCGCTTCCGCTTCCGCTTCGGCTTCGGCTTCGGCTTCGGCTGCGCGGCCGGAAGAATCTCATGACCGGGAGTTCAGGCATTCGAGGGCCGAGCGGAGGGTTCGGCGGATGCTGTTCGCGCCCTTGTCCGAGGGGAGATCACCTAAGGTACTGCGGCATGACGCTGCAACTGGTTCAGGTGAACTTCAAGGCGGGGGACGACTCGGCGCTCGGCCGTTTCTGGGCGCAGGCGCTCGGCTGGGGGGTGTCCAGCGAAGGACCCGGCGTCACCAACCTGGAACCCGTGGGCTTCGACTGGCCGGACCCCTCCGCCGTCTGTGTCGATCTCGTACGCGTCCCGGATCCGCAGACGGTGAAGTGCCGCGTGCACCTCGAGCTCGCCACCGCCTCCGATGCCCACCGGGCGGACATGGTCGAACGTCTCCAGGAGCTCGGGGCGACGCCCGCCGAGGGGGGCCGGGGTGACGCGCGGGGGACGGTGCTGGCCGATCCGGAAGGCAACGTGTTCACGGTCCTGGAGCCTCGGGACCTCTACCGGGACACCGGGCCGATAGCCGCCGTGGTCGTCGAGTGCGCCGATCCGCGGGCCATGGTCGGGTTCTGGGGCGAGGCGCTCGACTGGACCGTCCACGAGCTGAGCGACGACCGCGCCCTGCTGCGCTCCGTCAAGGGCGTCGGACCGTACCTGGAGTTCCGCCGCGTGCCCGACGGCGAGGCCGTGTGGACCCGCGTCCATCTCGACGTGATGTCCGACCCCGTCGAGGACCAGGCGAGGGAGACCGCCCGGCTCGAAGGGCTCGGCGCGGTACGGGCCGACGTGGGTCAGGGCGACGTGCCCTGGGTCGTCCTGGCCGACCCGGAGGGCAACGAGTTCTGCGTTCTGGGCCGGGGCTGACCGGCGCGGAAGCCCCGTCCGTTCCGCTCCTGCGAAGACGGTGCGGCGCGGCTCTCGCCGGTTCCGGCAGGCGGTGTCATCCGCCGACCCTGCCGGCCGTGATCTGCCGGCCGCGGGTGGCGTCGACCACGATGGGGATGCCGTCGGGGATGTGCCCTTCAAGATTGCTGAGCAGCCCTTCGACCGGGGGCAGGTCGCCGGGGCTGCGTACGTGGATGTACAGGGTCCGGGACTGTGCGTCGACGCTGGTGACCATCGCGCCGGGGGTGTGCGTGAGCCACCGCTCGGCGGCGCTCTTGGCTCTGAGGGTCCAGGTGTTGAGCAGCACGGTGGCGACCGTGTGGGCGCCCAGGGGGAGCATGACGGCCGTGAAGAGCAGCCCGAGCATGACGTGGGCGCGGCGTGGCCGCCGCAGGACGCGCCGTCCGGCGGGGCGGGTGTATCCGAGGGCGGTGAAGACGACCATGCCGGCGAAGACGAGGGCGAAGAGGTTGGACGAGAAGAGGACCAGCGCGCCCAGCGCCGGCCACCACGCCCCCTGGCCGGCGCAGACGCCGGTGACCACGAGGGGCGGTACGAGGGAGATCGCGATGGCCACTCCGGGCAGGACCGCGGCGACATCCTTGCGGGCCAGTGCCACGGCGCCGGCGAAGCCCGTGGCCAGGGCGGAGATCAGGTCCAGTAGGCCCGGGGAGGTCCGGCCGGAGATCTGGCTGTTGGTCAGCAGGTCGTAGGACTGGGGCACGACCAGTGAGGCCACTGCCCCGACCAGGATCACCAGCAGGCATCCGAGGGTCACGAAGGCGGCGGCGGTGGTGCGGCGGCGTTGTACGGCACCGAGGGCGATTCCCATGATGGGGGTGGACAGCGGTGCGATGATCATCGCGCCGATGACGGTGGCGGTGGAGTCCGTCAGGATGCCGCCCGCCGCGATCACGGCGGACAGCGTGAGCATGGTCCAGAAGGCCGACTGCTTCGAGCGGCTGTCCCCCGACGAGAGGTCGAGGTCCTGCTGGAGGTCGTCCAGAGAGCGGCGTTGGCGGTCGGGCAGAACCTTGGCACGGAGTTGGCCGGGCATGTGGGTCAGTATCGTGACCGGGGCCGTCCCCTCCGGGCAGGAACACGACCCGCGTGAACGTCACGTCGGCCATCAGGGCGCGCGGCCGGCCCGGTGGAACTCAGCACTCGGGTACGCCGCCCGCTCCCGTCCCGCGATCGTGCGGCGGGCACCGCCTGCGCCGCACCGCAGGTCTCGCCCGCCCTCGTCGCGGCGATGCTGAAGACCGAGAGCGACTTCGATCCGCACCTGAGCGATCCCGCCGCGGACGAGTACGGCATCGCCCGCTGGACCTCCCGCGTGCTGCGGTACTACCTCCCGCCGGGCCGGCAGGACCGTGGCCCGCGGCCCCCGCTCGACGCCGGGACGTCCCGGCACCGCCCGCGTCCGTGACACCGGCGCGGACGGTGGCCGCCTCCTGCGGGAGGCAGTTCTCAACGTCCCAGGTCAGTCGGTCCGCTGCTCCCGTCTAGGCTTCTGTCCCGGGCCGGCCCGTCGGCCGGCCGGGGAGCAGGGGGATGACGGTTCGATGAGCAGCACCACCGAGGTGTTCCAGCCGCTTCAGGCGGGTGACCCCGCTGTCGTGGCCGACTACCGGCTCGTGGCCCGGCTCGGCGCGGGGGGCATGGGCCGGGTGTACCTGTCGCACACCCAGGGCGGCCGCCCGGTGGCGATCAAGGTGGTGCGGCCGGAGCTCGCCGACGATCCGGGCTTCCGGCGGCGTTTCCGCAGGGAGGTGGAGGCCGCCCGCCGGGTCAGGGGCGCCTACACCGCGGAACTCGTCGACGCCGACACCGACGGCGTACCGCCCTGGCTCGCCACGCTGTACGTGCCCGGGCCGTCCCTGACGGCGGCCGTTGCCCGGCGGGGCCCGCTGCCGGTGTCCGCCGTGCTGTGGTTGATGGCCGGCGTGGCCGAGGCGCTCGAGGCGATCCACGGCGTGGGGGTGGTGCACCGGGACCTCAAGCCATCCAACGTGCTGCTGGCCGCTGACGGGCCGCGGGTGATCGACTTCGGTATCTCGGTCGCCGCCGACCTCTCCTCGCACACCGCTACCGGCGCAACGGTCGGCACGCCGCACTTCATGGCGCCCGAGCAGGCGACCGCCGGTGAGGTGTCCCCGGCGACCGACGTCTTCGCCCTGGCCCAGACGGCGGCCTTCGCGGCGCTGGGCGAACCGTTGTACGGGGAGGGCATAGCGCCGGTCGTGCTGTACCGGATCGTGCACGAGGAACCCGATCTGTCCCGGTTGCCGGAGCCGTTGCGTCCGCTGTTCGCCCGGTGTCTGGCGCCCGATCCGCGGGAGCGGGCCACGCCGGCGGAGGTCGTCGAGTGGTGCCGGGAGCGTCTTGGAGCGGACGCCGACGCGGGCGCCGGGCCGGCCGTGTGGCGCGAGGTCACGGGACCCGAGGCGAGTGTTCCGGACCCGGTGGGCACTCCCGTGGATCCGTCGACGGCGGCCTCGACGCTGTTGCTCGGGCCCGCCCGGCGCCGGGTGCCGCGCGGACGGCGAGCCGCGCTGATCGCGGGTGGGGCCGTGGCGGCGGGCGCTCTGGTGCTGACGGGTTGGACGTGGTTCGCCGGTGACCGGTTCGGCCTCGGCGAGCGGGCCGCGGACAACTCCCCTTCGGCTCCCGCACCGACGCATTCCGCCCGGTCCACGGCGTCACCGTCGAGCACTCCGCAGGCCGTTGGCGCCTCCCCCGGGCCGTCGCGGTCCGCCCCGGACGCCTCCGCGTCCTCGGGAACGGAGGTGCTGTCCCCCGCGTTGCTGTACGAGACGAACTCCCTGAGCCTGGACGAACCGAAGCTCCGCACCGACCGTGCGGGCGACATCCGTCTGAACTGCGAGGACGACGACGCCTGCGCGCTGGAGAGCGACACCAGCCTGTTCGTGCAGCTGTTCAACGGCAAGGCCGCCTCCCTCGACGTCTGCCGCCACCTCCTCAGCGGCGCCACCAGTCCCGAGTACCGCACCTGGTCCCTCGCGGCGGCCGAGGAGGGCACCCAGCTCTGTGTCGGGAACGACTCGGGCGACGTCGGAGCGCTCAGGATCCAGGTCAAGCAGACGGCCCTGCGCGAGGAGGCCTTCCTGCAACTGGGCATGACCGTCTGGGAGAAGAAGGCCTGAGGGGTGGGGCGGCGGGCCCGCGCACGCGGTGACGGGCGCGCAGCCGGCGGACCGCCGAGCAGGTCGCGGCGCCTGCGTGGGGGCGTCCCCGCGGGAGCAGCCGGACTCCGCGCGCATCGTGCTCCCCGGGCCGGGGGCCGGGGGCCGGGGATCACTGCGGGAGGCTTTCCCTCAGAGCGCCGCTTCCGAGTTGCCGCCGGGAGCACGGTGCCGTGTCCGGTCCCGAGGGCGTGGTCAGTTTCGCCCCTGCCGCACAGGGCGGCCCCGGTGTGGCGCGTCGGGGCCGCCCTCCGGCCTGCGGGTCAGCTCTGCTGCCGGCTCTGCTTCATCACTTCGTTCGTCATGTCGGCGACCTGGCCGGCCGGCGGTGCCTGTGCCTCGACCTCGGTGCCGAAGTCGGAGTAGTTCATCACCATGGTCATCTTGATCTGCTGCGGTGCGGCGCTGTTCTCCGCCTTGGCGCCGGCGGAGGGCGCGCCCTTGACGCTCATGTCGAGCTGCTGGCGCCGCAGCCGTCCGTCGCCGTCGAGCCAGACCTGCATCGGCAGCGTCGGGCCGACCTGCCGGCGCAGCTGGTCGCCGCCCGGCAGCTCGGCGACGTCCACCGACACCTTGTAGTGGGTGGTGTCGACGCCGTCGATCTTCTCCTGGCCGACCTTGGTGACGTCCTGGTCGGTGATGGCCTTGGCGTAGGCGGCCGACTGGGCCGGGTCACCGATCTGCCCGGCGTTCACGCCCAGTGCCTGCGCGGCCTTCTTCAGGTCGATCTTCATCCAGGTCTTGCCGCCCGGGGCCTTCTGCCCCGGCACCTTCTGATAGAGGACCTGGTCGACCACGCGCTGCTCGATGCTCTTGCCCTGGGCGGTCACGGTCATGACGCTGTCGCCCTCTTGGAAGTCGAGCGCCCCCTTGCCGTCGGTGGTGATCGACTCCTGCGGCGCGGAGAGCTTCATGTTGATCGTCATTTTGGCCGTCTCCGCCTCGGCCGTCCTGTCGTAGGCGGCCCGCACCTGCGTGGTGCCCTGCTCCTGCGCCCCCGCATCGCCGCTCGCGCTCGCGCTTCCGCTCGATGCCGTACCGGCCTTCTGCGACTTCGGCTCCTCGTCACCGCCGCAGCCCGTCAGTACGGCACTCGCCATGACGGCGGCCACGCCGATCGCGCTCGCCTTCATCCCCCTGCTCGGCATGTGAACTCCCCATCTCCTCAACGGCTTGCGGCCACTGCGGCCCTGCGGCTTTCTGCCGTCCCGAATGCCCCGGGGCAGGCGGAACACACGCTGGCCGGTGCGGAGTTGACGCGGTGCGCCCTCCGCCGCGCGGGTGCGGGCGGGCGGGTTCAGCCGCCGTGCGGGGGCCGGTCGCCGGGCGCGAGCCGGGGGGCGAAGGGCCCGTGCAGGGCTGCCCAGTGCAGGAGCAGGAGGGTTTTTCCGTCGGTGATGCGTCCGTCGGTGGTCATGGCGAGGGCCTCGGTGAAGGGGAGTTCGAGTACCTCGATGTCCTCGCCCTCCTCCTCCACTCCCCCGCCGGCGGCGAGGCGGTCGGCCGGGGTGTAGGGGGCGGCGAAGAAGTGCAGGCGCTCGGTGACCGAGCCCGGGCTCATGTAGGCGTCGAGGACGTGGGTGAGCGGGCCGAGCCTGACGCCGAGTTCCTCGGCGCTCTCGCGGCGGATCGCGGTGGCCGGGTCGTCCGCGTCGAGCAGTCCGGCCGCCGCCTCGACGAGCATGCCGTCGGGGTGGCCGTTGACGTAGGCCGGGTAGCGGAACTGACGGGTGAGCAGGACGCGGCCGCGGTCGGTGTCGTAGGGCAGGACGACGGCGCCGTTGCCGCGGTCGTAGGTCTCGCGCTGCTGGGTCTCCCATCGTCCGTCGCGGCGCCGGTAGTCGAAGGTGGTGCGGCGCAGGACGTGCCAGCCCTGCGAGGTGAGCTCGACGTCGCGTATCCGCACGCGGGGGTTGCGCTCGAGGCCGCGTCCGGCGAGGTGGAGACCGGTGCGCCCGCGGTGGTCGGGGATGTCGACACCCGGGCGGCTTGTCACGCGGCCGCCTGCGGGGTGCGGCGGGGAAGGTCGGCGGCGTCGTGGTAGACGGGCAGGCCGCGCCGGCGGGCGGTGGCGACGTCCTGGTCAGCGCCGGCGGAGTCACCCGGCAGGCGCAGCACGGCGTCGCAGTGGGCGAGCAGCCGGTCGGCTGCCGGGTAGAGGACCTGGTCGGCGAGGGGGTCGGTGGGGCCGGCACCGGCGGAGCGCAGGACGGGCAGGGCGATCCACTCGCCGATCACGGGGAGGTGGCCGGCCGCGAAGACGGGCCAGGCGGCGGCTTCGAGGCGGGCGAGGTTGGCGGCCATGGCCTGCGGGTCGCCGCCGGTGCCGGAGCGGTACGGGCCGGCGATCAGGATGAGCAGGGGCTTGTCGTTCATGACCGCTAAGATACATGCAGGATCGTGCAACAACCGGAAGGAACGTGAATGCTGGCTGCTGAACGACGCGAGCACCTGCTCGCTCTGCTCGCCCGCACGGGAAAGATCGTGGCCAAGGACGTCGCCGCCGACCTGGGCATCTCCGAGGACAGCGTGCGGCGCGACCTGCGCGACCTCGCCGCGGAGGGGCTGTGCCAGAGGGTGTACGGTGGTGCGCTGCCCGCGTCGCCCGCGGTGGTGGACTACGACGCGAGGCGGGTGGTGGCCCCGGAGGGCAAACGCAAGGTCGCCGCGGTGGCCGCCGCACTGGTACGGCCGGGCGGTTCGCTGATCCTCGACGGCGGCACCACCGCCCTCGCGGTGGCGCGGGCGCTGCCGCAGGAGCTCACCTGCACGGTGATCACCCACAGCCCGACGATCGCCACGGCTCTGATCGACCACCCGGGGGCGGAGCTCTTCCTGCTCGGCGGGCGCGTCTTCAAGCACTCGGCGGTCACCTGCGGTGCCGCCGCGGTCGAGGCCGCGCAGAACGTCTCCGCCGAGCTGTGCCTGCTCGGCGTCACCGGTGTGCACCCCGAGGCGGGACTGACCACCGCGGACGCCGACGAGGCGGCGATGAAACGCGCCCTGGCAGCGCGGGCCGCGGACACCTACATCCTCGCCTCCTGCGAGAAGATCGGAACGGCCTCGCCCTACCGCGTCCTGCCGTGGGAGAAGATCACCGGACTGATCACCGACGCCGATCCCCACGACACGGTCGTCGGACGGCTCAGGGCCCTGGGCGTCAAGACCCTCACCGCCGAATGAAGAAGCAGCCCGGCAGCAGCCGGCCGCACCAGGACCAGCCGGCCGCAGCCGCCGCTCGCCCCGCGCCCGGGGAACCGGAGCACCCCCTCCTCCGCGACGTCTTCCCGGACCTCGTCGCCGAACTGACCGCCCTTCTGCAGGACGAGGGGGAGAGCGAACTGGCGGTCTGCGCGCGGGACCTGCGGCTGGTCGAGGAGTGCGGCTGCGGCGACGGCTTCTGCCAGAGCATCCGGACGGCAGATCATCCGCGGGGGCGGCCCTACGGCCCGGGCCACCGGTGCGTACCTCTCTCGCCCTCGACGGGCATGCTGATCCTGGACGTCGTGGACGGCCGGATCGTGTACATCGAGGTACTCGACCGGCCGCCCCTGCTCCGCCTGGAAGAACGGGCTCAGCCGAAGGGGCCGCCGGCGGCGAAGGCGTAGGCGGCGAAGCGCCTGCCCATGCGGCGGTACGCGGCGGCGGTGGGGTGGAGGCCGTCGCCCAGGTCGTCCGCCTCGTGCGGGCCGAGCAGTGTTCGTCCGTCGAGATGGTGGAGGTGGGGATCGGACGCCTGGCGTGCCGCGGCGATCCGGGCCAGCTCGGCACGGACCACCGTCAGCGTCAGTGCGCCGCCGGCCACGTCGGCCGGGTCGCCCAGGGCGGCGATCCTCCCGTCCGGTCCGGTCGCGGCCGGGCCGGGAACCTGCTCAAGGGCGGGACAGCTCACCGGGGAGATCAGCAGCAGCGGGGTGTCGGGGTGGCCGTCGCGGATCGTGTCCAGGAATCCGTGGAGCGCCGGGCCGAACGTCCGCAGCCGGAAGGCGGACAGGGCCACGATGTTGATGCCCACCTTGAGGCTGATCAGGTCGGCGGGCATGTCGCGGATCGTCCGGGCGACGTAGGGGTCCAGCAGGGCGTTGCCCGCCTGGCTGAGGTTGATCACCTCCGTATCTGCGAGCGCGGCCGCCACCACCGGCCAGGTCCCGGTCGGGCCGTCGGCCTCGATGCAGTGGCTGATGGAACTTCCGTGGTGCACCCAGCGGCGCCGCCCGTCCGGCAGCGGTGCCAGCACCTCGCCGTCAGCGCGCAGTGCCACCAGTTCCGTAGGGGTCTGCTGGGGAAGCCACAGCTCGACGTTCTTCATGCCCCTCGGCAGTCCGGCGAACCGCACGGTCCCGGGCTTGCCCGCGACGAGTCGCTGGCGGGCCCCGGGGCCCGCCATCCGCAGCACGTTGCCCACCGGCGCCTGCCGGCGCCCGGCCAGGGCGCCGTCCACCAGCAGCTCGAGCATTCCGGTCGGGCGAGGGCGGGGGTCGCCGTCGAGCCGGGCGGTGGAGGTGAGTACCTCGAACTCCAGGGTGCGCGCGTCGGTGCGGAACACCAGCCGCACCCCCGAAGGCATCACGGTCGGTGCATGGACCGAGGGGTCCTGGTACTGCTCCTTGGTCCACGCGGGCAACCGGCGCGGCATCACCCCCGCCGGTGTGGTCTCCAGGTCCAGCGCACCCCGCCACTCCACCGGCCCGCCGACCAGGGGAACCGCCCGCATCCTCACCGTCATCGCTCCCGTCCTCCCGGGCCGGTGCGCCTGGCAGCGGGCGCCGGGCCGGTGTCCGCGTACTTCACCGGCGCCCGCCGGGCTCCCAGTGGTGGACCTCGATGTCCGCGTACCGGTCCGCGGTCAGGACGGCGCGGGCCGCCTCCGGGCCCGGGGCCCCGAGGAGCACCGCCGTGCCCAGCCATGTGCCGCCGTCATCGGACAGCAGCGGCCCGTAGGCGATCAGCTCGTCCTGGCCGGGCGGCGGGGCGAGGTCGGCGGCCGGGCCCTGGCCGAGGCCCAGCACCAGGTACCGGCTGCCGTCGCCGCGGCCACCGGGCGCATCCCACATGGTGCGCCCCAGCACGTTGCGCCACCGGCGCAGCAGCACGTCCCGGTACGCACCGGCCTGGTAGGCGGGCTCGTCGAAGGCGAACGCGCGGGCGTCGGAGGCGGCGGGCAGGTCGACGATGTGCACGCTTCCCGTGGGCGTTTCCCCGTCGTCGGCGAAGGTCGGGCCGCGGGCGATCAGTTCCTTCGCGTACCGGTCCATGTAGGACCAGTGCTCCTCCTGCAGCTCCTCGCGCAGCGCGAGGGAGCCCATCCGGTCCCGGTGATAGCAGAAGTACTCCATGACCACGGACCCTTCCTCACCGAGGGCGCCGTCTCAACCGGCTTTCGGCGGCGAGCTCCCCGCGTCCCGTTCCGAAAGGCGTGACGAAGCCCCCGCGGCGCCGGCGGCCCCGGTGCGGGACGGCCGGCAGCCACCCGATGGTCCCAGGGCCGGTGCGGGACACGCCGGTGCGGGACACGCCGGTGCGGGCGAGCCGGGTGCGTGTGCCGGAGGGTCGATCGCTCACGGGCGATGACTTTGCTCCGCGGTGAGAGTCTCCTGCACGAGCCTGCCCGCCGGACGCACCCCTGCTTCCGGCCCGGACGCGACGCAGAGCACGACCCGCGACAGGAGACCTTCCCCGTGAACGACCCCGAGCCGACCGTCGACCGCAGCCGCGGAAGAGGCCTCTGGCCCCTGATCCGCACCGAGCGGGCGGCGCTGGCGGCCGACCTCGAAGACCTGACCGACGAGCAGTGGGCCACACCCTCGCTGTGCACCGGCCTGACGGTGCGTGAGGTGCTGGCCCATCTCACCGCGGGTGCGAGCCTCGACACCGTGCGCTGGCTGGCGGGGGTGATCCGCTGCCGGTTCGACTTCGACAAGCAGGTCGCCGTACGGCTGGCCGAGCAGCTGGGCGCGGCTCCGGCCGAGACCCTCGGTCGGTTTCGGCGGATCGTGCCGAGCACCACCAAGCCTCCCCTGCCCGTCATCGCCATGCTGGGCGAGACGCTCGTGCACGGCGAGGACATCCGGCGCCCGCTGGGCATCCGTCACGCGTACCCGGTCGACGTCCTCACGCAGGTGGCCGAGTACTACCGCGGCTCGGACCTCGTCGTCCTCGCCAAGGGACGCATCGGCGGACTGCGACTCTCCGCGAACGACGGCCCCTTCACGACCGGTTCTGGATCTGCGGTGTCCGGCCCCACCCTGGCCCTGGTGATGGCCATGACCGGACGCGCCGCGTACTGCGACGACCTCGAGGGCGAGGGAGTGGACCTTCTCCGCAGCCGCTGCGAGAGGGCGTGAGACGACGCCGGGGCATCCGGGCCGTCTCCGGGCCGGATGCCCCGGCGTGAAGAGTGTCGCGTACACCGCGCGGCCCAGGGCCCTACGCTGGTCCGCATGCCGACCCGTGTGCCGATCAGCGACGAGCTGCGTTCCGTGTTCGGCTCCCCCATGCGGGCCGTCCTCCTGGACAGCAGTCCGCGCTCCCGGGTGTGGCGGGTCGAGCTGAGCGGTGGCAGCCGGGTGATCGTCAAGCAGATCGCCGACGGGGGCGGGACCGGGTCCGACGGGGACGCGCGCTACGCGCGGGAGGTCGCCGCGCTGCGGCTCGCCGCGCGGGCGACCCGGCCGGCCGTGGCGCCCGCGCTCCTGGCAACGGACCCGGCGTCACGCGTGATGGTCCTGGAACACCTGGACGATCTCGGCGCGGCCGACGACTGGATGCCCGGCTACGCCGAGTCCCTGGCCCGGCTGCACGCGCTCACCGGGCCGGCCGACACGGGAACGCTCCCCGCCTGGTTGGGGCCGACCGCCGCCGACGCCGAGTCCTTCCTCGCGCTCGCCACGGCCCTCGACGTCGCCGTCCCGCCCCACGTGCCGGACGAGCTCGCCGGCCTGCTCGACCGGCTCGACCCGGCGTCCCACCATGCGCTGCTGCACGGGGACCCCTGCCCCGGCAACGACCTGCGCACCGCCGCCGGCGTCCGGTTCGTCGACTTCGAGCAGGCGTCGCTGGGCAACGGCCTGGTCGAACTCGCCTACCTGCGCATCGGCTTCCCGACCTGCTGGTGCGCCATGTCGGCCACCGCCGCGCCCCTCGCGGAGGCCGAGGCCGTCTACCGTGCCACCTGGCGCGGCCTCACCGGCAGGGACGTTCCCGGAGACCTCGCCGACGCCTGCGCCGGCTGGCTGATCCGTGGCGACGCACTCGTCGAACGCGCCCACCGCGAGACCGTCGACCACCTCGCGCGGGTGCCCGCGGAAGACTTCACGTGGGGTTACGTCTCCGCCCGCGAACGCCTCGTCCACCGGCTCGGCGTGGCCGCCGGCCTGACCCGCGAACACGACCGCCTGCACGCCCTCGGGCAGCTCAGCGCGGCGTTGGCCGTGCGCCTGCTGGAACGGTGGCCGGCCCTGCGCCCGCTCCCCACCCACCGCACACGGCCCTGGTCCTGACCGCCCGCCGGCTCACCGGGGCAGGGGGTGTGCCTGCGCCCAGCCGGTATCCGCGAGCCCTCCTGCCGCGCAGACGGCGCCCACGGCATGCCGCCGCGGTCCCGGGGCACAGGGGCGCGATCCTGAATCCGCCAAGGCCGGTGAGCGGAGGATGTCGAGAAGGTGCCGCCGGCTCCGTCCCAGGGACGTCAGCGGCCGCCACCGGCCGCACGAGGAAGAAGGAGAGAGCAGCATGGCGATTCAGCGGATGGACAACGTCGGCATCGTCGTCGAGGACCTGGACGCCGCCGTCGCGTTCTTCGTGGAACTCGGCATGGAGCTGGAGGGCCGGACGGAGGTCGAGGGCCTCGTCGCCGACCAGTGCACCGGACTCGACGGCGTCCACTGCGACATCGCGATGCTCCGGACCCCGGACGGCCACAGCCGGCTCGAGCTGGCGAAGTACCGCAGCCCCGCGGCGACCAGCGCCGGCCCACGCAACGCGCCGCACAACATCCTGGGCACGCACCGCGTCATGTTCGCCGTCGACGACCTCGAGGACACCCTCGCCCGCCTGCGCCCGCACGGCGGCGAACTCGTCGGCGAGATCGCCCGGTTCCAGGACAGCTACGCGCTCTGCTACATCCGCGGCCCTGAGGGGATCATCGTCGGACTGGCCGAGCAGCTGCACTGACAGGCGCGCGAGCCGCACCATGCGTCCGAGCAGGTTCCCACCCTCCCGGCATCCCGGCCGGCCTCGGGGAGGGGGCTCCGCCGTGCGTCCGCGGTCCCGGCTCCGCGGGGCGGCCGCCCCCGGTGCACTGGGGAACCACCGGGGGCGGCCCGGAGCCCGAAGGCCCCTAATGGTGGAGCAGCCTTTCGACCAGGGACCACAGCGCGCGCGCTGCGATGGCGATCCCGAGGCGTTCGGCCGCTGTACGTACCCACCCCTTGCGGGGCGCGGCATTCTCCGTTGCCACCATCTGCCCACCTCACCTCATCTTGTTGGGCCAGGGCCGCCGGGAGGTCCCGGCGTCCCCCCAGCGGGAGCCGGGCAACCAAGCGGCCCCGGCCTGCCAACTGATGAGGTGTGGCAGTTCAACGCTACGAGTCGCCCGGGGCGTTGAGAAGGGGCCGGCGGGTGGATTCGGGCCGGCAGGCAGGCACACCGGTCGCAGCCGCCTCACTGGCACCGGGAGGCCCCGCTGCCGCACTCACGGGGGGGGCGGGGGCGAGGCAGCCTGACCGCCCCCCTTATGGGCACGAGTGACCCCGAACAGGGTGGAGCGGCATCAACTGCCCGACATGATGTGATCCGGCCACTTAGGGGCGACGTCGGCAACCCCTCAGAGCGATGTGGAGGCAACGTGTTGACACTGCGGAGGTAGCGTGCCGGAGGGTCGGTTATGGTTCAGCCGTCAACATGTGAACGAGAGGGGGCGTCTGTGAACACGCCTAATCAACCGCCGCAGCAGTACGGGCAGCAGGCGTATGGGCAGCAGGCGTACGGGCAGCCGCCCCAACCGCAGTACGGGCAGCAGGGGTACCCCCAGCCGCCGCAGCCCTACGCGCCGCAGCCGATCATCATCAACAACAACGTGTCGGCGGCCGCTTCGGCGTCGGCCGCGGCGTTCGCCGGCGGGTACGGCCGCAGGAAACGCCAGTCCTTCTGGGCGCACTTCTGGCTGTTCCTGTTCACCGCGGGCCTGGGCAACATCGCCTACGCCTGGTACGTGAGCGACTGGAACAAGAAGCGCGGACTGTAGTAGCCCGGCCGCGGCGCGGAGGGCCGTGCCGCGCGTGGCCGCCGGCCGGCTCAGGTGACGTCTGCCGCGGTGACGGCGTCGGGGTGCCCAAAGGACTCCGCACTCCTTGATTCACGCGGCCCTCTCGGGCCGGCGCACGCGGTAGCGCAGGTGCGTGACGTCGCGGTCCTCGAGGCGTCGTACGAGGTCGAGTTCGATGTGACGAGCGCCCAGGTGGTCGAAGAGCCGTCGGCCGTCGCCGAGGAGGACCGGGACCAGGTGGATCTCCATCTCGTCCAGCTGCCCGGACCGCAGCAGTGCCTGGGCGGCTCCCGCCCCGTGGACCATGACCGGCCGGTCGCCCGCGGCTGCGCGAGCCTGCCGGGCGCAGTCCTCGACGTCGGTGACGAAACGCGCGTGGCCCGGTGGCACGTCCCCGTCCTCCACCCGGTGGGTGAGTACGAAGATCGGCACACCGTCGTGGTGGTCGCCCTGCCAGCGCCCGGCGAGTTCGAAGGTCCGGCGGCCGGAGATCACCGCGCCGCTCGCCCGCGCCTCGCGGTAGACCTGGCCGCTCGGGCCGTCGGACTCCCGGTCGTCGAGCCAGTTGAACAGGCGTCCGCCGTCGCGTCCGAGTTCCTGCCCCGGCCGGTCGTCGGGGCCGGCGATGAAGCCGTCGAGCGACATCGACATGTACAGCCGGATCGGGTTGTTCATCCTGGCCTCCCTCGCTCCTGCAGGACACCGGGTCCGGTGGTGCCTGATCCGCCCGGGCGGGCGTGTCATCAGGTAGACCGCAGGGAGGCGGCGCATTCATCGGTCCGGCGCGCCGCCCCGCGGCCGGGCCCCGGGGGGGCGGGGGCCGCGGCCGGCGCTCCGGTCCGTGCCGGGGCGCCGGCGGCTGTCTCAGCCGGTGTGCACCTCGGTGTTCTGGCCTGCGTGCAGCAGCCACCTGCCGTCGTCCTGCCTGGTCATGACGTACAGCGGAGTGCCTTGCGTGTCGCCCTGTGCCGAGTGGTAGGTCTGGCGGACCTTGACGGCCGCCACGTCGGCGCGCAGGAACTGCGTGTGCACTGCCTCGTAGGTGACCTCGCCGTCCCAGCTCGCGGCGGGCAGCACGGCGCGGGTGAACTCGGCGATCGCGTCGAAGCCGATGAGGACCTTGCCGTGGGCGGTCGTCCACAGGGCGTCGGGGTGGAACAGGGCGAGGAATCCCTCCACGTCCTTGGCGCGCTGGACGCGCTCGACGGTGGCCACGACCTGTTCGATGGCCTTGATGTCCGCGGGGTCGGTGTTCATACGGATCACTCTGCGACCTCAAGTAAACATGAGGTCAAGCCCTGGTTGTCGGTGCCGGGGACCATACTCGTGCCGCGGCGCCGCCCGGGCACCGCAGCGCGAGGGGAGCGACATGGCCGAGGTACTGGTTTTCCACCACGGGCACGGACTGACCGCCGGCGTCCTGGAGTTCGCCGAGCGGCTGAGCGGGGCCGGACACACCGTCCACACCCCGGACCTGTTCGAGGGGCAGGTGTTCGACAGCCTCCAGGAGGGCATCGCCTACGTCGAGAAGATCGGGTTCGGCACGTTCCTCGCGCGGGGATGCGCCGTCGCCGAGGGGCTGCCCGGGGACCTCGTCCTCCTCGGGTTCTCGCTCGGGGTCCTGCCGGCGCAGAAGCTGGCCCAGACCCGCCCGGGCGCGAGGGGTGCGGTGCTGTTCGAGGCGTGTGTGCCCGTCTCGGAGTTCGGCGGCGTCTGGCCCCAGGGCGTTCCCGTGCAGGTCCACGGCATGGACGCGGACCCGTTCTTCTGCGGTGAGGGCGACGTGGACGCGGCCCGTGCGCTCGCCGGGACGGCCGCGGACGCCGAGCTGTTCCTCTACCGCGGCGAGAGGCACCTGTTCACCGACAGCAGCCTGCCCTCGCACGACGAGCACGCTGCAGCGCTGGCCACCCGGCGGGTGCTCGACTTCCTCGAGCGCACCGCATAGCCGGCGTTGACGGCGGCGGAACCACGTCCGGCGGACCACGGCCGGGATCATGGCCCGATCTGCATGCTTGACGCTGCTTATCGGGCGGTTCCACGCTGTACTCGCATTCAACGTATTCAACGCATTCACCCGTGAATGCGTTGACCTCATCTTGAGGGGATCATGGTCAAACGAGTTGTCTCTGTGCTGGTGACCGCGCTCGCGGCAGCCACTCTTTCGGCGCCGGCGGCATCGGCGGGTCAATCCGCCGGCTGCAACTGGTTCGCCAAGGTGCCGACGGTCAGTTCCACCGGCAGGATCGTCGGCGTAGGGGGGCGTACCGGCTGTACGAACAAGATCAACCTGTCGGTCGAAGTACGCAGGGTGATCGACAATTGGCCCGACCAGACCGTCGCCTCCGGAACCTCCTGGTCTTTCGTCACCGGAAGCGTCACCGTCTACGGGGACAGGCAGGCGGGATGCCACGACTACTTCACGGAAACGATCTGGGAAGGGACGTCCACCAAGATTCAGTCCGCGGTCATGCGCTCCTGCAGGTGACGTGTCTCGACCTCGACGTGGGGGGCGAGGGCGCGCAGGAAGTCGGGGGCGTCGAAGAGCTCGCCGGCGGAGGTGACGCCGACGGCCTTGACGCGGTGGGTGAGGACGCGGTCGAGGGCTTCGACGACGAGGGGCGCGGTGACGGCGTAGATGTCCTGGCCGGTGGCCGTGGCCCGGCGTTCGGCGCCGCCTGAGCGGACGACGACGTCGACGAGGAAGGTCTGGGCGGAGCGTCCGCTCTCGTCGGCGGCGGCCGGGGCCGGGGTGTCCGGGGTGGCGACGTCGCGGACCGCCTCGGCGTTCATGTAGGTGGTCACGTCGGGGATGGCCAGGTGCTGGGAGACGGTCACCACGTCCGCCATGGTGAACTCCGCGATCACCGAGCGGCGTCCCACCGGCTCCGGGAAGGTCCACTGCGCGGTGGGCGCGGCGTCGGTGCGGTGTTCCCACTGTCCGCCGCGGTAGCGCAGGCGGGCGTTGCCGCGCCGCTCGCGGGAGACGGCGCCCGACAGGCGGGTGCCGGCGGTGGGGTGCCAGTTGCTGAGCGCGTAGGCGATGTGGGCCTCGTCGGCCGAGGTCCACTCCCCCATCGCCGCGGTGGTCAGCAGGTCGCCGAGGCCGCCGAAGAAGGCCATGGCCGGGACGATCACCGCTCCCGTGTCCCGGGCCCGGTGGCGGAAGTGCGCGTAGGTGTCGAGGTTGGCCTCGAGCTCGGCGGCCACGTCCAGGTACGGGATGCCGGCGCGGAGCGAGGCTTCGATCACCGGGCCGGTGGTCGAGGCGAACGGGCCGGCGCAGTTGATGACCGCCGCCGCACCGGCCAGGGCCCGGTCCAGCGAGGCCGGGTCGTCGACCGACGCCACCCGGGCCTGCAGTCCGTGCAGGTCGGCCACTTCGCCCAGCGCCCGCGCGTCGCGTCCGGACAGGACCGGGACGTAGCCGCGCGCGGTGAGTTCCGCGACCACGAACCGTCCGGTGTGACCGTACGCGCCGAACACCGCCACCAGCGGGCCTGCTTCCATGAGACTGCTCCCGTGTGCTCGATCGTCCGCTGCGGCGGGGATCCGCCGGCGGCCTGTCCCCCACATCCTGTGCTTCCGGCGGGCCTTCGCACGACCGTCGGAAACGACATGCCGCATACACTTTCGGACATGCATCGCGTCGCGCTGGCCGTCACCGACGGCATGCTCCATTACGAACTGTCCGTGGCCCTCGAGGTGTTCGGCAGTGACCTGTCGCATGTCGTGGACCCCTGGTACGACTTCGCCCTCTGCGGGCCCGCTCCGGTGCGCGTCGACCGCTTCCGTCTGGAGCCCGACCACGGGCTCGAGGTCCTTGCGCGGGCCGACACGGTGCTGGTGCCCGGGTGGGCCGACACCGACCGCGAGCCTTCTGCGGACCTGGTCGAGGCGGTGCGCGCGGCCCACGCGGCCGGCGCCCGGGTGGCGTCGCTGTGCACGGGCGCCTTCGTCCTGGGCGCCGCCGGCCTGCTCGACGGCAGACGTGCCACCACGCACTGGGCCCACACCGGGGAGCTGGCCCGGCGGTACCCGGCCGCCACCGTCGATCCGGACGTCCTGTACGTCGACAACGGTGACGTTCTCACCTCGGCGGGCAAGGCCGCCGCCATGGACCTGTGCCTGCACCTGGTCCGCCTCGACCACGGCTCGGCCGACGCCAACAAGATCGCCCGCCGGCTGGTCGTCCCCCCGCACCGTGACGGCGGCCAGGCCCAGTTCATCGCCACCCCCGTCCCGGAGCCGGGCGGCGGCCATCCCCTCGGTGAGCTCTTCCCCTGGGTCCTCCAGCGCCTCGACCAGCCCCTCACCGTCGAGGACCTGGCCCGCCGGGCGGGACTGAGCTCACGTCACCTGGCGCGTCACTTCAAGCACCTCACCGGCACGACGCCCCTGCAGTGGCTCCACACCCAACGCATCCGCCGCGCGCAGGAGTTGCTGGAGACCACCGACGCCACCGTCGACGCCGTCGCCGGGGCCGCCGGCATGGGCACCGCCACCACCCTGCGCCGCCACTTCCAGCGCACCGTCGGCGTCCCGCCCGACACCTACCGGCGCACCTTCCGCCCCTGAGGCGACAGTGGCGGGGAGAGGACCCGGAAGGGGCGGCCGTTTCGGGTGTGATCCGGTCCGTCGGCCGGGGCCGGTGCCCGCCCCCGCGCGCCTGCTACGGCGTGTCGGGGGCCAGGCGGCTGGAGTCCAGGGCGGGGTCCAGGCCGGCGGCGAGGGCCAGCAGCCGCAGCGGCTGCGGGCCCAGGCCCGTCACCTTCGTCGTGCGCGGCGGGCCGCCCGGCGGCGCGGGGTCGAAGAGGAGGTGGAGACCGGCGACGTCCATGAACGTGGCCTCGCCCATGTCCCACAGCAGGTCGGTCACGGCCGCCGGGAGCGCGGCGGTGGCTGCCCGCAGCGGGGGCAGGGTGTCGTAGTCGATCACTCCGCGCGGGCTGATCCGTGCGCGGGTGCCGTCGATCGTGGTGGTGATGTTCATGCGGGGCGCGCCCCCTTCCGGGGGTTGATGAGCCCAAAGGCGGACCGCCCCTCGGTGGCGGGGCGGGCCGGCAATGGCGGGTTCCGGGTGCCCGGAGTGGGGGCGACTCCCGAAAACCAAAGGCCGGCACCTGTGGTGCCGGCCGGTCTCGTGTCACTCCACCGTCGCACACACCGCCGCGGCGGGCCAGGGGGCCCGGCCGGCGCCCTTCGAGGGGTACGTGCGCGCTGCCGGGCCCCCGGTACACGCCCGTCGCATGCCCGGGAGGGGCTGACGGCCGAGGTCGCCGGGGGCGGTGCGGCCGGCTCGTCGACGTGATGTGGAGCAACTGGGTTCAGTGCCCGCAGGAATGGTGAAGAAACCCGGGAATTAGGCCGTGTGTTCCACCGGTCGGCGGGCACGAGGAGCGGCGGAGGTCGATACACATGGTTCCCCTGCTTCTCGTTCTGCTGCTGGCTCTCATCCTCTTCGGCGCGGGCTTCGCGCTGAAGGCGCTGTGGTGGATCGCCGTGATCGTGCTGGTGGTCTGGCTGCTGGGCTTCGTCGTCCGTTCCGTGGACAGTGGCGGCCGCAAGGGCCGCTGGTATCGCTGGTAGACCCGCAGTACGAACCGACGCGAGCATCGGTGGGGCCCCGGACAGAGTCGTCCGGGGCCCCACCGGCGTACTGGGTGCCCGAAGGCCGTCGCGGCACCGGAGCGAGGCTCCGACGGCGGTGGGGCCGGTGCGCGGAGCCTTCTCCCGTGCCGGCCGGTGCTGTTTTGAGCCTGCTCGAATCCTTTGGTTCCGTCGTCCCGCGGCGCCTACGTTTTTTGCACCGGGGACGGTCCCAAGACATCGGGAGGGCGCAATGCGACATCACAGCGGCAAGGGCGGCAGGCGTGCGCGAGTGACCCTGATATCGGCGTTCACGTTGGCCTCGGGGCTGGTGCTCGCCTCGGGCGGGACGGCGGCTGCGGCGGACGGTTACGGCCGCTGCCCCGACGGCCGGGCCTGCTACTTCGTCGACTCGAACGGCGACGGGGACTTCAACTACCCCACGTCCTGTGGGAACTTCCACCTCCGCGCGTACGCCGGGAAGATCTCCTCGGTCCGCACGCACGGGAATCCGGTCCAGCTGCGGGACGTGAACCAGAATCCGATCGGCTACGTGGGCCCCTGGACCGCGACCAACCTCTCGCTGAGCGAGAACGACAAGGCGCACTGGTTCGAGGTCATCTGCTGAGCCGGCGAGCCACGATGCCGGGACGCACGTCCCGGCCGGGATCCCGAGAACGGAGAACACGGTGCACATCGCACGCACAGCACGGAAGGCTGCAACCGCCCTCGCTGCGGCGGGGGTCATCGCCGTCGTGGCGACGAGTCCCGCCGGCGCGGCAGCTGACGGGGCGCAGGACGAGACGCGCTGCGCCACCATCGCCCAGGTGGACCGCAACCTGCGCATCTGCGTCAAGACGGGGCCGGGCATCCCCACCCACGTGTGGGTCGACAACAAGAGCGGCGTCACGTACTTCGGAGTCCAGTTACGGGTCGTCCAGCACAACGGTCCGATCGTGCGGGTCGGCAGCCCCTTCACGCTGCACGCGCACAGCATCGGGGGTATGGAGCAGCTCGGTCTGCCCAACGGCTGCTACTTCGGGCAGGTGACCCTGGGCGGCACACCCTGGTACGGCACTGCGGAACCTGCCTGCGTGTGAGCTGCCGTTGCCCGCTCGGCCGATCCTGGCCATGGCGTCGCGCGGATGCCGGGTGACGGCCCTGTGGGCGAGACCGCTCCAGTAGCCGATGGGCTGAGTGGCCGGCATGTCGTCGGGGGTGGTCGGGTCGGTCGGCGCCTGGTCGGTGGTGGTGTCCGTCGGCGGTCTCCTCATCGCGACGCTATATCCCTCCGCGTCGTCTTCGGCGGGTGGGGCGTGCTGTGCGGTGGGGTTGCCGCCGGTGGCGTAGTCCGGCCGGTTGGGGAGGGGGTGTGGCCTGTTGGCGGTGTTCCGGGTCGAGGGTCGCTGGAGGAACGGTCGGGGGCCGGGGCGGGGGGCCTCGGGGGGCGGGCATGCTGGCGGTGGCCGGTGCGGGCGGAGAAGTTTTCTGCGGGCGCCGGTCACATTTTCTGTTTTCGGGTCGTCAGTGCAGTGAAGGCATCGCGGCCGTTCGCCACCGGCCGCTTATGGATTTGTGGAGGAACCCATGACTGCTCGTATGCCCAACCCCGCGATCGTCGCCGGTCCCGAGGTCATCCCGGCGCTGCTGGGCGTGGCCGGTGCGGTGAAGAACACCGGTGTGCCGGAGGCCACGATCAACCTGATCTACCTGCGTGCCAGCCAGATCAACGGCTCCAGCTGGAACGTGCACAAGCACGCCGCCGACCTGAAGGCGGCCGGTGAGAGCGACGAGCGGATCAGCACCGTCGCGGCCTGGCGTGAGACGCCGTTCTTCACTCCCGAGGAGCGTGCCGCGCTGGCGCTGGCCGAGGCGGCGACGCGGCTGAGCGACCGTCAGGGGGACGCGGTGTCGGACGAGGTGTGGGCCGAGGCCGCCAAGTACTTCAGTGACCAGCAGCTCGCCGGGATCCTGCTGGCCACGGGTCTGAGCAACTTGTGGCACCGGCTGATCCCCACCACCCGCCAGGCCGCGGGGCCGGTCGCCGGCTGACCACCGGCGCGGGTCGGGGCGGGGCGGACCGTGCCCCGCTGCTGTGTGCCCTCGCCCGTCCCTACGGTGCGGCGGGGCGGGCCAGGGAGCGGTCCACGAGGGCTGCGGCCGCTCCGGTGTAGGCGGCCGGGTCCAGCAGGCCGGCCAGTTCCGCGGGGGTGAGGACGCCTTCGAGCGCGGGGTGTCCGGCCAGGACGTCGGCCAGCGGGCGGGAGGTCTCGGCCGCCTGGTGGGAGGCGTGGGTGAGGAGTTGCTTCGCCTCGGCCGTGCCGAGGCGGGGGGCGAGGACGGCGCTGAGGCGTTCGGAGACGATCTGCCCGCCGGTCGCCTCGAGGTTGGCGCGCATCCGGTCGGGGTGGACGGTCAGTCCCCGGGCCAGTTCGGCGGCGGTGGCGGCGGCGCCGCCGGTCAGGCGCAGTGCCTCGCGCAGGGGCTGCCACTCGGCGTGCCACAGGCCGGCGGAGCGTTCGTCCTCGGCGGGCATGCAGTGGGCCAGGACGGAGGCGAGGGCGGGGACCTGGAGGGCGGCCGAGCGGATGAGGGTGGCCAGGACGGGGTTGCGTTTGTGGGGCATCGCCGAGGAGGCGCCGCGGCCGGCCGCGGCGGGCTCGGTGACCTCGCCGATCTCGGTGCGGGTCAGTACCTGCACGTCGGCGGCGATCTTGCCGAGGGCGCCGGCGGTGTGGGCGAGGGCGGCGCCCAGGTCGGTGACGGGGGTGCGCAGCGCGTGCCAGGGCAGGGCGGGTGCGCTCAGGCCGGTCTCCTCGGCGTAGGCGGCGGTCAGGTCCTCGATCAGGGCTCGGGGGGTGGCGGCGGGGCCTGCGTGCTGGAGGTAGCCGGCGAGGGTGCCGGCCGCGCCGCCGAGGGAGACGGGCAGGCCGTGGGCGGTGATGCGGGACAGGCGTTCGGCGGCGTCCAGGACGAGTTCGCGCCAGCCGGCCGCCTTCAGGCCGAAGGTGGTGGGTACGGCGTGCAGGGTCAGGGTGCGGCCCGCCATGACGGTGTCTCGGTGCCGGGCGGCGAGGCCGGCCAGGGCGGCGGCGGTCTCGTGCAGGTCGGCGGTGATCAGGTCCAGGGCGCGGGCCGCGACGAGCATGGCGGCGGTGTCGAAGACGTCCTGGCTCGTGGAGCCGCGGTGGACGTATTCGGCGGCCTCGGGTGAGTGTGCCGCGACCTGCGCGGTGAGGGCTTGGACCAGGGCGACGACGGGGTTGGCGGTCTCGCGGGCGGCGAGGGCCACCTGGCGCACGTCGAGGTGGCCGGCCCGGGCGCAGGCGGTGATGGTGCGGGCCGCCGCAGAGGGGACCGTGCCGCACCGGGCCTGGGCGCGGGCCAGGGCGGCCTCGGCGTCGAGCATCGCCTGCAGCCAGGCGGTGTCGCTGACGGCCGCCTCGACGCGGGTGCCGGCCCGCACCGGGGAGAGCAGGCCGGTGTCCGGTGGGCAGGCGGGGCCGGCGGGGGCGGGCTGGTCGCGGCTCATGAGGCCTTCCTGGCCGGTGCGGGGCCGGTGGCGGTGTCGGGGGCCGCGAGTGTCGTCGTGGCGGGCGGTGCGGCGGCTCGGGCCGGTTCGGGCAGGGCGAGGGCGGCTGCCGCGATGGCGTCGGAGTCCTCCAGGGTCACCGAGCCGACTCCGGGCCGGATGCCGGCCGCGGTCACCCAGTGGACGGACTCGGTGGGCACCCCGTAGGCGAAGCGCCTGGGGTGGGCGGTGCCGGCGGCGTCCACCAGGTGGTAGGGGCGGGCGGAGACGGCGAGGCCGCCGGTCTCGTAGTCCTGGCCGTCCGCGCCGGGGACGCGGTGGGGGCGGCACTGGCCGGTGTGCAGCAGCTGGTTCATCAGCGGGTCGGCGGTGCGGCGCAGGTCGATCTCCGGCAGCCGGGACTCGATGAGCGTGGTGGCGTGGACGTGCACGCCGGGGATGTCGCTGGTGTGCGTGAAGCGGGGGCCGTCCGGGGCGTGGGGGTCGGCCTCGACGCGCATGCCGGGGCCGGTGACCTCCAGGACGCCCGCGTCGATGAGGGCGGCCATCTCCTCGATGCGGGAGGCGGGCGGGCCGATGGACAGGTAGGCGTTGAGCGGGGTGTACCAGCCGTCGAGTTCGTCGCGGTGGGAGGCCGCGTCGAGGCCGGCGTGGTCGACGGCGAGCCGGATCTCGTTGCGCAGGTCGCGCAGGATGTCCAGGGCCGCCTTGCGGGGTCCGCTGACGTTGCCGAGGCGGGCCTGGCGGACGTCGTCGTCGAGGTGGGCGCGCAGCCAGGTGCGGAAGGCGTCCAGGTCGCCGAAGGTGCGCTCGCCGTAGGGGCGGGAGACCAGGGACCAGTCCCAGCGCTCGGCGACGGGGACGGCGAAGACGTCCAGGAGGTGTTCCTGCGGGGGGCCGGGCGGGGTGTGCAGGTACTGTCCGGCGAACTCGGCGACCTGGTCCGGGGTGTGGCCGCGGGCGGTCAGGAGGGTCTCGTAGTAGACGCTCTCGACCTCCCTGGCGATCAGCGGCCACAGGTCGGCGGTGAAGCGGACCGGGCGGGGCCGGCCGCCGGGGGCGCGCAGGGCCTGGGCGTGGCGGGCGGTGAGCAGCCGGGGGAAGTAGCGGCCGTGGGCGCCCTTCTCGTTCTCGCCGCGTGCCTGGTAGGGCACGCCGCGCCGCGAACCGGCGTACAGGCGCGGTTCGCGGCCCGAGGGGTGGTAGACGAGCCGGCCGCCGGTGCGGGTGAAGGTGCCGCCCCGGCCCTGGGTGAACAGGGCCGTGTAGTCGAAGAAGTTCAGGCCCAGTCCGCGCAGCAGGACCTTCTCGCCGGGGGCGACGCAGGTCAGGTCGGTGTCGGCGGGGTTGGCGGGGGCGAGGTAGGTCAGGCCGTGGCGGGCGGCGAAGGCGGCGAGCCGCTGTTCGGTGCCGGTGGGCCTGGCCGGTACGTGGCCCTGGGCCAGGACGACCGCGGACAGGCCGGTCAGGCGGGTGCCGTCCTCCAGGAGCACGCTCTGGGCGGGGTGGGGCCCGGCGGCCGTCTCCTCGCTCAGGGCGACGGCCCGCGCGGGGTGCACGCGGACGGTGACGTGGGCCGGGGCTTCGGCGATGACCTGCCGGAACACCCACATCAGGTAGTGCCCGTACAGGGCGCGGGTGGGATAGGTGTCCGGTCCCAGGGCGCGTGCCTCGGCGAGGGTCTCCTCGTCGTGGGCGAGGTGGGGGCCGGTGTTCAGGGCGCCGGCGCCCAGTGCTCGGGCCCACTGGTGGAGGCTGGGGCCTTCCTCCAGGGGGCCTTCGGTCTGGACGCTGGCGTCGGTGAACACCGTGACCTGGGAGGCGACGGTGTTCATCAGCAGGTGCCGGGACTGGGTGGGCCGCCAGACCCGGCCGGAGCCGGGGGGCGAGGGGTCGGCCACGTGCACGGTGACGCGGTCCCAGCGCGGGTTCTTGCGTTCGTGGGCGCACAGCCGTTCCAGTACGGACAGTCCGCGCGGTCCGGCGCCCACGATGCACAGGTCCATGTGCCCGGTGCCCGCCATGTTCCTGTGCTCGGCGGCCGGTGTCCTCCGGCCGGTGACGTCGGGGTGATGGAGCGGGAATCCGGCGAGCCGGCCCGGGCCATCGTCAGGTGAACGGTCCACAGCGCCTCCTTGTGCGCGCCACCGTCGGCCGCCTCGCTCAATCAGCGCTCGGTCCCCGCTGGAGGACGAGGTCGCCGCGCACGCGCCGAGCGGGTGCGCGGTCACATCGGGGTGCTCTCGTGCGTCAAGGTGGGGAGAACCGATCGGGAGGAGACCTGGCATGGACGAGCAGGAATGGCTGGCCGAGCAGTTCGAGGGCGCCCGTGGGCATCTGCGGGCGGTCGCGTACCGCATGCTGGGCTCCCTCACCGAGGCGGACGACGCGGTGCAGGAGGCGTGGCTGCGGCTGAACCGGGCCTACGACAGTGACATCGAGAACCTGCGCGGGTGGCTGACCACGGTGGTGGGCCGGGTGTGCCTGGACATGCTGAAGTCGCGCCGGATCCGCCGGGAGGACCCGTTCGAGTCGGTGGTCCACGTGCCGGACTACGTCCAGGAGGAGGAGGGGGATCCGGAGCAGCGCGCGCTGCTGGCGGACTCGGTGGGGCTGGCGCTGCTGGTGGTGCTGGAGGCGCTGGACCCGGCGGAGCGGCTGGCGTTCGTGCTGCACGACATGTTCGGTGTGCCGTTCGACGAGATCGCGCCGATCGTCGAGCGGACCCCGGCGGCGGCCCGGCAGCTGGCCAGCCGCGCGCGGCGCCGGGTGCGGGGCGGGTCCGCGGTGCCGGACCCGGACCTGGCCAAGCGGCGTGAGGTGGTCGAGGCGTTCTTGTCCGCTGCGCGCGGCGGGGACTTCGAGGCGCTGCTGAACGTGCTGGATCCCGGTGTGGTGGCCCGCTCGGACGGCCGGCTGGGGGCGCGGGGCGCGCCGGCGGTGGCGTCGACGGCGGCGGCGTTCGCGCGGATCGCGGAGGTGGCGCAGCTGGCGCTGATCAACGGTTCGCCCGGTGTGATCGCCGCGCACGCCGGGGAGGGTTTCCGGGCGATGACGTTCGACGTCGCGGGCGGCTGCATCACCGAGATCGACGTCATCACCGATCCGGAGCGGCTGCTGACCCTGGACCTGGCGCTGCTGGAGGGCTGAGGGTCGCGGGCGCCCCTCGCGCCGCCCCGGGGAGCAGGGCCGGTACCCCTGTCCCCGGGGCGGCGCCCGTTGTGCGGGGGGCGCGGGACGTCGACGTCGTCACCGCGGCCGAGTCCGTCTTGGGGGCGGCGCCCGTGTGCAGGGGGCGGATCGTCCGTCTTCGGGGCGGCGTCCCGATCGCAGGCAGTGCGGTTGGTCTGTCTTCGGGGCGGTGCCTGATTGCAGGGGGTGCGGATCGCCGCCCGAGCGAAGTTCGAGTCGTGTGCCGTCTAATCGCCCGCGCAGCGGTGCTCCGCCCCGTCTGCGGATCACGTACCGATGGGCGAGGAGGCTTTCGCGTGGCACACGACGAGTTGACCGGTGGTGGTTTTCCGCCGACGGCGGTCGGCGAGGGCGGCGCGGCCGGGCCCGGCGCCCCGGCCCAGGGGTCTGCCGAGGGGCCGGACAAGGCGGGGCGGTCCCGTTCGGCGCGGCTGGACTCGCTGACGGGGCTGCGGTTCGGTGCGGCGCTGCTGGTGTTCTTCAACCACGTCGGCCTGCCCTTCCCCCATCTGCGGTTGCTGGAGTCGGACTCGGCGGCGATGAACCTGTTCGACGTGACCGGCAACGCGGGTGCGCTGGGCGTCACGTTCTTCTTCGTGCTGAGCGGTTTCGTCCTGACGTGGTCGGCGCGTGAGCGGGACACCGCCGCGCGGTTCATGCGTCGCCGGCTGGTGAAGATCTACCCGAACTACGTGATCACCTGGGCGCTGGCGCTGGTGCTGTTCGCGTCGGCGTACACCACCACGGGCACGGCGATCGCCAACCTGTTCATGGTGCACGTGTGGGTGCCGGACTTCGACGTGTTCTCCAGCGTGAACCAGCCGAGCTGGTCGCTGGGGTGCGAGGCGTTCTTCTACGCGTGCTTCCCGCTGCTGCACTCCTGGTTCACGCGGATCCGTGCCGAGCACCTGACGTACTGGATCGCGGCGGTGACGGCGGGCATCATCGCCACGCCGTGGGCGGCGTACGTGTTCATCGCGGACAAGCCCTACTTCCCGGGTGCCTCGCTGGGTGCGACGGTCTCCGCCGAGCAGTACTGGTTCGCCTACAACCTGCCGGTGACGCGGGTGCTGGACTTCGCGCTGGGCATGCTGGTCGCGCAGGCGGTGATCCGCGGGCGCTGGTTCAACATCGGCATGGTGTGGTCGGGTGTGCTGCTGGCGGGCAGTTATGTGCTGTGCTCGCACGTGCCGTTCCTGTACTCGCAGCGTTCGGTGACCATCATCCCGATCGTGCTGCTGATCGCGGCCGCCGCGACGGCGGACATCCGGGGCACGACGAGCTGGTTCCGGGGCCGGACGATGCTGTGGCTGGGCGAGATCTCGTTCGCGTTCTACCTGGTCCACTTCATCGTGCTGACCTATATGCGCAAGGAGCTCGAGGGGACCTTCTCGGTCGCCGAGACCACCGGGCTGGTGGCGCTGGGGCTGGTGATCAGCGTGCTGGCGTCGTGGGCGCTGTACGCGCTGGTGGAGCGGCCGATCACCCGGCGGTTCTCCTCCTCGCGGCGTGCCCGGCGTGCGGTGGCGTCCTGAGGGCGTTCGCCGGCGCGGCCCGGCGGCCCGGCATCCGCGAGGGGGTACCGGGCCGCCGTGGCGGCTTTCACCAGGCCTGGCCGGCCACTTGACGGGTGGTGGCGTTGAGGCGGTTGAAGAAGTTGGCCACCGCGCACATCATCACGATCGCGGCCAGGCCCTTCTCGTCGTAGTGGCGGGCGGCCTCCTGCCAGACGGCGTCCGGGACGGCGTCCTCGCGGTCGGCGAGGCGGGTGGAGTGCTCGGCGAGCGCCAGGGCGGCGCGTTCGGCGTCGGTGAAGAAGGGCGCGTCGCGCCAGGCCGCCACGGTGGCCAGGCGTTCGTCGCTCTCGCCGGCCTTGCGGGCGCTGCGGGAGGAGGCGTCGACGCAGGCGCTGCAGCCGTTGATCTGGCTGACGCGCAGGTGGACGAGTTCCAGTGTGGGCTGCGGGACGCCGCCCTGCCGGGTCGCCTTCATCAGGGCGCCGATGGCCTGCGTGGCGCCGGGCAGGACACCGGCCGGGTTGGTCATCCGTGCTTCCATGATCGGGATCTGCTTTCGGTGAGTGCGGACGGGACATGCGCTGGTGCGCGGCGGACGGCCGCGCGGGTGTCAGGGGTGGGTGTCGTCGTGCCGTACGAGGGGCCAGTCGACGCTGACCCGGGCGGTCTTGCCGACGTAGGTGGTCAGGGTGTTGAGGGCGAGGTGGGCGACGATCTCGGTGATCTGCCCGCCGCTGAGGCCGCTGCCGCGGGCGGCGGCCAGTTCGGTGTCGCTCAGCGTGCCCCGGTGGCGTATCAGGGCGCGGGTGAGCAGCAGGGCCGCCCCGGTGAGCGGGTCCTGGGCCTTCGCCCGGCGGGCGCGGTGCGCCTGGTGGTGGCTCAGTCCGGCCACCTTGGTGCCGGTGTAGGTGTGCCAGGACAGGCCGTAGTCGCAGCCGTTCTCCTGCGCGACCAGCAGCGCGATGCTCTCCTGGGCGGCCGCGGGCAGGGTTCCGGTGCCCAGGGCGCGCCGCAGGTCGAGGAAGCCTCTGAGTGCCGCGGGGCTGTGCGCCATCGCCTTGGTGAGGTTGGGCGTCAGGCCCAGCGCGTGCTGGGCCGCCTCCAGCAGGGCCGCCGCCTCGCCGGTGGCGTTCTCCGGCTGGATGAGGGGAAGTCCGCTCACGGTGCGGGTCTCGCTTCCTGGGTGTCGAGGATCGCGTGGTGCGCAGGCCCGCCCGGCTTCGGCGGGCCCGGGGCATCACCAGGGCAGCGGGCCCTCGTTCTTGAAGAACTGGGCGTTGGGGCCGTCGGCGTCCAGCGTCGCCAGGCGTACGGCGATCCGGGCGCCCTCGGCGGCCGTGATGAAGCCCATGCCGTTGTTGATGTCGGTGATGCAGTAGCCGGGGTCGCAGGCGTTGACCTTGATCGGGGTGCCCCACAGTTCCTTGGCGTAGGTCACGGTGATCATGTTGAGTGCGGCCTTGGAGGAGTTGTACGGCATGTTGTTCAGCGGCCACAGCGGGCTGTCCTGGACCATCACCTGGGTCATGGAGGCGAGTTCGCTGGACTGGTTGACGATGCGGGCGGCCGGCGCGCGGCGCAGCAGCGGCAGCATCGAGTTGGTCACCGTGACGACGCCGTAGACGTTGGTCTCGTAGACGCGGCGCAGCGTCTCGGTGGTGGTGGCGCTGGGCAGGCCCAGCGGCGGCGGGACGGTGACGCCGGCGTTGTTCACCAGGATGTCCAGCCGGCCGTACTCCGCCTCGATCCACCGGGCGGCGGCCTCGACGCTGTCCGGGTCGGTCACGTCGAGCTGGACGTGGGGCTGGCCGAGCTGCTCGCCCGCCTCCTTGCCGCGCTGCCCGTCGCGGGCACCGATGACGGCGGTGATGCCCAGTTCGCCGAGCTGGCGCGCAACCTCGAAACCGATTCCCTTGTTTGCTCCCGTGACGAGAGCGATCTTGTCGGTCATCCCTGCCTCTCCACTTCAGCATCCGGAAGGTGGCCTTCGGGCCTGCTACCAGCGTGGACGAGGCCGTTCATAGGTACGCGATGCGTTCGCTATAGGTGCCGGCCGGCCAACCTGGCCGGTTTCGGAAGGGGACTGCGGCAGTCATGACGGTGCGTTTTTCGATCCTGGGTCCGGTGGAGGTGTCGGTGGCGGGGCGGCCCCTGCCCGGGACGGCGCCCCGGCACCGGGGGGTGCTGGCCTATCTGCTGCTGAACGCCCGGACCGTGCTCGGCGCGGAGCAGATCATCGACGCGATGTGGGGGCCGGCGCCGCCGGACACGGCCCGGGCGCAGGTCCACGCGACCATCGCGGCGCTGCGCCGGGTGCTGCGCACCGCGGACGCGGCCCATCTGCTGGAGACCCGGCCGGCCGGATACGTGATCACGCCGCAGGCCGGGCAGCTGGACCTGGAGGACTTCACCGACCAGCTCCGCGAGGTGCGGGAGACCGACGACCCCGCACGGGCCGCGGCCCGGATCAGACGGGCGCTGTCGCTGTGGCGGGGGCGGCCGCTGGCGGACGTGAAGGCCGACTACGCCGACAGTGCCCGGGCCCGGCTGCAGGAGCGGCAGCTGACCGTCTACGAGCAGCTGGCGGAGCTGGAGCTGTCGCTGGGCCGGCACGAGGAGATCGTCGACGAGCTGGCCGCGCTGGTGGCCGCGCATCCGCTGCGGGAGCGGCTGGCGGGCCGGCTGATGCTGGCCCTGCACCGGGCGGACCGGCAGGCCGATGCCCTGGCCGTGGCCCGCGGGCTGCGCCGCACCCTCACCGAGCAGCAGGGCCTGGACCCCGGCCGGGCGTTCGTCGCGCTGGAGGCGGCCATCCTGCACGACGACCCGGCGCTGGCGCTGGCGACGGCGCCGACACTCCCACCGGCACCGGCACCGGCACCGGCGGCGGCAGCGGCGGCGGGGTCGGGGGTGGGGGCGGGGGTGCGGCCGGCGCCGGCCGGGCCCGCGCCGGACCGCGCCGCTCGTGCGCGGCGGGCGAACTTCCTGCCCTACGACGCGCCGGACTTCTCCGGGCGCACCGCCGAGCTGGCGCAGCTGCTGGACGAGCGGCCCGGTGCGGGCGGGCCGGTGACGGTGTCGTTGATCGACGGCATGGCGGGCATCGGCAAGACGGCCCTGGCCGTGCACGCCGGGCACCGGCTCGCCCAGCGGTATCCGGACGGACAGCTCTTCGTCGACCTGCAGGCGCACACGGCGCAGCGGGCGCCCCTGGACGCGGGCAGCGCGCTGGGAGTGCTGCTGCGTCAGCTCGGCGTTGCGCCCGAGCGGATCCCGCCCTCGGCGGCGGAGCGGGCCGGGCTGTGGCGGGCCGAGCTGGCCGACCGGCGGGTGCTGGTGATCCTGGACAACGCGGCCGGCACCGACCAGGTGCGGCCGTTCCTGCCGGGCACGACGCGCAGTCTGCTGCTGGTCACCAGCCGGCGGCGGCTGACGGGCCTGGACGGGGCGGCGTGCCTGTCGCTGGACCCGCTGCCGGCGGCGGACGCGATCGGGCTGTTCACCCGGATCGTGGGCAAGCGGGTGGACGAGGAGCCGCTGGCCGCGCTGGACATCCTGCACCTGTGCGGGTTCCTGCCGCTGGCGGTGCGGATCGCCGCCGCCCGGCTGCGTCACCGGCCCCGGTGGAGCGCGGCCCACCTGGCCGACCGGCTGCGCGACCAGCGCCGCCGCCTGGCCGAACTGTCCACCACCGAGCGGGGGGTGGCCGCCGCGTTCGCCATGTCGTACCAGCAGCTGGACGCCGAGCAGCGGCGGATGTTCAGGCTGCTGGGGCTGCACCCGGGGCCCGACGCCGACGGCCGGGCGGCGGCGGCACTGGCGGGGGTGGCGCCCGAGCGGGCCGAGCGCCTGCTGGAGGAGCTGCTGGACGCGCACATGGTGCGCCAGCACGAGGCCGGCCGCTACACCTTCCACGATTTACTGCGCCGGTACGCGCACACCCTGGCCGAGGACGAGGAGCCCCCCGCCGTGCGGCGGGCCGCGCTGGACCGGCTCTTCGACCACTTCGTCGCGGGCGCCTCGGCGGCCGCCGCGCTGCTGTTCCCCCACAGCCGCGGCGCCCGCCCCGCTCCCCCGGCCGGCGCCGCGCCCGGTACGGCGGTGGCGTGGCTGCGCGACGCGCAGCAGGCGCAGGCGTGGCTGGACGCCGAGCGGGCCGGACTGCTCGCGGCCGGCGCGTACATGGCCGCGCACGGGTGGCTGGCGCACACGGCCCGCCTGGCGTCCGCGCTGCACCGTTACCTGTACGACCGGGCGCTGCACGCCGACGCGCTCGCGCTGGGCGAGCAGGCGCTGCAGGCCAGCGCGCTCAGCGGGGACCGTACCGCCCAGGGCCGGTTCCTGACCGATCTGGCGTGGCTGTACTGGCGGCGGGGCTGTGACGCGCGGGCGGCCCGGCACGCCGCGCGGGCGGCCCGCCTGGCCCGGCAGGCGGGTGACCGCTCGGGTGAGGCGCGGGCGCGGGACTGCCTGGGCCACCTGTTCCTGCGCGGCCATGACCAGGAGCAGGCCCACCACTGCTTCCTGACGGCCCTGCGGCTCTCCCGCGCCGTCCAGGACCGGCACGGCGAGGCCCGCGGCCAGGTGGGCCTGGGGCTGGTGCACGAACGCCTGGGCCGCTACGAGGCCGCCCGGGGCCATCACCACCGGGCGCTCGAGCTGTACCGGGAGCTGGGCGATGCCGGCGGTGAGGCGGTGGCGCTGGTGGGTCTGGGGGCGGTGCACGGGCGGCAGGGGCGCTACGGGCAGGCGCACGGTCTGACGCTGCGTGCCCTGCGGGTGCAGCGTTCGCTGGGCAACCGGGGGCACGAGACGGAGGCGCTGAACGCGCTGGGCGAGGCGGCGCTGGCGCTGGGCGCGCCCCGGCAGGCGGCGGAGCGGCACGAGGCGGCGCTCGCGCTCGCCCGCGAGGTGGGGTTCCGTCCCGAGCAGGCGCGGGCCTTCCAGGGGCTGGCGCGCGCCCATGACGCGCTGGGCCGCCCCGATCTCGCGCGGGGCTACGCCCGCCGCGCGCTGTCGCTGTCGGCGGCGGGCAGGGCGGCGGGGGCCGTGCGGGTGGGGGCGGCGGCGGTCCGCGGAGCGGGGTGAGGCGGCGTGCGCGGTGGCCCCCGCCCGGGCTCGACCCCTGGTCCAGTGCGCTGCGATGCACTGTGTGCCCGGCCTGAACGGGCCGGGCTTTTCGAGGGAGAGGGACGGCGCACGATGACGCGACCCGTGGTGGCGGTGACCGCCGACGCGACGACAGTGAACTGGAACATCTGGGGCGACGTGGCGGTCTCGTTGCTGCCGCAGCCGTATCTGGACAAGGTGGTGCAGGCGGGTGGCGCGCCGGTGCTGCTGCCGCCGCTCGTGGAGGGGGTGGAGGCGGTGATGGAGCGGGCGGACGCCCTGCTGATGAGCGGCGGCGCGGACATCGACCCGGCGCTGTACGGGGCCGAGCGGGGGAAGTTCACCTTCCCGCCGCACCAGGCGCGTGACGCGGCGGAGCTGGCCGCGCTGGCCGTGGCGGAGCGGCGGGGCATTCCCGTCCTGGCGGTGTGCCGGGGGCTGCAGCTGATCTCCGTCTCCCGTGGCGGCACGCTCGACCAGCACCTGCCCGAGCACTCCCCCGCCGTGCCCGGCCGCTACGAGCCGCGCACCATCCGGGTGAAGCCGGACTCCGTGCTGGGCGGTGCGCTGGGGACCTCGCCGACCGTGTACTGCCATCACCACCAGGGCATCGACCGGCTGGGGGCCGGGCTGGTGGCCACCGCCTGGTCGGACGACGGTGTCATCGAGGGGGCGGAGGCCGAGGACCCCTCGGCGCCGTTCCTGGCGGGGCTGCAGGCGCACGGCGAACTGGGCGCGGACACCGTGCCGTTGTTCGAGGCGTTCGTCGAGGCGGCGAAGGCCCCGGCGCGCCGCTGACCGGCCTGCCGCAGGACGCCCGGCCCGGGCGGAACGGGCCGGGACAGGTGACGGCCGCCGCCCGCGGCCCCGCTCGATGGGGGGCCGCGGGCGGCGGCCGTTTGCTGCCTGTCCGTGCCTGTCCGTGGCCGGCCGTGCGGACCGTGCACGGGCCGGCGGTGAAGGCCGGTCCCCAGTGAGCCACCGCACCGCACCGACGATGCGGGGGAATTGACCGTCGGACGGTGCGGTGGCGGCACCGGATGGGACCCGACCCTCATCTGTCTGACGATGCGCGGCCCGCGGGTGTGACAGGGTCGGGGAAGAATTCCGGTGGGAAGGGACCCTCGCGGGTCAGCGGCTCGCCGCGCCCACGGCCTGCGGCCGGCCGGCCGCGCCGGTGCCGGTGCCGAACCAGCGCTCCAGCGCCTGCCGCAGCAGGTCCGCGCCGTCCGGATCGGCCCAGGCGACATGCCCGTCGGGGCGCAGCAGTACCGCGGCCGGACGGTCCTGGGTGACGGGGTCGGCCCACTCCGCCACGACCGTGCGGACCCGCTCCCTCAGGCCGTCGGCGGCCCCGAGCAGCGTCGCGGTGTCCTGCGCCGCGCCGGTGACCAGCAGGACGCCGCGGGCCGGGTGGAGCAGTTCGGCCACCCGGGTGCGGGTGCCGTCCGCGAGCAGCAGCTCGTGGCCGGGGGCCAGGCGCAGGCCCAGCAGCGGGTGGGTGCCGGGGCCCATGTCGTAGCGGATGTCGATGCCGCTGACGATGCCGGCCAGGTGCCGGGCCGCCTCGGGCAGGGCCACCAGTTCGCGCATGACGGCGCGCAGCGGCTCCATCTCGTCGCCGGTGAGGTAGAGGCGGGTCTGGGCGCGGGTGTTGCGCATCAGCTTCTCGCCGACCGGGTGCCGTTCGCTCTCGAAGGTGTCCAGGAGGCCTTCGGGGGCCCAGCCGTTGACGGCCGCGGCCAGTTTCCAGCCGAGGTTGGCGGCGTCCTGGACGCCGACGCTCATGCCCTGCGCGCCGGCCGGCATGTGGATGTGGGTTGCGTCGCCGGCGAGGAAGACGCGGCCGCTGCGGTAGTGCTCGGCCTGGCGGGTGGTGTCGGTGAAGGAGCTGATCCAGCGGACCTCCGCGTGGTGCAGCGACTCGCCGGTCATGCGCTGCCAGGCGTCGGCGATGTCGCCGAACCTCAGGGCGCTCTTGTCCTCCGGCGGGCGCAGGTTCTCGTCGTGGATGACGATCCGGTCCACGCCGTTCTCCAGGTTGAACGCCATCACCATGCCGCCCGGGACCTTCTCGCCGATGGGCCGCTGGCGCACCCCGGCACCGACCAGGTCGGCCATGTACATGCCGCGGGTGGCGCCCCAGCCGGGGAAGTCGATGCCCGCCAGGGTCCGCACGAGGCTGCGTGCCCCGTCGCAGCCCACGAGGTACTGGGCGCTGTCCTCCCCGTGGCCGTCGGGGCCCTCGTACTCGACGACGACGCCGTCGGGTGTCTCGCGGTAGCCGGTCACCTCGTGGCGGCGCCGTACGGGTACGCCCAGTTCCCCCAGCCAGTCCTCGAGGATCTCCTCGGTGCGGAACTGGGGGACGCCGCGGACGCTGAAGTGGTTGTCGTCCAGCTTGCCGAAGTCGATGCGTACGCCGCCGAAGTGGCCCTGGGCCCATTCGACGTCGCCGAAGCGTTCGAGCAGGCCGCGCTGCTCGAACACCTCGGCCGCCCGCCGGGTGAAGCCGACACCGCGCGACTCCCCGCTGGGGCCGGGCAGTTTGTCGTAGACGACGACGTCCACACCGCCGAGCCGCAGTTCACCGGCGAGCATGAGCCCGACCGGGCCGGCGCCGACGACTATCGCGCCCTTTGCCATTTCGTACTCCTCATGCAGATGGATGGCGTGAGCTCCGCACCGGGGTGCGGGCGGGACCGTGCCGCGCGCGGGGGCGGGCCCGTGTCCGTGGAGGTGGCGTCAGCCGAAGAAGTCGAGCAGGGCCCCGGCGACGACGTCGGGTTCCTCCTCGGGCAGGTAGTGCACCGACTTCGACGCCCGCACCATGTGCACGTCGGTGGCCTGCGCGGTCAGCTTGTTCCGCAGGTCCTCGAAGGTGAAGTTGCCGCCGATGCCGAGCACGGGCATGGTCAGCTTGCCGTAGCCGGCCTGGTCGGTGATGTCCTGGTGGCAGGCCTGGTACCAGCGGGTGCCGGCCCGCACGGCCTGCGGGCTGTTGTAGGCGTTGGCGTAGATGTCGCGGTCGAGGTCGCCGACCAGGCTCTGGTCGGCCAGGGAGTTGGCGTACAGCCAGTCGATGACGTGCCGCATGCGGCCGTGCATCAGCTGTTCCGGCAGCGCCTGGAGCTGGTTGAACGCCCACCACCACAGGGTCGTCCCGGTCCCCGGCCGGCACAGGATCCGCATCTCGTACTCGCTCTGGTCGGGGTGCGGGGTGTCCAGCAGCGCGACCTTGCGGGTGGCCTCGGGGTGGTTGGCGGCGAAGGCGAACGCCACCATGGACCCGATGTCGTGTCCGGCGACGTTCACCTGCCGGTGGCCCAGCCCGCGCACCAGGGCGTGCAGGTCGGCCGCCATGGTCTTCTTGTCGTAGCCGCCGGCGGGCTTGTCCGAGCCGCCCATGCCGCGCAGGTCGACGGCGATGACGTGGTAGCGGCGGGCGAGCTGGGGCATGACCTTGCGGTAGGCCCACCAGGTCTGCGGCCAGCCGGGCACGAGCAGCAGGGGCTCGCCGTGGCCGCCGCTGACGTAGTGCAGGCGCACGCCGCCCACCCTCGCGTGGCGGCTGCGGAAGCCGCCGGGCAGCGAGCGGGCCAGTTCCCGGTCCGAGGGCACGGGGCCGGGGTGCGGGCCGGGGTGGGCCGCGGCCGGGGAGCCGGTGACGGCCAGGGCCGTCGCGCCCGTGCCCAGGGCGAGCATCTTTCGTCTGTTCAGCGTCATCTACCCATGTCCTCGTGGCGGTTGGCCGGTGCTGCCCGTTTCAGGAGCGGAAGGCGTGGGCGTGCTGGGCCGCCCACTCGGTGAAGGGGCGGGCCGGGTGGCCGGTGAGCCGCTCGACGTGGTCGGTCAGCGGCACCGGCTCGGTGCTGGCCGCCCACAGCTCCAGCAGGGCGTCGGCGATGTCGTCCGGCATGAAGCCGGGCTTGTTCGCCCGCCACACCTGCGGCGGGATCCGCTCGACGGGGATGTCCCGGCCCGCGGCGGCGGCGATGACGGCGACGTGCTCGGCGAAGGTGAGGGACTGGGGGCCGGTGAGGTGGTAGGAGCGGCCGCGCAGCGCGGGGTCGGTGAGGACCGCGCAGGCCGCCTCCGCGATGTCGCGCTCGTTGACCGGGTCGGCGTGGCTGTCGGGGTAGGGCAGGCCCACCGCGCCGCGCGCCTTGAGCGACCACGCCCACGGCAGCGCGTTGGAGGCCAGTGCGCCGCAGTTCAGGGGGGTGGAGGTGAGGGGGGAGGCGGCCAGGGCCTGTTCGACGGCGAGGTGGGGGGCGGCGATGGGGTCGTCGGCGGCGCCGGGGCGCAGCACCGCGTCCGCGGACATGATCACCACGTGTTCCACGCCGGCCGTGCGGGCCTGCTCGACGAAGGCGTCGACCGCCGCGGGCTCGCAGTACAGGAAGACGGAGTCGACTCCGTCCAGGGCGGGCGCGAAGTCGGCCGGGGTGTCCAGCGCGAGGCGTACGGTCTCGGTGCCCGCGGGCGGCGAGAGCTTCTCGGGGCTGGAGGAGGCGGCGCGGACGGCGACGCCCCGCTCGTGCAGGATCTGCACGAGCAGGGAGCCGACCTTGCCTCGGCTGCCGGTGACGAGGACGGTCATGACAGGGCCTTTCCGGGGTCGGGGGGTGCGGGGCGCGGTCCGGCGGTGCGGCACCCGGCCGCGGCGGCCCCGCGGCGGCCGGCCGGGGGGCCGGCGGGGCCGCCGCGGTGCTGCGGGCGGGGCTGCGGGCGGGGGCCGGCTCAGGTGGTGGCGGTGCCGAACCAGCGGGTGAGGGCGTCGTGCGGTTCGCCGCCGTCGGGGGCGGTCCACACGACGTGGCCGTCGGGGCGCAGCAGCACCGCCTCGGGTCCGCCGTCCTCGCTCCAGGTGCCGGTGACGACGTCGACGCGGTCGGACCAGCCGGCGGCGGTCTTCTCGGCGGTGGCCGGGTCGCCGGTGCTGATGAGCACGCCGCGTGCGCCGTGCAGCAGGTCGGCGACGCGGACGGCGGTGCCGCCGGCGCGGACCAGTTCGCGCTGCGGCGGCAGGCGCAGGCCCAGCAGCGGGTGCTCGCCGGCTCCGACGTCGTAGCGGATGTGCAGGCCGCTGACCTGGCCGGCCAGGTAGCGGGCGGCGTCGGGGATCTGCACGAGTTCGCGCATGACGGCGCGCAGCGGTTCCATCTCCTGGCCGCTGAGGTAGAGCAGCGACTGGGCGTGGACGTTGCGCAGCAACTGCTCGCCCAGCGGGTGCCGTTCGGCGTGGTAGGTGTCCAGGAGGCCTTCGGGGGCCCAGCCGTTGATCGTCGCGGCCAGCTTCCAGCCGAGGTTCACGGCGTCCTGGAGGCCCACGCTCACGCCCTGCGCGCCCAGCGGGGCGTGGTCGTGGGCGGCGTCACCGGCCAGCAGGACGCGGCCGCTGCGGTAGCGCTCGGCGAGTCCGGTGGCGTTGGTGAGGGCGGTCATCCAGCGGGTCTGGCCGTGGTGGATGGACTCGCCGGTCAGGCGCTGCCAGGCGTCGGCGACCTCGGTGAAGGTCAGCGTGCCCTCGCCGTGGTGGGGGCGGATGCCGGGCTCGTGGATGACGATCCGGTCGTAGCCGTCGCCCAGGCCGACCGACAGGACCATGCCGCCGCCCTCGACGCGTTCACCGATGGGCCGCGGGCGGATGCCGGCGCCGGTGACGTCCGCGAGGTACATGCCGCGGGTCGCCGCGTCGCCCGTGAAGGCGATGCCGGCCAGGCGGCGTACGGTGCTGCGGCCGCCGTCGCAGCCGATCAGGTACTGGGCGCTGTCCTCGCCGGGGCCCTCGGGGCCGTCGTAGCGCACGAGGACGCCGTCGTCGGTCTCCTCGAAGCCGGTGACCTCGCAGCCGCGGTGCACGGGCACGCCCAGGCGGGCCACCCAGTCGCCGAGCAGCTGCTCGGTGCGGGACTGGGGCAGGCCCATCACGCCGAAGTGGCTCTCCTCCAGCAGCGTGAAGTCGATGCGTACGCCGCCGAAGTGGCCGTGCTGGCCCCAGCGGAAGTCGCCCAGTTCGGTGAGCAGCCCGCGCTGGTCGAGGACCTCGGCGGTGCGGCTGGTGAAGCCCAGGCCACGCGATTCCCCGCTGGGGGCGGGCAGTTTGTCGTAGACCACCACGTCCACGCCGCCGAGCCGCAGCTCGCCGGCGAGCATCAGTCCGACCGGCCCGGCGCCGACGACTATCGCGCCCTTTGCCATGACGTACTCCTCACGCAGATCGTTTGGGGACCGCTCCCGTGTGCGCGGCGGCAGCCAGGGACCAGGAAAGACCTCGTCGATCGAGCGGCGCTGCAGGCGGAGTGCAGGGCGTCTCAAAGGCGGCCTGCCGCACCGCGGGGCGCGCCGCGGGCGGGGCGGGGGCGGGGCGGGGGCGGAGCCCTGCGGGACGGCTCCGCCGGGGGTGCGGGACGGCTCCGCCGGGGGTGTGACGGGGCTCTGCGCGGGGGCGGGAGGGCTCTGCGCGGGGGCGGGCGCGTGCGGCGGACCTGGGGCGGGAGGGGGCCGCCGTGGGTGTGGGCGTGCGGCGGCCGGGAGGTGCGGGACGGCTCGGCCTGGGTGTGGGCGTGCGGGAGGGCATCGTCCGGGGGCGGGCGTGTGGTGTCTCGCCGGTTCCGGCGGGTGCGGGGCCGCAACGGCAGCAGGCGGACGGAAAGGGGGTCAGGCGTGACGGCTGTGGGCGGGCCGTCTTCGGAGGCCTGTGGGCGGCGAAGGGGCCGGGGGTGACGGCTCCGCCGTGAGCACGGAGGGCACCGCCGGGGTACGGGTCCGCGGTGGTCTCGCCGGTCCGGCAGGGCGGGCCAGAGGCTGCGGGCAGGTGTGCGGCCGGGGCGCTCCGCGAGGCGGGCGGGTCCGCTCCGGGCGCCGGCGGGCTGAGGCCGGGCGGCGGCCGGCGCGGGCTCCGGGAGCGGGGCTGTGCGGGTGGGCGCCGGGGCGGTGCGAGGCGGTGCCGGGGCACCCGAGGTGCGAGGCGGTGCCGAGGCACTCGAGGTGCGAGGCGGTGCCCGGAGCGCGGACCGGTGCCGGTGCGCGGCGGCGCTGAGATGCGGGGCGGCGCTGGGGTGCCCGTGTAGCAGGACGGCGCCGGGACGGCGCTGGGGTGCCCGGGTGCGCGGAACGGCGCCGGGGTGCGCGGCGGCGCTGGATGCGGGGCGGTGCTGGGGTGCGCGGCGGCGCTGGGATGGGGGCGGTGATGAGGTGCCCCGAGCGCGGGACGGTACCCGGATACGGGACGGCGCCGGGGCGCTCGCGGCGCCCGGCTGCGGAACGGTGCCAGAGTGCCCGGCAGCGCCCGGGTGCGGGGCGGCGCTGGGGTGCCCGCGGCGCGGGACGGTGCGGGGCGGTGCCGGGGCGATCGGGCTGCGCGGCGGTGCCCGGGGGTGGGACGGCACCGGGGTGCCCGCGGCGCGCTGCGGTGCCCGGGCGCGGGGCGGTGATGAGGTACCCCAAGCGCGGGACGGTGCGGGGCGGCGCCGGGGCGCGGGGCGGCGCCCGGGGGCGGTGCCGGGGCGCTCGCGGCGCGCTGCGGTGCTCGCGTGCGGGGCGGTGCCGGGGTGCGGGGCGGTGCCCGGGTGTGGGGCGGTACCGGGGCGTGGGACGGCCCCGCCGGTTCGGGGGATGGCCGGCGGGGCCGTGTCTGGGGGCCTTGGTGCGGCCCGGTGGGTGGGGTTACTTCTCCGCGTCGGCCTTCACCAGGGCGGGGCCCTCGCCGGCCTCGGCCGGGCCCGAGCTCATGGACTGCTTGCCGCGGGGCATCATGAAGGTCACCACCAGCAGCGCGACCGTGCCGAGCAGGGCGCCGGAGAGGAACGCGTCGTGGTTGGCGGCCTCGTGGACCTCGGTGATCAGGTCGGGGTTGCCGCCGGTCGCGGCCATCTCGGAGCTCATGCCGCTGTAGGCGATGGTCGCCACGACGGCCAGGCCGAGCGCGCCGCCGGCTTCCTGGCTGGTGTTGATCAGGCCGGCGCCGACGCCCGCGTCCTCGTCGGTGACGCCGACGAACGCGGCGATCTGCAGGGTTACGAAGACCATGCCGCAGCCGAGGCCGAGCAGGATGAAGGGGGCGAGCAGGTCGACGGCGTAGCTGCCGTCGGCGGGGGCCCGCCACATCAGCAGCAGACCGGCGACGGTGAGCGTGAGGCCCATCATCACGACCGGGCGGGCCGCCATCTTGGTGACCATGGCCGAGGCGATGCCCGCGCCGGCCGCGACGGAGAAGGCGAGCGGGACGTAGGCGAAGCCCGCCTTGAGGGGCGAGTAGCCGAACGCCTGCTGCATGAAGAGGCTGGCGAAGAAGAACAGCGAGCCGAAGGTGCCGAAGACCAGCACGGCGGAGATGTTGGCGACCCGCATGGTCTTCAGCCGGAAGATGCGCAGCGGCATCATCGGCGAGGCGACCTTGGCCTCGATGACGACGAAGGCCGTCAGCAGGGCGACGACGCCGACCAGCGAGCCGATGGTGCGGAAGGTGTCCCAGCCGACGGTGGTGGCCTCACCGAGGGTGAAGATCAGCAGCAGCAGGCCGGCGGTGAGGGTGACCGCTCCGACGGTGTCGAACTTGCCGCGGTCCTCGGCCTTGCTCTCGGGCAGGATGCGCGGCGCCAGGACGGCGGCGGTCAGGCCGATCGGCACGTTGATCCAGAAGATCCACTCCCAGCCCCAGGTGTCGGCGAGGACGCCGCCGAGGATCACGCCGACGATGGAGGCGATACCGGACAGCGAGCCCCACACGCCCAGCGCCTTGTTGCGCTCGGGGCCCTCGGCGAAGGTGTTGGTCAGGATCGCCAGGGCGGCGGGGGTGATCAGTGCCGCGCCGAAGCCCTGGACGGCGCGGGAGGCGATGAGCATCGTGCCGCTGTCGGCGAGGCCGGAGGTCAGCGACGCCAGGGCGAAGATGACGAAGCCGACCTGGATGAGCCGGCGGCGGCCGAAGGTGTCCGCCAGGCGCCCGCCCAGCAGCAGGAAGCCGCCCAGGACGGTCGCGTAGGCCGTGACGATGTAGTTCAGGCTGACCTCGGACATGCCGAGGCCCTCCTGGATGGACGGCAGGGCGAGGTTCACGATCGACACATCGGTGAAGACCATGAACTGGCCCATGCAGACGAATGCCAGGATCAGCCCGGGGCTGAGGCCCGCCCCTGGTGCTGACCGGGCCGTGGTGGCGTCGGAGGCAGCCATCGATTACTCCTCAAAAAGGTGCAGGATCGGGTCATCGAACGCGGTTCCACCCGCCAGAGCGGTGCTGGTGGGAGCCGCTGGGACAGCCGCCGGGGATGGTCCCGGCGGCCGGAGTGGGCGTCCGTCGGTGCTTTGACGAACGGGGACCGGTGGATGTGACCGGTCAGCTGGAAATTCCTGCGGGCCCACCCCGCAGTCCCTGCTTGCTGTCCTCGTAGCGGCCGGTCATCTGGGGTGCGGCGGCACGCAGCTGCGGCGGGAAGTTCTCGATCAGCAGGTCCCGGCCGCGGGCCGGTTCGGGGTCGTCGAGCAGCCCGAACAGGAAGTGCACACCGAAGCGGGGGGAGCCCTGGATGAACGCCTCGCGCAGCCGGTCGATGTCGTCGGCGGGAACCTGCGGGAACAGGTCCTCCACCACGGCCTCCTCGGCCCTCAGGTGCGCGTCGAGCACCTGGTGGACCTGCCGGGCGGCCTCGGCGCCCTCGTGGGCGCCGTCCGTCCCGGCGGTGGCCCGCCCTGCCGTCGTGGCCGTCGCGAGGTCCTCGACGGCCCTTTCCAGGGCGTTCAGCCTTCCGTCGAGGACCGCGTGGTCCTCGGACAGCTCCTTGAGCTGTGCGTGCGCGTCGGGATACAGCCCCTGGAGCACGGGCCAGAACAGGTCGTCCTCCGCCTTGTGGTGGGCGTGGGTGAAGGCGAGCAGCCACCTGCCGGCCTCGGCCAGCGTCGCGGTGTCGACGGCGTGGCCGTCGGCGAGGCGTTCGTAGGCGTCCACCACCAGGCGCGTGCCGCGCCGCAGCACCGCGTGGATGGCGACGAACTCCTCGTACATGCGGGCGCCCGGGCTCTGCGCCGGATCGCTCATGGAAACTCCCGTTTCGCAGGGGCAGGCCATGGCCGGACACGGATTCCGGTGGGGGGTCCCGTGGGCCGCGGCCAGTACACAGGAGCGCGGACGAAGGGGCCTTGAGGAATGCTGGAGGCTCTTCCCGCCAGGGCGGTGGGGCTCGAGGACCGCTTGAGGGGCCGGTCCCGCTCAGCGGCTCCCGTCGGGTTGCGGGCGGGCGGGCCGGCCGGTGGGCTGTGCGGTCCTGCGCAGGGCGACCTCCCGTACGAGCAGCGCGGCGGCGCACACGGCCATCCCGGCGAGGGCGCTGAGCACGAACGCGGCGTGGGTGCCGGCGGCGGTCGCGTGGCGGTAGGCCTCGTGGAGGGCGGGTTCCAGGCGGGCCAGGCCGGCCGCGTCCAGCTGGGCGTTGTCCAGGGCGGGGCGGCCGGGGGCGCGTTCGGCCATCACCCGCTGCACCTCGCGGTTGAACAGGGTGCCCATGACCGCGACGCCCAGGCAGCTGCCCAGGGTGCGGAAGAGGGTGATGGCCGCGGACGCGGCGCCCAGGTCGTGTGCCTCGACGCTGTTCTGCGCGACGACGGTGACGATCTGGGTGAGGAAGCCCAGTCCCGCGCCGAGCACCGCCATGTACAGGGCGGCGGTGGGCCGGGAGGTGGTGGTGTCCATCCGTGACAGCAGCCAGGTGCCGGCGGTGAGCAGGGCGCCGCCGGCCACCGGGAACATCTTGTAGCGGCCGCTGACCGTGGCGGTGCGGCCCGCCGCCAGCGAGGTGGCGATCATCGCGGCCAGCATCGGCAGGAGCAGCAGTCCGGAGTTGGTCGCCGAGGCGCCCTGGACGGCCTGCTGGTACAGCGGCAGGAACAGCAGGGCGCCGAAGAGCACGAAGCCGGTCAGGAAGCCGATCACGGACATCAGGGTGAAGTTGCGGACGCGGAACATGTGCGGGGGCATGATCGGGTGGGCGGTGCGGTGCTGGCGGCGGATGAAGGCCCACAGGGCGGCGCCGGCCGTCGCGCCGAGGGCGAGGGTGGGGGCCGAGTCCCAGGCGTAGCGGGTGCCGCCCCAGGTGGTGAGGAGGACGGCCGCGGTGATGCCGGTCATCAGCAGGGCGGCGCCCAGGTGGTCCAGGCGGGCGGTGGAGCGGCGTTCGGGCAGCCGCAGCAGCAGCCAGATCATCGTCAGGGCGAGCAGGCCCAGGGGCAGGTTGAGGTAGAACGCCCAGCGCCAGCCGAGGTGGTCGGTGACCGCGCCGCCGGCCAGTGGGCCGCCGATCATCGCGATCGCCATCGCCGCGGAGATCATGCCCTGGTAGCGGCCGCGTTCGCGGGGCGGGACCAGTTCCGCCACGGTCGCCATGACGCCGGCCATCAGGCCGCCGGCGCCCAGTCCCTGCAGGGCGCGGAAGCCGATCAGCTGGCCCATGCTCTGGGCGGCTCCGCTGAGTGCGGAGCCGATGAGGAAGACGGTGATCGCGGCGAGCAGGACGCCCTTGCGGCCCCGGGTGTCGCCCAGGCGGCCCCACAGGGGGGTGGAGGCGGCGGTGGCCAGGGTGTAGGCGGTGACCACCCAGGAGACGTGTTCCAGGCCGCCGAGTTCGGCGGTGACGGTGGGCAGGGCGGTGGCGACGATCATGTTGTCGAGCTGGGAGAGCATTATCGCGAGGATCAGCGGGACGAGCAGTACGCGTACGGAGGAGCGGCGGGCCGCCGGTCCGTGGGCGGCTACGGCGGAGGTGTCGTCGAAGGTGGTCACCGTGTCCCCCGGCCGGTGGGCCCCAGGGCGGCGGTGGTTATCCGGCGCCCAGTTTGAAGCCGACGCCGCGGACGGTGACGATCCATCCGCTGCCGCCGAGTTTGCCGCGCAGGCTGCTGACGTGGGTGTCGACGGTGCGCTGGGACCAGGAGTCGCCCCAGACCTGCTTGAGGAGCTGTTTGCGCGGGATGACGGTGTCGGGGTGCGAGGCGAGCAGACACAGCAGATCGAACTCCTTGCGGGTCAGCGGTATCCCGCTGCCGTCCACGGTGACCTCGCGGGAGTTGACGTCGATGTGCAGGCGCCCGCGGCGGATGTACCTGCGGGCGGCCGGCTGCCAGTGGGCGCGGCGCATGACGGCTTCGATGCGGGCCATCAGTTCGCGCAGCCCGTAGGGCTTGGTCACGTAGTCGTCGGCGCCGGCCTGCAGACCCAGGACGCAGTCCAGTTCGGACTGGCGGGCGGTGACGATGACGACGGGGACCCGGCTGACGGCGCGGATGGCGCGGCACACCTCCAGCCCGTCCAGGTCGGGCAGCTCCAGGGCGAGCAGCACCAGGTCGGCGTCGGCGTGGGCCTGCAGGGCCTGGCTGCCGCACTGCACGGCGAGGGGCTCGTGGCCGTAGCGGCGCAGCTGGGTCACCAGGGAGTCGGCGGGGTCGACGTCGGCGTCCACGACGAGGATGCGGCGGCCGCCGGGGGCCGGGGCGGCGGGCGCCGCGCCGTCCTGGACCAGCCGGATCAGCTGCGCCGCGGGTGTCCGCAGGTCCGGCAGCGTCGGTAGCGACATCTGGCTCATGCCTCCCCCAAAGGTCATGCACGTCCGTGGGCGGGGCGCGAGGGACCGGACCCGGGGGTCCGGTCCCTGTCGTACACCCCACCTGGACGCTACAAACCGGTGGTCGAGCCCCGGTACAGCCCCGGCCCGGAGCGCGTCGAGGGGCGGCCGGGGTGCCGGGCGGGGGTCACGGGTTGAGGACCCAGGCGGAGTTGTGGCGGGTGAAGCCGATGTGGGGGTAGTAGTCGGTGGCCGCGGGCGCCGACAGCAGCACGATCTTCGCGGTGGGGGCTTCCTTGCGGGTGGCGTCGATCAGGGCGCGGCCGATGCCGGAGCGCTGGAGGCGGCCGGTGACGGCGATGTCGGACAGGTAGGTGACGTAGGAGAAGTCGGAGATGCTGCGGGCGATGCCGAGCAGGGTGCCGTCGGTGTCGCGGGCGACCAGGACGAGGTTGGCGCCGGCGAGCATCGCGGCCATGCGGTCGCGGTCCTCCACGGGCCGCCGCTGGCCCAGTCCGGACGAGCGGTAGACGGCGAGCACCTCGTCCAGGTCCAGGTCCTTGCCTTCGGTCCGCTCAGTCGTCCAGTTCACGGAGGGTCTCCAATCGGGTGCGGATCACGTCGTGTCGGGTGAGGAAGCGTTCGGCCTCGAGGCTTCCGGGGTCGATGCCCTGGCGGGCCAGGCCGGTGGCGAAGTGCTCGCCGGTGGTGAGGGTGTGGGTGGCGGCGGCCTGCACCGAACGGTAGGCGTGCTCGCGTTCCACCCCGCGGGTGAGGAGGTCGGCCAGGACCCGGGAGCTGTGGACGAGGCCGTCGGTGGTGTCGATGTGGGCGCGCATCCGGTCGGGGTGCACGGTGAGGGTGTCGATCAGGTCGGTGGCCGCGACCGTCTGGAAGTGTCCCACGGACAGGCTGTCGGGCAGGATGACGCGTTCCACGGACTGGTGGGCGAGGTCGCGTTCGTGCCACAGGGCGACGTTCTCCAGGGCGGTGTCGGCGTAGCCGCGCAGCAGCCGGGCCAGTCCGCACAGCCGCTCGCTGGTGGTGGGGTTGCGTTTGTGGGGCATGGCGCTGGAGCCCTGGTAGGCGCCGGTGCGGTGTTCTTCGACCTCGCGGACCTCGGTGCGCTGCAGCAGCCGCAGTTCGAGGGCGATCTGTTCGATGCAGGCGCCCAGCGCGGCGACGGCCTGCATCAGCTGGGCGTGCCGGTCGCGGGCGACGACCTGGCTGGGCACCGGTTCGATGCCCAGGCCCAGGGCGTCGCAGACGTGGCGTTCGACGGCGGGGTCGATGAGGGCGTAGGTGCCCACGGAGCCGGAGACGGTGCCCACGGCGACGGCTTCGCGGGCGGCGGTGAGCCGGGCCAGGGAGCGGTGGACGGCGAAGGCGTGGACGCCGAGTTTGTGGCCGAAGGTGGTGGGTTCGGCGTGGACGCCGTGGGTGCGGCCCACCATGGCGGTGTCCCAGTGCTCCAGGGCGCGGGTGACCAGGGTGGTGCGCAGGCGGCGGGCGGCGGCCAGGAGCAGGTCGGTGGCGCGGGCCAGGGTGTGGCCCAGGGCGGTGTCGACGAGGTCGTAGCTGGTCATGCCGTGGTGGACCCAGCGGGCGGAGTCCTCGGGGATGTCCTCGCAGTAGGCGGCGAGGAAGGACAGGACCTCGTGGTCGCGTTCCTTCTCGATCTCGGCGACGCGTGCGGCCAGCGGCACCCGGGCGCGGCGCATGTCCTGCACGGCCCGCTCGGGGACCAGGCCCAGGCGGGCCTGTGCCTCGGAGGCGAGGATCTCGACCTTGACCCAGGTCGCGTAGCGGGACTGGTCCGCGAACAGGTCCGCCATCTCGGGCAGCGTGTAGCGAGGAATCATCGGTGGGCCTTCGTCGAGGGAGGAGGGGTGGACGGGAGCGGGCCGGGCGCCCGGGACACCAGGGGGGTGGTGTCGCGGGCGCCCGGGGGGTCAGTACGCGCCGAAGTACTCACGCTGCTCCCAGTCGGTGACCTGTCCGGGCACGGGCGGGTGTTCGCTGCTCCAGGCGGTGTAGCGCCGCAGTTCGCTCTCCTTGAGCTTGGTCATGCAGGCGGCCAGGGGTGCTCCCAGGAGCCGGGCGGCGCGGCCGGCGCGGAAGGCGTCCAGGGCCTCCTCCAGGGACTGGGGCACGGTCTGCGGCTGGGGCGGGCCGGCGGGAGCGGCGGGGCCGGGGTCGGTGGGCTGTGCCTGCAGGCCCTCGAGTCCGGCGAACAGCTGGGCGGCGATGTTCAGGTAGGGGTTGGCGCAGGGCTCGCCCATCCGGTTCTCGATGTGGGCGCCCGCTCCGTTGCCCACGACCCGCAGCATCGCGGTGCGGTCCTCGAAGCTCCAGCCCAGGCGGGTGGGTGCGAGGGCGTGTTCGGCGGCCAGGCGCCGGTAGCCGTTGACGGTGGGCACGGACAGCAGGAACAGTTCGCGTGCCCAGGTCAGCAGTCCTTCGGCGTAGGACTTTCCGCTGGGTGACAGGCCGCCGGACAGGCCTTCGGCGCTGAAGAGGTTGCGGCCGGTGGCGGTGTCCACGACGGACTGGTTCAGGTGCCAGCCGCTGGGGTCGGCGGCCTCCAGCTGCGGCTGGGACATGAAGGAGGCGTGGTGGCCGCGGCGGGCGCAGTACCGCTTGGTGACGGTGCGGAAGAGGAGCATCGCGTCGGCCGTGTCCAGGGCCGACATCGGGCTGAAGGTGGTCTCGACCTGGCCGGGGCCGGACTCGTGTTCCAGCGAGCGCAGGGGCAGGCCGAGCTTTTGCAGGTACAGGCCGAGCGGGCCGGTGATGGGGGCGACGGTGTCGTAGGCGGCGTCGAGGTTGAACTGGTAGCCGGCGTTGACCGCGGCCACGCGCGGGGCCTGGCCCTGGAGTCCGAAGCCGTTGCCCTGGTTGCCGGGTTCGTCGTCCAGGCGGCGGGTGAGGTACCACTCGACCTCCAGGCCCAGCGCGGGTTCCAGGCCCAGGGCGGTGTACCGCTCCAGGACGCGGCGCAGCACGGCCCGGGAGGACAGCGGGTGGGGGGTGCCGTCGCGCAGGTACTCGTCGCCCAGGACCCAGGCGGTGCGCGGGCCGCGTCCGGGCAGCACCTGGAAGGTGACCGGGTCGGGCACGAGGAGGAAGTTGCCCGCGCCGGAGATCTCGTCGACGCCGATGCCGTGCTCGCCCAGGAAGTCGACGGCGACGGCGTGTCCGGTGTCGAAGAGGAACGGGCCGGGGCTGAAGTTCATGCCGTTGCGCAGCACGGTGCGGAAGGCGTCGGTGGTGAGGGTCTTGGAGCGGGCCAGTCCGTGCGGGTCGCCGAAGACGAGGCGGACGTAGTCGACGTCGTCGAGGGCGGCTTCGACGCGTTCGGCGGCGGCGAGGCGCTCCTCGTCCCACAGTCCGTGGTCGGTGACGAAGGACGGGCGCCCGACGCTGCCTTCGCGGGCGGGCGTGGACCATGACCGGGCATACATGGTTCAGGACGTCCTTTCGCCGGTGGTACCGGTGGAAGCGGGGGTGAGGTGGTCGGTGGGCGGGTGCGGCAGCGGCGCCAGCATCGCCTCCAGGCGGCGGGCCACGGTCAGAACGAGGTCGTCGGCGCCGACCGGGCCGACGAGCTGCACCCCGGCCGGCAGTCCGGCGGAGGTCAGGCCGGCGGGCAGGGACGCGGCGGGCTGGCCGGTCATGTTGTACGGGTAGGAGGCGGGCGCCCAGGCGAGCCACAGCAGGTCGCGGGCGTCGGCGGCCCACTGGGGGCCGATGGCGTCGGCCTCGAACGGCTCGACGGGCACGGTGGCCATGGCGAGCAGGTCGTAGTTGTCCATGACCGAGCGCAGGGTGGCGCGCAGGTTCTGGCGGATCTCCTCGGCCTGGATCACGGCGACGCCGCTGAGGGTGCGGCCGTGGCGTACGACGTGCAGGCGGCCGGGGTCGATGAGGTGCTCGTCCTGGGGGCTGGTGCCGGCCGCCTCGTTGGCGGCGAGGATGTCGACGACGGCCGGGTAGAGGTTGTTGCAGCGCACCTCGACCTCGTCGACGTGGTGGCCTTCGTCCAGGAGGATGTCGCGGGCGGTGTCGGTGACGCGGCGGATCTCCGGGTCGGTGCCCTCGTACTCGATCCAGCCGATGCGCAGGGAGCGCACGTCGCGCGGGGAGTCCAGCGAGCCGAGACCGGAGTCGGGGTCGGTGGGGTGGGGGCCGGCGATGACCTGGCCGAGCAGCGCGGCGTCGGCGACGGAGGCGGCGAGGGGGCCCTGGTGGGCGAGGCGGTCGGCACCGTTGGGGTAGTAGGGCACGCGGCCGTAGGAGGGCTTGTAGCCGACGACGCCGCAGAACGCGGCGGGGATGCGGATCGATCCGGAGCCGTCGGTGCCCAGCGCGCCCTCGCACAGGCCGGCCGCGACGGCGGCGGCGGCTCCGCCGCTGGAGCCGCCGGCGGTCAGGCGCGGGTCGTAGGGGTTGCGGGTGGGCGGGGCGACGCGGCCCACGGTGGAGGCGCTCCAGCCGAACTCGGAGGTGCTGGTCTTGCCGACGACGATCGCGCCGGCCGCGCGCAGCCGGGCCACGGCCGGGGCGTCCTGCGCGGGCCGGGTGTTGGGCAGCAGGGAGCCTCGCGTGGTGGGCAGGTCGCGGGTCTGCAGCAGGTCCTTGACGGAGACCGTCACGCCCAGCAGGGGCAGGTCCCACCAGGCCTCGCGGCCGCGTTCGCGGATCAGGGCGTCCGCGTGTTCGGCCGCCTTCAGCGCCTCGTCGCCCGCGACGGCCACGTACGCGTCCAGGTGGTCCCGCTCGCGGATGGCCGACAGCACCTGGTGGACGTGTTCGACGGCGGTGAGCTCCCGGCGGGACAGCAGCTCCTTGGTCCGGCGGATGCCGCGGGCGGTCATCGCTCACTCCCTTCTGCTCCTGTACTGCCTGGGGGCGTCCAGGGGCGCTGCGGACGGTGCTGGGGTGGCCGTGTGCCCGGCGGGGCGGGGGAAGGACCCGCCGGGCGGCTGGGGGGGTGCGGTCAGGACGCGCGGCTGGCGGGCTTGTCCTGGCCGGTGACGGCCGACCAGTGCCACGGGGAGTCGAAGGCGGTGACCTCCACTTCCTCGCCCGCCGCGGCCAGTTCGGCGGCCAGGCCGGTGGCCTGTGCGGTGAACGCGGACACCCGGTGTGCGGCGAGCAGGTCCTGCTCGTCGAAGGGGGTGCCGTCGCAGCGCAGCAGCCGCAGGTCGACGAAGCCGTTGAAGCGGCGGCCGTCCACCACGACGGACTGCGGCGACCGGATGGAGAACCGCACGTTGTTGTTGACGTGCCCGTGGTGGTGCTGGTCGGAGTAGAAGGCGACGTCGGGGATGGTGGGCGGCACGAAGTGGTCGCGGTCGACGACCTCGGGGCCCTTGGGCAGGTTCCCGGCGATGAAGTGCCAGGAGTTGTACTGCATGCGCGAGGACATCGCCCAGGCGGCGTCGGCGAGGGCGGCGGTGGAGCCGCCGAAGTGCCGGGCGGCGGACGGGTCGGGCACCACGCAGCAGAAGAAGCGGGTGATCTCCCAGTCGCAGATCTCCGCCCACCGCTCCTCGCGCAGCGCGCTGATCAGGTCGGGCAGGGAGCGCATGCCGCGGCTCATCGCGAAGTCGGCGTCGAACGCCTCGGTGGCGGCGCCGGCCGAGGCGTACACCAGCGCTTCCAGTCCGGTCGCGAAGTCGCCGTGCGGGGCGGCGAGCCAGTGCGGGGCGGCGGCCAGTTCCCGGCCCAGTTCCTGAAGGGTGTCACCGGTCAGCGGCAGCCGGTCGGTGAGCCGGGCCACCACCGCATCCTCGCGGGCCCTGGCCGCATCGGCGTAGGGCCGGGCCACCTTCTCGATCTTGTGCATGAGGGCGCCGTGGATCTCGCGGTAGAGCTGGGCGTGGCCGGCGACCTCCGCCCGGTGCGTGCGCAGGGCGACGGCCAGGTCGTTGAGGTCGGCCACCGACGTGGAGGCGGCGGGCGGCACCTGCTCACGGCCCAGGGCGGCGTTGTAGCCGAGCCGGATGCGTTCCAGCATGTGGGCGAGGTGGTCGACGGTGAGCTGGGTGCCGTTGGCCTCCTCGACGCGGCCGGGGCCGGCCGAGCGGACGAGCAGGGTGAGGCAGACCAGCAGCTGCGCGTCGTGGTCGGACCACAGTTCCAGCGGCAGGCCCTGCAGGCTGCTCAGGGCGCAGTCGGGGTGGCCCGGCCACAGCGTCTTGCCGGTGAGGGTGTTGTGGTCGCGGAAGTTCGTGTACTGCCTGCCCTGCTGGTAGAGCACGAACGGCGCGGTGCGCAGCGCCGCCTCCTTGGCCTGCTCCAGCAGCGCGTCACGGCCCTGGGGCCCTTGGGCGTCCAGCCAGCGGCGGCAGTCGGCGACGGTCTCGGCCACCCGCACCTCGGCGCGGCGCAGATACTCCCGGTAGCCGTCGAGGTCGGCCTGGGTCCAGGGCACGCGGCGTACGCCGCCCACCAGCTGGTCGGCCTTGAGCGGCGCCTGGGAGGGGACGCGCAGGACGACACGGCCGCTGGTGGCCAGGGCGATCTCGCCGAGGAAGACGGGCTCCGGGCCGCCGTCGCCGTCCGCGCCCGCATCCGCGGCGGTGGTGGTGGTCTCCTGGGTGCGCCAGGTCAGGCCGCACAGGGTGGCCAGCGCCGCCTCCTCGGGCGCGCTGAGCGCCCGCAGCTGGACGTCGGCCGGTACGTGGCCGTCCAGGGTCAGCAGCACCTCGACGAACGACCGCAGGTCATCGGCCTCTTCGGCACGCTGCCAGGCCCGCTTGAGCAGGCCCGGGAAGCCGGCGTCGGCCTCCCGTACCCGGTCGGGCTTGAGTGTGGCTCCCGCGACCAGGCCGAGACGGCTGGGCCGGCGGCTGACCCGCTTGCGGGCGTTGGCGGCACGGCGGGACTCCCCGCGCTCGGGCAAGGCATTCATCACGCACCCTTTGCGGTGAGCTCGATGTGGTTCCACATGGCGTCGTCGGTCGGCGTCCAGTCCTCGTCGACGTAGATGCAGTCCACGGGGCACTCCAGCACGCAGGCGGGGCAGCCCGAGCACAGCTCGGGGATGATCACTACGTCCAGGCCGCGGTCGAAGATGGCACCGAACTCAGCGGGGCAGCTGCGCAGGCACGTGTCGCACGTGATGCACTCGGACTTCTCGATGCGCCGCGGCGGCTTCTTCCAGGCGTCGGAACGGTCGCGCTGGGCGATCCGCTCGGCGCGCCCGGACAGCGCGGCCGGCGAAGCGATTTTTTTCATGAGCTCGAACCCCTTTGGGTGAGTCTTCTGGCCACAACCGGGATGCCTCAGATGGTCGTTCGGCCTTCTCGACCGGGCCCTGAGCGGTGATGGGAACCGGGTCGAGCCGCTCGGGCCGAAGGTGGTGGTGTGTCAGCCGATTCCGGCGAGCTGGAGGAGGAGTTGTTTCACTTCGGTGGCCGCGACGCGGTCGCCGAGGGCGTGGGGGGTGGAGCACAGCAGGAGTGGTCCGTCGTCGTCGCCGGCGGGGAGGCGGCCGTGGCTGCCGCGGATGGGTGCGGGGTCCAGGGGGACGACGGCCATGCGGTAGCGCATGCCGAGTTTCTTGCGGGCCAGGGCGCCGGCGGCTTTGACCTTGACGTAGGGGTCGTGGGGGTCCATGAACAGCTCGACGGGGTCGTAGCCGGGTTTGCGGTGGATCTCGACGAGCTGCGCGAAGTCGGGCGCACGCCGGTCGTCGAGCCAGTAGTAGTACGTGAACCAGGCGTCGGGCTCGGCGACGGCGACGAGTTCGCCCGCGCGGGGGTGGTCGAGGTGGTGGGCCTTCTTGCCCTCGTCGTCCAGGAGCTGCTCGATGCCGGGCAGGCCGGTCAGGGCGGCGCGGGTGGCGTCGAGGTCTTCGGGGCGGCGGACGTAGACGTGGGCGATCTGGTGGTCGGCGACGGCGAAGGCGCGGGAGGCCATCGGGTCGAGGTATTCCATACCGTCCTGGGTGTGGACCTCCAGCAGCCCCGCCCGGCGCAGGGCGCGGTTGATGTCGACGGGCCGGGTGACGGGGGTGATGCCGTACTCGGACAGCACCACCACGGTGCGTTGCTGGGCGCGGGCGTCGTCCAGCAGCGGGGCGAGGGCGGCGTCGAGGTCGGCGGCGGCTTTCAGGGAGCGGGCGTCGTGGGGGCCGTAGCGCTGGAGGTCGTAGTCGAGGTGGGGCAGGTAGGTGAGGGTGAGGTCGGGGTGGCGGGTGGCCATGATGTGGCGGGTGGCGTCGATGATCCACTGGCTGGAGACGAGGTCGGCGCCCGGTCCCCAGAAGTGGAAGAGGGGGAAGGTGCCGAGTTTGCCGGTGAGTTCGTCGTGCAGGGCGGGGGGCCGGGTGTAGCAGTCGGGTTCCTTGCGGCCGTCGGCGTAGTAGACGGGGCGGGGGGTGACGGTGAAGTCGGTGTCGGCGCCCATCGCGTACCACCAGCAGATGTTGGCGACGGTGTAGCCGGGGTGGGCGCGGCGGGCGGCGTCCCAGAGTTTGTCGCCGGCGACCAGGCCGTTGTGCTGGCGCCACAGCAGGACATCGCCGAGCTCGCGGAAGTACCAGCCGTTGCCGACGATGCCGTGCTCGGCAGGGTGCGTGCCGGTCAAAAACGTCGACTGGGCGGCACACGTCACCGCCGGCAGGACGGTGCCGAGGGGGGCGCGGGAGCCGGCCTGGGCGAGTTGCTTGAGGTGGGGCATGTGGTCCAGCAGGCGGGGGGTGAGGCCCACGACGTCCAGGACGAGGAGCGGGGTCGGGCGACCATCGCGGCCGGCATCGGTCTGGAGAGGATCGGTCATGGCAGTTCCTTCAGGCCGAGGTCGGTCAGCAGGTCGCGGGCCAGGGTCAGCTCGGCGGCGATACCGTCGGTGAGCTGCGCGCGGGCGCGGGGCCGCAGCTCGGGCGGGAGGGCCTGCCAGGTGTAGGTCTCCACCTCGAGATGCCGGGTGAGGGGGTGCGGGCCGCCCACCAGGCGGGCCAGCACGGCTTTGAGGACCTCCGTCGTCGAGGTCAGCGGCGGGGCGGGGGCCGCGTGGAGGGGGACGTGGAAGTGGGCGCGCCAGGGTCCGGCGTTCGGCAGTGCGTCACCCGCGAGGGCCTCGTCGAGGTCGTCGGTGCCGTGCAGGGCGCCGCTGGGGGTGGTGGTGCGGGTCTGGTGCAGGAACCGCGGCTCCGCGAAGGCGGCGAGTGCCCGGCGGACTTCGGGAAGGGCGGGCTGCTCGGCGTGCAGGGCGGCGGACAGCTGGGACTTGACGACCGGGATGCGGGCGGCGGTCAGGGCGTCCAGGGCGGTGTCCGGGTCCTCGAAGGAGGTGGCCAGGTGGCAGGTGTCGACACAGACACCGATGCGGTCGTGGCCGACGGCGGTCAGCGGCGCGATCGCGTCACGGGTGGTCTCCACCACGCAGCCCGGCTCGGGTTCCAGGCCGATGCGCACCGAGCGGCCGGTCAGCTCCTCCAGGGCGTCGAGGCGTTCGGCGAGGGTGAGCAGCGCGGCGCGGGCCTGGTCGGCGCGGGCCTGGCCGTAGGCGGTGCGCCAGGCCAGCGGCAGCGTGGAGATGGTGCCCTCGGTGACGTCGTCGGGCAGCAGCCCCGCCAGGACCCGCGCCAGCGATGTCGTGTGCTCCAGGCGCTCGGGGTCGGCCCAGTCCGGCGTGTAGACACGGTACTTGACCTCCTCCGCGCCGAATCCCTCGTAGGGGAAGCCGTTGAGGGTGACGACCTCCAGTCCCCGCCGCTCCAGCTCGCCGCGCAGGGCGCGCAGGGCCGCGGGGTCGGTGACCAGGGCGTGGGCGGCGTCACGGGCCAGCCACAGACCGATGCCCAGCCGGTCGCGGCCCAGCCTGCGCCGGACCGGCTCGCAGTGCTCCCGCAGCTGGGCCAGCACCCCCTCGAGGGTCTCGGCGGGATGCACGTTGGTGCAGTAGGCGAGATGGACGGTGGACCCGTCGGGGTGCCGGAAGCGCACGGGTCACGCGCCTGCGGGGAGCGGTTCGGTGGCGGGGGCGCCGCGCAGGACGGAGTTGCCCTCGTGGGTGGTGCCGGTGTCCGCGACGCCGAGTTCGAGGCGTCCGCTGAGGCCGTAGAAGGCGACGGGGTTGCGCCACAGCACCCGGTCCACGTCGTCCTCGGTGAAGCCGGCGCGCAGCATGGCGTCGCCGACCCTGCGGGTCTTGAGCGGGTCGCTCCTGCCCCAGTCGGCGGCGGAGTTGACCAGGACCTTGTCGGGTCCGTACTCCCCCAGCACGGCGACCATGCGGTCCTCGTCCATCTTGGTGTCGGGGTAGACGGAGAAGCCGAGCCAGGCCCCGCTGTCCTTGGCGGCCTTGACGGTGGTCTCGTTCAGGTGGTCGACGAGCACCCGGTCGGTGGGCAGCGCGGACCCCCGGACCACGTCGAGGGTGCGGTGGAGGCCGGCGAGCTTGTCGCGGTGGGGGGTGTGCACGAGGGCGGGCAGGCCGTGGTCGGCGGCCAGCTGGAGCTGCTGCTCCAGGGCGGTGTCCTCGGCCGGCGTCATCGAGTCGTAGCCGATCTCACCGACCGCCACCACCCGGTCCTTGACGAGGTAGCGGGGCAGGTCGTCCAGGACCGGCAGGCAGCGCGGGTCGTTGGCCTCCTTGGGATTGAGCGCGATCGTGCAGTGGTGGGCGATGCCGTACTGGGCGGCGCGGAAGGGCTCCCAGCCCAGCAGGGCGTCGAAGTAGTCACGGAAGGAGGCGGGCGAGGTGCGGGGCTGGCCGAGCCAGAAGGACGGCTCGACGACGGCCCGGACACCGGCGGCGTACATGGCCTCGTAGTCGTCGGTGGTGCGGGAGGTCATGTGGATGTGCGGGTCGAAGATGCGCAAGGTCACTGCTCCTGGGTCAGGGCGAGCACGTGCGGGAGGCCGGCGGGGATCTCGCGGTGGGCGGCGGTGCGTTCGGCGGCGTGGGCGCGCAGCATGCGGGCCAGTTCCGCATCCCCGCGGGCGCGGGCGGCGAGGCCGTCGATCCGGGTCACGGGCACGTCGGTGAACAGGCACTTCAGTACGGCGTGCCGCCACTGGTGGGCGTCGAGGTGGCGGGCGGTGTAGGGGCCGAGGGCTGCCGTGAACAGGGTGGTGTCGTTGGTGCGCAGGGCGTCTTCCACCAGGGGCAGGCCGACGGCGGGGTCGCAGTGCAGGGGGTGCAGGGCGAGCAGGACGGCGCGCCGCTCGGGGGCTGTTCCCTGCCGGTAGAGCCGGGTCAGGGTCGCCGGGTGGGGGCGGGCCGCGGTCAGCAGCAGGACGCGGGCGGAGTCGGCGTGGGCGGGGCCGCAGCGGCGGCCGGCTTCGGCGAAGTGCAGTTCCCAGCGGGCATCTTGTGCGGTGGCGGCGGCGTGGGCGGCGCTCAGCCAGTGGTGTGCTTCGGCGCCGAGGCCGGTGAGGTGCGGGGGCGGGCCCGCCTTAGGGGTGGTGGGCTGGAGGGTCATCGTGTTCCTCCGTCGCGCAGGAACCGCAGTGACTGCGCGGCCAGTTCGGGTCCCGCGTGGGAGTGGCGGGGCAGTTCGACGACGGTCAGGCCCTGGTAGCCGGTGTCGGCGAGGGCGTGGAGGACGGGCGGGAAGTCGATCTCGCCGTCGCCGAAGGGCAGGTGTTCGTGGACGCCGCGGCGCATGTCCTCGATCTGCACGTGCCGCAGCCAGGGGGCGGCCTCGCGCACGCAGTCGGCGGGCGAAAGGGGCTCCAGGCACTGGCAGTGCCCGATGTCCAGGGTCAGACCGAGGGGTGCGGGGTCGCCCAGGAGACGGCGCAGGTGGTGGAAGCCGGCGAGGGTGGCCAGCAGGTGGCCGGGTTCGGGCTCCACCGCGAGGGGCACGCCCGTGTCCTCGGCGGCCTCCAGGACCGGGCCGAGGGCATCGGCCAGGCGTTGCCAGGCGGTGTCCTCGTCCGTGCCCGGCGGGGTGATGCCGCTGAAGCAGTGCACGGCGTGGGCGCCCAGGTCGGCGGCGACGCGCACGGCGCGGATCAGCAGGCGGATGCGGGCGAAGCGGTCGTCGGGGTCGGCGTCGAGCAGGGTGGGGCCGTGTTTGCGGCGGGGGTCGAGGACGTAGCGGGCGCCGGTCTCGACGGTGACGGACAGGCCGAGCGTGTCGAGGCGGTGGGCGAGCCGGCGGGTGCGGGCGGCCAGGCCGGGCGCGAGCGGGTCGAGGTGCATGTGGTCGAGGGTCAGGCCGACGCCGTCGTAGCCGAGGTCGGCCAGCAGGGTCAGGGCGTCGTCCAGGCGCAGGTCGGTCAGCCCGTTGGTGCCGTAGCCCAGGCGCGGCCGGCTCATGTGGTGCTCACCTTGCGGGCCAGGCGGGCGGCCAGGGGGGCGAGCGCGGCGGTGAGCACGGCGGTCGCGGGCGCGCCGGCCCGGGCGGCGAGGGCGCCCTGGACGGCGATGGTGGCGCGGATGCCGCCGCCGACGGCCCGCTGGGTGAGCTGGGGGGAGGGGTTGAGGACGGCGTGGGCCAGGGGGCGGGCGTAGGCGGTGGCGTAGGAGGCGGCCAGGGCGGTGGGCAGGGCGTCGGCGGGGGCCGGGGTGGGCCGGTGGCGGCCCAGGAGGGTGCCGGTGGGGCGGCGGCCGGCGAGGACGGCGGTGAGGGCGCCGGCCGCGGCGAGGGCGGCGAGGGGGGCGGCGCTGGAGCCTCCTTCGGCCTCGCGGCGGGAGACGAGGGTGACGGTCAGGGTGTGGGCGGCCAGGACCGTGGCCGGGGCGAGGGCGGGGCGGGGGGTGCCGGTGGTGGCGGCCGCGCCCAGGAGCAGGTCCAGTGCGCGGGCGGTGGCCATCGCCGGCGGGCCTGCGGGGGTGTGTTTGAGGCCCAGGTCGTAGGCCCAGACGGTGGCGGTCAGCGGGACGGCCAGGGCGAGGGTGCGGCGCCCGGCGCAGGCCGCGAGGGCGAGGCCGGCCGCGGACAGGGCGCCCGCGGCGGCGAGGGCGGCGCCGGGGCGGATGCGGCCGGAGGGCAGGGGCCGGTGCGGGCGCACGGCGGCGTCCTCAGTCCGGTCGGCCCAGTCGTTGAGGGCCATGCCCGCCTCGTACAGGCACAGGGAGGCGCCGGCGGCCAGGGCGGTGCGCCGGGTGGGCGGGCGGCCGGTGGCGGCGGCGCCGGCCAGGACGTCGCCGGGCACGGTGAACAGGGCCGGGGCGTGCAGCAGTTCGGCCCAGGCGCGGATCCGGGCGGCGGTGGCGGGGCGGGGGGCGGGGGGTGGCAGGTGGGCCGGCCGGGGGTGGTGGGTCCGGGTGGCGGGGCGGGGTGTGTTCACCGGGAGTGGCCCAGCCGTGCGGCGAAGGCGAGGAGGTGTGCGTACTGTTCCGTCAGGGCGGACTCGTCGCCGTCGGGGTCCTTGAAGTAGAAGCCGAGTTCGGGCCGCGGGCCGGACAGGCCCTTCTCGTGGGCGCGGGCGAGCAGCCGGGCCAGGTCGAGGACGAGGGGCGCGGCGAGCGCGGAGTCGCAGCCCTGCCAGATGGTCTGCAAAACCATGCGGGTGCCGAGGAACCCGTCGAAGGCCACGTGGTCCCAGGCGGTCTTCCACTCCCCCAGGGCGGGCACGTCGTCGATGTGGACCTCGCCCTGGGGCGTGGTGCCGAGGGTGTCGGCCAGGACGCGTTCCTTGCCGGCGTTCTTGGCGCGCGCGGCGGCCGGGTCGGCCAGGGCGGCGCCGTCGCCGCCGCCCAGCAGGTTCGTGCCCGACCAGGCCCGCACCGCCAGCGCCCGCTGGGCGAACATCGGGCCCAGTACGGCCCGTAGCAGGGTCTGCCCGGTCTTGCCGTCGCGGCCCGCGTAGGGCAGGCCCGACACGCGGGCCGCCCCTGCCAGCTGGGGGTGGCGCAGTCCGGTGGAGGGGGTGAAGTCGGCGAAGGCGCAGCCGGCCCGCAGGGCCGCGGCCGCGTACAGGGAGCTGGCCGGCCAGGTGCCGGGGGCCGGTTCGGGCTCGGTGGAGGCGACGTTGACGACGACGGTGCGCGCGACGCCGGTGCGGCGGGCGAAGTCCCTGAGGTCAGTGGCGAAGTCGGCGATGAGTTCCTCGGGGGCGCGGCTGTCGCCGTCCACCGGGCCGCCGGGGCGGATGCGTGCGTCGGCCGCGGCCAGTTCGCTGTGCACGGCGGCGGGCAGCCAGGGCGGCAGGACGCCCTGGGCGGCCAGTTCCTCGGCGCGTTTGGGCAGCGGGGTGCTCGCCGTGTCGTGGCCGCCGAAGACCAGCGAGTCCAGGGCGGGCAGGCCGCTGCCGGTGAAGGCGTCCGTCTCGGTGACCATGCCGGTGGGCGCGAGCAGTTGGGCCGCCAGCGCGGCGCAGCCCGCCACCGCTGTGGTGGCCACCGAGCCGCGGGCTCCGATCAGCCACACGCCGGTGGTGTCACCGGCGGCTGAGGTGGTGGCATGTGGGGTCACGGGCGGCCTCCCTGGGCGTGGGACGTGGTGGTGGCGTGGGGGTGTGGGGCCAGGATGCCGAGCCGGGCGGGGCGGCGGTGCGGTCCTCCGCCGGATGTCGAGCGGCCGCCGAGCCGGATCCCACCGCCCGCCCCGGCAGGGCGGACCGGGCAGGGCGTTGGCGGGGCGGGCATGCGTGGGCCCCGCCGGCCGTGGAGGGGCCGGCGGGGCCTGGAGGGTGGCGTGCGCGGGGCACGCCGGGGTCAGTAGGTCACGCGCAGCAGTTCGCCGTTGGTGCCCACGGTGTTGTTGGTGACGTACACCTTGCCGCAGTGGTCGACGGCGAGGCCGGTGGGCTGGCGCAGCCGGTCGCCGGTGGGGATCACGGAGACGGCGCCGGTGGCGGTGTCGACCTTGGACAGGGTGCCCGGCTGCGGCGGGCCGGCCAGCTGTGCCGAGCTGTAGGACAGGGCGAGCAGGTCGCCGTCGCGGTCCAGCTCGAGGTCGACCAGGTTGGTCAGTCCGGTGGCCAGGACCTGGGGCTGCTGGCCGGGGGCGATCTTCCACACGCGGGAGGCGCCCAGGCGTCCGCCGCTCATGTCGGCGATGTAGACGGTGCCGTCGGCGGCCTTGGTGATGCCGGTGGGCACGGTCTCGGCGGCGCCGGTGGGCAGTTCGTTCTTGGGCAGCAGGTACTGGGTGGTGGTGGTGCCGTCGCTGTTGCCGCGCACGACGGTGTTGGCGCCGGCGTCGGTGACCAGGTAGCCGCTGCCGCTGCGCACCAGGCGCCAGGGGTTGGCGTGGACGTCGCCGCCGTCGGGGTTGAGGCGGGTCTCGTGGTCGGTGAGGTCGGCCAGGACCTTGCCGTCGCGGGTGCGGAAGACGGTGCCCAGGGTCTTGGCGCCCTCGCCGAGGGCCGCGCGGGAGTCGTTGGTGCCGCCCAGGGCGCTGGCGACGACGTAGCCGCCGAAGCGGTCGGGCAGGACGTCGCTGGGGCCGTTGGCGGAGATGGGGGCGCCGGGGGCGACGCCCTTGGCGGTGGAGGCCAGGCCGGTGGCGACGCGGCCCTTGAAGCTGCCCTTGACCTTGTAGACGGAGCCGGTGGCGCCCAGGCACGTCTGGTCGAGCGGGCAGCCGGCCAGTCCGGTGCCGGACTCGGCGACCAGCACCCCGCCGTCGGGCAGCGCGGTGACGCCGCGCGGGTTGTTCAGCTGGGAGGCCACGACGGTCAGGGTCGCCTCGGCGGGCGTGTGGGTGCGGTGGTGACGGTGGGTCTGGGGCTGCGCCTGGACGGGACCGGCGGTCAGCGGGACGGCGACGGCACCGGCCACGCCTGCCGCCAGGATTATCTTCGTCCAGGAACTGCGCGAGTTCGGCATTTCTCTCCTCGGTTCATTGCTCCCCCCAATTGTTCGGAGAGCGGATGCGAAATCAGCGCCACCATAGGGCAGTCACCTTGTTTATCGCGTCAAATGTTCCGCAGGAAAAGAGGGGCGAACCCATAAACCACCGGCGTTCGAGTACCCCTCCAGGCGGCTTCGACCTTTTTACCTATCGTGGTAGTCCGGGTCCCTTCCGGCGGTTCGGTGTGGGACGCGGTTGGGACAGATCATGCACTCCTGCAACGGAGGAAACTCATGCCCGAATTGCCGCCCCCGCACGTCGTCCGGGAAGCGGAGAAAGCGCGAGCGGAGCTGCAGCGGCAGAGCCGGGAACTCGCGCCGCCGCCGTTCGCCCTGCTGGAAATGATCATGGGTGTCATGGTGTCGCGGGCGGTGCACGTCGTCGCCGAGCTGAAGGTGGCCGAGGCACTCGCCGAGGGGCCGCTGTCCGCCGAGGAGCTCGCCGGGCGGGTCGGCGCGGACGCGGACGCGCTCGGGCGGGTGCTGCGCCTGCTGGCGAGCAACGGGGTGTTCGCCACCCGTGCGGACGGCACGTTCGAGCTGACGCCGATGGCGGACGCGCTGCGCGCCGATCACCCGATGTCGATGCGCCCCATCGCGCTGCTGATGGGTCATCCCATCCACTGGGAGGACTGGAGCGGCTTCCCCGAGACCGTGGTCACCGGTGAGCCGGCGCTGCCGAAGCTGCGCGGCATGCACGCCTTCGAGTTCCTGACGAAGAACGCCGAGTACGGGCAGGTGTTCTTCGAGGGCATGGGCAGCATGTCCGCCTCGGAGACCGGGCCGATCGTCGCGGCCTACGACTTCACGCGGTTCGGCACGGTGGTGGACTTCTGCGGCGGCCAGGGCGGTCTGCTCGCGGGCATCCTGGCCTCCTCCCCCGCGACCAGGGGCGTCCTGTACGACCCGCGGGTCGAGGAGAACGGGGCGGCGGAGTTCCTCGCCGCGCAGGGGGTCGCCGACCGGACCGAGCGGGTGGCCGGCGACCTGTTCGAGGTGCCGCCGGGCGGGGCGGACGCCTACGTCCTCAAGCACATCGTGCACGACTGGCCCGAGGAGCAGGCGCTGCAGATCCTGCGCAACGTGCGCGCGGCGATCAAGCCGGGCGGGCGGCTGCTGATCGCGGAGATGGTGATTCCGGAGCAGGGCGACGAGCCGCACTCCGGCAAGCTGGTCGACCTGTGGCTGATGCTGCTGGTCGGCGGCCGTGAGCGCACTCCGGGCCAGTACGCGGACCTCCTGGCCCGTGCCGGGTTCCGTCTGGAGCGCGTCGTGGAGACGGCGGCGGCGATCTCCCTGGTGGAGGCCGTGCCCGTGTGATCCGCCCCCCTTGGACGGAAGGCCCCGCCGCGGGATGAGGGAACGCGGCGGGGCCTTCCCGCGCGCGCCGGGACACGCCGGGGCCGGCCGCGGGGGCGGGGTGCTGTCGGGCGGGGCCCGTCCGGGGGCACGGCGGTCCGGCGGGGGCCTGTGCCGGGGGCGCGGTTGTCCGGCGGAGTCCTGTGCCGGGACGCGGCGGTCCGGCGGAGTCCTCTGCCGGGACACGGCTGTCCGGTGGCTGTCGCGCCGCGGCTGTCCGGCCGGGGCTGTGCGCAGGTGTGGAGCCGTCCCGCGGGGGTGTCGGGGGGGTGCGGTGCCGCCGGGGGGCGTCATGGGCGGGTGGTGCCCGGCGGCGGGTGGTGCTGCCGCTCGGGGAGAAAGAGTGGGGGCCGCGCGGCGGTGTTCGTGGGGCGGGCCCGCCCGGCGGGGCTCCGAAAGGGGCTCCCGGGGCTGCCCGAAGGGCGCGGTGGTGCCCGGGAGTTGCCGGCCGCCCGTCCGGCGGGGCCGGTCAGCAGGGTCTGCTGTCGCCAGGCCGCTGGAGGCACCGTCCCGGGGCACAGGGGCCGGCCGCCCGTGCGCCGCCCCGGGGCGTGGGGTCGGGGCCCGCCGGCCGAGCCCCCCTCCCCCGGGGGTGTGGGTGACTGCCGAGCCCGTCCCCCCGGGGTGTGGGTGACTGCCAGGGGCGCGCCCCCGGGGAGTGGGTGACCGCCGGGGGGTGGGGTGCCGCCCGGCGGGGGCGGGTGCCGTCCCCGGGGTGCGGTGCCGCACGGCGGGGGCGGGTGCCGTCCCCGGGGCGAGGTGCCACCCGGCGGGGGTGGATGCCGTCCCCGGGGTGCGGTGCCGCCCGGCGGGGGTGGATGCCGTCCCCGGGGTGGGGTGCCACCCGGCGGGGGCGGGTGCCGTCCCCGGGGTGCGGTGGCCGGCCGGGGAACGTGCGGTGCCCCCGGCGTGCCGCACACGCGCCGGGGGCATGGGGTGGGGCGGTCAGCGGGCGGGGCCGAACCAGCGCTGGAGGGCTTCTTCCAGGCCCTGGGGTGAGGTGCCGGCCCAGGCGACGTAGCCGTCGGGGCGGACCAGGACGGCGGTGGCGCCGGCGAGGGCGTCGGGGCCGTCGGTGGGCTTGGCGTGGACGGTGGCGACGTCGACCCGGTCGGGGCGGCCGGCCGCGGCGCGGCGTATCCCGGCGTCGTCGGCCAGGTCGAGCAGGACGCCGTGTCCGGTGTGCAGCAGGCGGGCGGTGGTGGTCTCGCCGTGGGCGCCGACCAGGGTCCGCGGCGGCATCCGGCGGCCCACCAGCGGGTGCGCCGTGCCGGTGTCGTCGCCGGTGTCGTCGCCGGTGAGGTCGTAGCGGATGTCGAGGTGGCTGACGATGCCGGCCAGGTGGCGTTTGACGTCGTCGTACTGGACGAGTTCGGCCATCAGTTCGCGCAGCGGGTCGGACTCGGGGCCGCCGAGGAAGACGATGCCCTGGGCGCGGGTGTTCATCAGCAGGCGGGCGCCGACGGGGTGGCGTTCGGCGTGGTAGGTGTCGAGCAGGGTGTCGTCGGCGTCGCCGCGGATGACGGCGGCGAGTTTCCAGCCGAGGTTGGCCGCGTCCTGCACGCCGGTGCTCAGGCCCTGGCCGCCGGCGGGGAGGTGGATGTGGGCGGCGTCGCCGGCCAGGAAGACGCGGCCGCGCCGGTAGTGGGCGGCCTGGCGGGTGGCGTTGGTGAAGGAGCTGACCCAGCTCGCGCCGCCGTGGCTGATGTCCTCGCCGGTGATGTCGTGCCAGGCGCCGGCGACTTCCTGGAAGGTGACGGTGCGTTCGCGGTCGTGGGCGGGGCGGCCGTCGGGGCAGACGATGATGCGCCACACGCCCTCGGACAGCGGGGCGGCCATGACCATGCCGCCGTTGAGGCGTTCGCCCAGGAAGCGGGGGGTGAGCTGGACGCCGGTGATGTCGGCCAGGTACATGCCCTGGGTGGCGTCGGTGCCGGGGAAGTCGATGCCGGCGGCCCGGCGGACGCGGCTGGAGCCGCCGTCGCAGCCCACCAGGTGGGCGGCGCGCAGTGTCCGCTGTTCGCCCTGGGGGGTGCGTACGGTGATCTCGACGCTGTCGCCGTCCTGGAAGCCGTCGGTGAGGGAGACGAATTCCCAGCCGCGCCGGATGTCCGCGCCCAGTTCGCCCGCCCAGTCCTCCAGGACGGCTTCGGTGTCGCCCTGGGGGATGCCGCGGGCGCCGAAGTGGGCGTCCTCCAGGACGGTGAAGTCGAACTGGGCGCCGCCGAAGTGGCCCATGGGGCTGGTGGCGAGGGTGTCGCCCTGGCCGAAGCGCGGCAGCAGTCCGCGCTCGTCGAACGTCTCCATGGCGCGGGCGGTGAAGCCCAGGCCGCGGGACTGGCCGGTGGGCGCGGCCAGTTTCTCGATGACGACGACTCGGGCCCCGCCCAGGCGCAGTTCGCCGGCGAGCATCAGTCCGGTGGGGCCGGCGCCGACGACGATGACATCGGTGTCCGCCGTTGTCCCTTCCATGGTGGTCCTTCCTGAAACGGTGGGGTGGGTCGGGGGCCCGGCGGTGGTGGTGGGGGGCGGCTGGTCGTGGTGGCGCCGGTGCCCCTGCCGGGAGGGGGCTCGGCGGGTCAGCGGGGAGGGCCGAACCAGCGGGTGAGGGCCTCGGTGAGGCCGTCGGTGCCCGAGCCGGCCCAGGCGACGTGGCCGTCGGGGCGTACGAGGACCCTCTCGGTGCCGTACAGGGCGCTGCCGGGGGTGGGCTGTGCGGCCACTTCGGTGACGCGGTCCGCCCAGCCTTCGGCGGGTGCGGGCGGGCCGGATCCTCTGGCGGTGAGGTCCAGCAGGACTCCCCCGCCCGAGCGCACCAGCCGTGCGGTGGTGACGGTGCGCTCGCGCAGCCGCAGTTCGGTGCACGGCAGCCGGGCTCCGAGCAGCGGGTGGGCGGGGCCGCCGACGTCGTAGCGCACGTCCAGGCCGCTGATCATGCCGGCCAGGTGCCGGCGTACGTCGTCCAGGGCGGTCAGTTCGCCCAGCAGGGCGCGCAGCGGGCCGACCTGGGGCGGGCCGAGCAGCATCAGGGCCTGGGCGCGGATGTTGGCCAGGACCCGCCGGCCGGTCTCGTGGCGTTCGCTGTGGTAGGTGTCCAGGAGGGTGTGGGGGGCTTTGCCGCGGACGACCAGGGCGAGTTTCCAGCCGAGGTTGAAGGCGTCCTGGACGCCGAGGTTGAGGGCCTGGCCGCCGATGGGCATCTGCTGGTGGGCGGCGTCGCCGGCGAACAGGATGCGGCCGTGGCGGTAGTGGGTGAGCTGGCGGGAGGCGTCGCCGAAGGCGTTGGCCCACAGGGGGGTGCCGGAGCTGATGTCCTCGCCGGTGACGCGTTTCCACACGGCGGTGATCTCCTCGAAGGAGACGTCGCCGCCGGGGCGGTGCTGGGCGGTGGAGCCGAACTCGTGGACCATCACGCGGGTCACCCCGTCGGGGCGGCGGGCGGCGATGGCCAGGCCGGTCTCCAGGCGCTCGAAGCGGCGGGCGGGGATGTCGATGCCGGCGACGTCGGCGCGCAGCAGTTCGCGTGCGGCGTCCTGTCCGGGGAAGGGGGCGCCGGTGAGGCGGCGGACGGTGCTGTCCTCGCCGTCGCAGGCGATCAGGTAGCGGCAGTGCAGCCGCAGGAGGGTGCCGTCGGGGCCGGTGGCTTCGGCCTCCACGCCGTGGCCGGTGTCCTTGAGGGCGGTCACCTCGTGCTTGCACTTGAGGGTGGCGCCCAGGGACAGCGCCCATTCCTGGAGGATCACCTCGGTGCGGGTCTGGGGCACCTTCCACTGGCCGGGGTGGGAGGTGGGCAGGGTCAGATCCAGCGGCAGGCCCCCGAAGTGGCCGCGGGGCTCGTTGGGCGGGTCGCCGAACTCGGGCAGCAGTGCCCTGCTGTCGAGGATCTCCATGGTGCGGGCGTGCAGGGTGGAGGCCCGGGACTCGGTGTTGGGGGCGTGCCGCTTCTCCACGAGGACGACGTCGACGCCGCCGTGGGCCAGTTCCCCGGCGAGCATCAGCCCGACGGGTCCGGCTCCGACGACGACGACGTCGGTGCTCAGGTGGTCCGCTGTCACGGCTCAGGCCTTTTTCTGCTCGGCGTGGGCCTTGGCGTGGGCGAGGGTGGCGCTGCTGTTGGTGGACAGTGCGCTGTGCACGTAGGCGCGGGCGTCGGCGACGGTGGCGTCCTGGCCGAGGATGCGTGCGATGTTGGCGGTGTTGAGGGTGACGGTGTGCTGGGAGGAGGCGGTGGTGCCCTGCTCGTCCTCGGTGAAGGTCCACTCGCCGGTGTGCAGGGTCATCAGCGCGGGCAGGGTGACCTGCTTGTAGGCGATCTTGTGGTGGGGGAAGACGACCCGGTAGGACTTGGTGGTGTGCACCGAGCCGTCCTTGGCGCGGGTGTCCATCTCCAGTTCCTGCAGGCCCGGGGTGTCCTCGGTGAGGCGGACCACGGCGACGTGCGGGAGCCGCTCGGACCACAGGTGGGCCTCGTTGATGAAGTCGAAGACGTCCTTGGCGGCGCCGGCGATGTGCACGGTGTCGGTGAAGGAGAAGGTGAGTTCCTCGGTGGCGGCGGCGTGCGCGGCCTCGACGTTGACCTTGAGGGCGGCCAGTTCCTGGGTGCTGTTCTTGTCCACGGCCTGTTCGATCCACAGCAGGTCGTGGGGGTCGTCGCCCAGGGCGCTGTAGTCGTGCAGGAGGCGCACGCGGGAGGTGTCCGCGGTGAGTTCCTCGATGATCCAGGTGCCGCCCATGTGCTTGACGGGGGCGGCCGGTATCTCCTGGCGGAAGGTGATGGTCAGGGCGCGGGCGTCCAGGGTGCGGCGGGAGGTCCAGTCCTTGGGCTGTCCGTTGGCGGTGGCCCAGATGCGGATGCGTTCCTCGTCGCCGCTCGTCTCGAGGCGGTCCACGTGGATGGTGGGCGGGAAGATGCGCGGCCAGTGGGTCACGTCTGCGAGCAGTTCGTAGACCGCGGCGGCCGGGGCGCCGATCGTGATCTCGTGCTCGACCTCACGCGTCGTCATGAGACCTCTTCTCCTCGTCGGGGTCGGGTGCCCGGAAAAATCAGGGGCGGGGTCAGAAGTTGCCGAGGCCGCCGCAGACGTTCAGGGCCTGCGAGGTGATGGACGCGGCGGTGTCGGAGGCCAGGTAGCCGATGAGGCCGGCGACCTCCTGGGGGGTGGAGTAGCGGCCGAGGGGGATCTTCGCCTGGAACTTGTCGAGGATGGCCTCCTCGGAGGTGTCGTAGGCGGCGGCGTAGCCCTGGCGCACGCGCTGGGCCATGGGCGTCTCGACGTATCCGGGGCAGACCGCGTTGACGGTGATGCCGGTGGGGGCGAGTTCGTTGCCCAGGGCCTTGGTGAAGCCGACGACGCCGTGCTTGGAGGCGGAGTAGGGGGCGCCCAGGACGACGCCCTGCTTGCCGGCGGTGGAGGCGACGTTGATGATGCGGCCGCGGTCCTTGGCGCGCAGGCCGCCTAGGGTCAGGGCGGCGCGGGTGACGCGGAAGACGCTGTTGAGGTTGGTGTCGATGACGTCGTCCCACAGCTCGTCGGCGATGTCGGCGGTGGGGCCGCCGCCGGAGCGGCCGGCGTTGTTGACGACGACGTCCAGGGTGCCGAAGCGGTCGACGGCGGCCTGGATCCAGGCGTCGACGGAGGCGGTGTCGCGGACGTCGACGACGGCGCCGTCGACGTCCAGGCCCTCGCCCTGGAGTTCCTTGACGGTGGCGGCGACGTTGTCGGCGCTGCGCGCGCCGATGAACACCCGGTGGCCCTGTGCGCCCAGGAGGCGGGCGCTGGCCAGGCCGATGCCGCTGGTGGCGCCGGTGATGACGGCGACGCGCTGGGTGGTGGTGTCGGTCATGGGAGTGCTCCTTCAGGCGGCCTGGGCGGGCGCGAGCTGGGCGTTGACGACCTCGATGAAGGTGCGGGGGGTGTTGGCCTCGCCGACGGCCTCCTCGTCGAGGGAGATGCCGTACTCGCGCTCGATGAGGCTGCCGGCCTCCAGCAGGGCGAGGGACTCGTAGCCGATGACCTCGAACTCGGTGTCGAGGATGTCGCCGTCCAGGTCCACGCCCTCGGCGACGCCCGCGGCGTCGCGCAGGGTGCGCTTGAGGTCGTCGAGGGTGAAGAGCTTGGTGGCCATGGTGGTTCCTTTCGTCGTGCGGCGTGCGGTCGGGGTGCGTGGGTGGTGGTGCGGCGCGGGTGTGCCGCTCATACGGCGCGTACGGCCATGGCGGAGTTGAAGCCTCCGTGGCCGCGGGCCAGGATCAGGGCGGTGCGCAGCGGGGCCGGGCGCGGCTCGCCCAGGACCAGGTCCAGGGGGTAGTCGGCGCACGGGTCGATGTGCACGGTGGGCGGGATGACGCCGTCGCGCAGGGCGAGGAACGCGGCGGCCAGGTCCAGGGGCGCGCCGCCGGAGTACAGGCGTCCGGTCATCGTCTTGGGCACGGTCACCGGCACGCCGCGGTCGCCGAAGACGGTGCTGATGGCGTCGGCTTCGATGCGGTCGCCGGCCGGGTCGCCGGCGCCGTCGGCGAAGACGACGTCGATGTCGGCGGCGCTCAGCCGGGCGTCGGCCAGGGCGGTCTCGATCGCCTTGCGCAGGCCGGGTTCGCGTCCGCTGCCGGGCCGGGGGTCGATGGTGGCGCCGTAGCCGGCGATCTCGCCGTAGGGGCGGGCGCCGCGGGTGCGGGCGGCGGCCGCGTCCTCGGCGATGAGGATCGCGCCGCCCTCGCCGGGGACGAAGCCGCGGGCGTCGCGGTCGAAGGGCAGGTAGGCGTGGTCGGGTTCGTCGCTGGTGGAGAGCCGGCCGCCGGCCAGCTGGGCGACCCAGCCCCACGGGCACAGGGAGGCGTCGACGGCGCCGGTGACGATCAGCGAGGTGCCCTTGCGGATCTGCCGGCGGGCCTGGGCGACGGCGTCGAGTCCTCCGGCGCCTTCGCTGACGACGACGCCGGCGGGGCCCTTCATGCCGTTGCGGATGGAGATCTGGCCGCTGTTGACGGCGTAGAACCAGGCGAAGGACTGGTAGGCGGAGACGTACTGGCTGCCCTGGCTCCACAGGGCCTGCAGTTCGCCCTGGCCGAACTCGAAGCCGCCGGCGGCGGAGGCGGTGATGACGCCCATGTCGAACTCGGGCAGTTGTGCGGGGTCGGCGCCGGCGTCGGCCAGGGCCCAGTCGGCGGCCACCAGCGCCAGGCGGGTGACCCGGTCGGTCTGCGGCAGCAGCCGGCTGGGCAGCAGCCGGTCGGCCTCGAAGCCGTCGATCTGCCCGGCCAGGCGGGCCGGGTAGCCGGTGGGGTCGAAGCGGGTGATGCGGCCGATGCCGTGCTTGCCGCCCAGCGTCGCGGCCCAGTAGTCCTTCAGGCCCAGGCCGTTGGGCGCGGTGACGCCCAGGCCGGTCACCACCACGGAGGCGGTCATACCAGGCTCCTTTCCGGGCTGGCGAGCACCATGGCGCTCTGGAAGCCGCCGAATCCGCTGCCGACGGTCAGGACCGCGTCGATCAGCTGGTCGCGGGCGACCAGGGGCACGTAGTCGAGGTCGCACTCGGGGTCGGCGGTGTGCAGGTTGGCGGTGGGCGGGACGACGTCGTACTCCATGGCCAGGGCCGAGGCGGCGATCTCGATGGAGCCGATCGCGCCCAGCGAGTGCCCGACCATGGACTTGATGGAGCTGACCGGGGTGCGGAAGGCGTGTTCGCCCAGGCTGCGCTTGAACGCGGCCGTCTCGTGCCGGTCGTTCTGCTTGGTGCCCGAGCCGTGGGCGTTGACGTAGTCGATGGCCTGCGGGTTCAGGCGGGCCTCGGCCAGCGCCAGGTCGATCGCCTCGGCCATCTCCGCGCCGTCGGGGCGCAGCCCCGTCATGTGGTAGGCGTTGGAGCGGGTGGAGTACCCGGCGATCTCGGCGTAGATGTGGGCGCCGCGCTTGCGGGCGCTGTCCAGCTCCTCCAGCACGAAGAAGGCGCAGCCCTCGCCCAGGACGAAACCGTTGCGGGTCTTGTCGAAGGGGCGCGAGGCGCACTCGGGTTCGTCGTGGCGGGGGGTGGTCGCCTTGATCGCGTCGAAGCAGGCCATGGTGATCGGGGAGATCGGCGCGTCGGAGGAGCCGGCGATCACGACGTCGGCGGAGCCCTCGCGGACCAGTTCCACGGCGTAGCCCACGGAGTCGATGCCGGAGGTGCAGCCGGTGGAGACCACCGTGCTGGGGCCCTCGGCGCCCACCGCCCAGGCGACTTCGGCCGCGAACGAGCTGGGCACCATGTAGTCGTACAGGTGCGGGACGGCGTAGGTGTGGTCGACCGCCTCCAGGCGGCCGCCGTCGCTGACGACGCGGTACTCCTCGTCCAGGCCCATCGTGGCGCCGACGGCGCTGCCGACGGTGACACCGACGCGGTGCGGGTCCAGGGCGGCGACGTCCAGGCCGCTGTCGGCGACCGCGCCGCGCGAGGCGACGACGGCGAACTGCGCGGCCCGGTCCAGGCGGCGGACCTCCTGGGGGCTCAGACCGTGCGCGAAGGGGTCGAAGTCGGCCTCGGCGGCCACCCGGGAGCGGAAGGGGGCGGGGTCGAAGAAGGTGATGCCGCGGGTCGCGGTGCGCCCCGAGCTGAGCAGGTTCCAGAAGTTCTCCCGGCCCACCCCGCCCGGCGCGATCACCTCGATCCCGGTGATCACGACACGTCGCCTGCTCAACGGGAGGCCTCCCAGTCGTAGAAGCGGGTGGCCATGGCGTCGGCCGGCGAGCGCCAGGTGGCGGGGTCGTAGGCCTCGATGAACGGCTTGAGGTCCTCGCTGATGCCCACGAAACGCGGGTCGGCCTTGGCCGCCTCGATCAGCTCGCCGCCGTTGTCCTCGTCGAAGTCCTGCAGGTGGAAGTACAGGCCCCGGTAGGAGAACAGCTGGCGGCGCCGCGTGCCCATGCGGTGCGGCATCTCGGTGGCGTCGAAGTCGGCGAACAACTTCGCCACGTCGTTGCTGGAGGCGGCCGCCATCCGGGCGACGATCAGCGTGCTGTGCATAGGGTTGGCTCCTCGGCGGTTGCACGGAAGGGTTCTCGCAGCGCGCGGACAGGCCCGGCGCGGTGGCCGGGTGGGACGACGCCGTCGCCTACGACGGTGCGGTGCGGCGGTAGCGCCCCGCACGGGGCCTGCCTGAGCCCCGGCGGAGCCGCACGCCCTTCGGGGGGTCCGGCGCAGCCGCACACCCCTGGGGCGGGCACATGCCTGCGGACGCCCGCCCCGGGTGTGCGGGGCGAACGTCCGCCAGGCATGCGCAGCCCCTCTACGCCGTCCGGCGCGCCGGACTCACTCGCCGGCCGAACGCGTGTGCACGACCTGGTAGGTGTTGCTGTAGGGCTCACCGGCGACGACGGCGCGCACCCGGCCGACGGCCGCCTTGCGGGCCTCGTCCTGGTCCTGGGGGGCCTGGTCGCGGTAGGCCTCCCAGGCCTGCTTGCTGTCCCACTGGGAGTAGGAGATGACGAAGGCGCCCTCCAGGCCGCGGGCGCGCAGCCCCTTGAGGACGACGTGCGCGCGGAAGCCGGGCACCTGGGCGAGGAAGGCCTGGCCGGGGCCGAGGGCGTCCAGGGCCTCGTCCTGGCCCTGGGGGGTGACCGGGAAGACGGTGAAGACGGTGTAGTCGTCGCGGCCGGGGCCGATCTCGATCTTCCCGCCGAGGGCGTCGGAGGTCAGCGTGTGGGCGACCTCGTTCTGCATCAGCCGGATCGAGGTGGTGATCTCACCGAAGACCGGCAGCGTGCGGTGCTTGAACTCCTCGCCCGCGTACCGCTTTTCCAGGTCCTCGCCGCTGCGCCACTGGATGAAGTTGAGGGTGCCGTGGGAGTCGACGCCGGAGTGGACGGTGGAGGACATCCAGCCCTCGTACGTGGCCGCGTCGACGATCTTCGTCATCTCCTCGATCAGCTTGCCCTGCTTCTCGGGAGTGTCCGTGGTGAACAGGTTCAGGACGGTGAGGTGCTTGTCCTCGGCGGAGATGATGGGCATGGGTTTCTTCGCTTCCCTTCAAGGTGCGGACGGGGTGTCGCGGCACGGTCGGCGCGGCGCGGGGCCGCGCCGGGGTGCCGGCCGGGCATCGGACGGGATGCCCGGCCGGATACCGGGCGGATGCCGGACGGGATGCCCGGCGGGATGCCCGGCGGGGTGCCCGGCCGGGTGCCCGGCCCGGCGGAGGGCCGGGCCGGGGGCCGGGCGGGGGGTCAGGCGGTGGGGCCGAACCAGCGGTCCAGGGCGGTGGTGAGGCCGTCGGCGCCGGCCCCCAGGGCGGCGACCCAGGCGACGTAGCCGTCGGGGCGCACGAGGATGCCGTCCACCGGCGCCTCGCAGCCGTCGAACTCGGCGGCGACCAGGTCGACGCGGTCGGCCCAGCCGGCCGCCGCGGTGCGCAGGCCCCGGTCGCCGCCGAGCTCCAGGAGCACGGCCCGCCCCGGGCGCAGCAGCGAGTAGAAGGGGATCTTCTCCCCGTCGACGACCAGTTCCCGGTCCGGCAGGCGCCGGCCCAGCAGCGGGTGGTCGCCCTCGCCGACGTCGTGGCGGATGTCCAGCCCGGTGACCATGCCGGCCAGGTGGCGCTGCACGGAGACGTGGGAGCCCATGAGCTCGGCCAGCACCTCGCGCATCGGGGTGATCTCGTCGCCGCCGAGGTAGAGGATGCGCTGGGCGAGGGTGTTGGTCAGGATCCGCTGCCCCACCGGGTGGCGCTCGCTGTGGTAGGTGTCCAGCAGCCCCTGGGGGGCGCGGCCGCTGATGTCCAGGGCGAGCTTCCAGCCGAGGTTCACGGCGTCCTGCACGCCCGCGCTCATGCCCTGCGCGCCGATCGGCAGGTGGATGTGCGCGGCGTCACCGGCCAGGAAGACGCGGCCCTTGCGGTACTGGGCGGCCTGGCGGCTGACGTCGGTGGCGGAGCTCACCCACAGCGGGGTGGCGCCGCTGATGTCCTCGCCGGTCAGCCGCTGCCAGCTGTCCGCGACCTCCTCGAAGGTGATCGCCTCCGGGGCGGTGCGCAGCGGCTGGGAGCTGTCGAAGTAGATGACGCGGCAGCGGTCGGGGCCCATCGGCAGGACCATGACCATGCCGCCGGGGACCCGCTCGCCGCTGAAACGGGGCCGCAGCTGCACTCCGGCCACGTCCGCGAAACGCAGCTCGATCGCCGGCTCGGTGCCGGGGAAGTCGATGCCGGCGAGCTTGCGCACGCTGCTGCGGGCACCGTCGCAGCCCACGACGTAGCGGGCGCGCAGGGAAAGGGGAGAGCCGTCGGCGCCGGCGGCCTCGACGGTCACCGAAGTGCCGGTGTCCTCGATCGCGGTGACCTCGTACCCGCGGCGGACCTCGGCGCCCAGCTCGCGCGCCCAGCCGCCCAGGATGCCTTCGGTGCGGGCCTGCGGAATGCCGCGCGCCCCGTACGAACCGCCCTCGATCACCTGGTAGTCGAGCGGTACGCCGCCGAAGTGGCCGACCGGGATGACTCCGACCTCACCGAACCGGTCCATGAGGCCGCGCTGCGCGAACTCCTCGATGGTCCGTGCCGAAAATCCCAGCGCCCGGGATTCCTTAATCGGCTCGGCGAGTTTGTCCAGGACCACCACCGAAACTCCAGCAAGCCTCAATTCACCTGCGAGCATAAGACCGGTGGGACCGGCTCCCACGACAACGACGTCCGAATCGTAGAATTCCATCTGCCCTCTTCTCACTGGTGTTCCGCCAGTATGGAGAGAGAAAACGGCGGGCGTAAATAGGCGTTATTACAGGTCTTGTGCAGCGAACGGCAGAAAAACGTCCGGTACGTCAGAGCTTCGACAGACGGTCTTGCCCCGCAGAAGCCGGATGACGGCATTCTCGAACAATGACCTCCACTGTGACGAACGATCAGCCCGCCACCGGAGCCGGCTCCGGCTCCGGCTCCGGTTCCGGTTCCGGCGCGCGCGCCGAGATCGCCGGCCTGCTGCACCGGTACCTGCTCTCGCTGGACGACGAGGAACTCGACGACGCCTGGACCGCGGGCCTGTTCACCGACGACGCGGTCGTGGCGTTCCCGGTCAGCCGGCACCAGGGCGCCGACGGCATGGCCGCCTACCACCGCTCGGCGCTGTCGGCGTTCGCGGCGACCCAGCACCTGGGCTCCCCGGCCGTGGTCGAACTGGACGGGCCACGCGCCACGCTGCGGGCGAACCTGATCTCCACCCACGTGCACCACGCGCACCACGCACTCCCCCAGGGCAGCCTGCCCCCGCTCTTCGCGACGGGCACGTTCGTCAACGGCGAGGCCCGCCGCACCCCCGAGGGCTGGCGGCTGAACCTGCTGGCGTTCCGGCTGCTGTGGGCCGACGGCTCACCGCCGCCGCCCGCACGGTGACCTGACACGTCCGCGCGGCGGTACCGGAAGCGTCCGGTACCGCCGCGCGGACGTGCGGGGCAGGGTGCCCCGCCGCAGGGGCCGGGCCGGGCGCACCGGCCGGGGGCACCGGCCGGGGGCGGGTAGGTGCGGGAACCGCCGGGGGGGACGGGAACCGCCGGGGGCGGGCCTGAGAGTGCGGGGCCCGGGAGTTCAGGGGACCCGGGCGGAGGGCCGGGAGGCCGGGGCCCGAGGCGCCGGGATTCGAGGGCCGGGGAATTCGGGGGCCCGGGAGTTCGGGGCGGCCGGGAGTTCGGGGCGGCCGGGAGTTCGGGGCGGCCGGGAGTTCGGGGCGGCCGGGGGCCGGGAGTTCGGGGGTCAGGCGTTGAGGCTGAGCAGGTGGTCGACCGTGATCTCGATGACCACCCGGCCGGGCGGGGTGGGCGGGGCGGACCAGTACCGGCGGGCGTAGAGCCGGGCGCCGAGTTCCACCCGCGCGGGGTCGGTCACCACCGTGCCGGTGCCCTCCAGCGTCACCCACCGGAAACCGTCCACCTGGCACAGCGCCACCCGGCTGCCGGGCGCCGCGAGCAGGTTACGGGCCTTGCGCGAGGAGGAGACCGTCATCACCCGCGCGAGGCCGGCGGCCGCGTCCCAGGTGAAACGCACGGGGGCCACGTGCGGCGTGCCGTTGGGCCGCGGCGTCGTGAACGCGGCGACGAGCGCCGTACCGGTCAGGAACGCCTCGACCGATTCGGGCACCGTCACGGCGTCCGGGCGCTGTATCGACGGCGACATACGGGTGTCCTCACTTCCAGGGGCACTTGGCGGGGGCGTCGGGCGGGGGCGGCCGCCGTGCCCGGGCCAGCATGACGGCGTCCGCTCGATCCCCGCTGGATTGGCGGACGTGCGCACCGCACGAGCGGCTCCCGCCGGCCGGCGAAAGGGGACGGGCCCCGGAGGGAGCGGAGCGGGGGCCACGCCGGAGGGGGCCGGACGAGGCGGAGGGGGTGGAGCGGTGCCGGGCGGGGCCGGACCGGTGCGGGGCGGGGTCGGAGCCGGGCGGGGTGGGAGCGGGGCCGGGCGGGACTGGGCCGGATGCGGCGGAGCGGCCGGACGGGGCCGGATGCGGCGGAGCGGCCGGACGGGGCCGGGCCGGACGCGGTGGGTGGAGCGGTGCCGGGCGGGGCCGGACGAAGTGGAGCCGGGCGGGGGTCGTCAGGGTGGGGGGCCGGTGGCCGGTCCGCCGGTGACCGGGCCGTCGGCAGGGGGGTCGCCGGCGGGTGGGCCGGCCGGCGTCCGGGCCGGGCGGCGTCTGCGGGGTGCGATGCGCGGGAGTTCCTGCCCGGCGAGTACGTCCAGCACGTCGGCGGTGGTGGCGAGTTCGCCGGTGTGGGGCAGGTGGCGCAGCAGCCGGGCGCAGTGGTCGGCCAGCAGGTGCGCGTCGCCGTCGGAGACCAGGCTGCGGTCGTGGACGACGGTGCAGGTCAGTGAGCCGTCGGCGCCGCGGTGGACGAGCAGGGCGAGGGGCAGGCCGCCGGGTCCGGCGCCGGCGGCCCGTTCCGGTTCCAGACCGACGCCGGCGCCGGCGAGTTCGGTCCGTGTGTCGGTGCGCGGGCGCGGGGTGCTCTCCACCGACACCGCGCTCTGCATCAGTTCCCCGCCGGCCGCGCCGCCGGCCGTCCGGCCGGTCCAGTGGTGGACGAGGGCGGTGGAGACCCATTCGTAGGCGGCCATGTCCAGGGCGCGGTCCCGCAGCGCCTCCAGCAGCAGGCCCAGCGGCTGCCGGGGGTCCAGGCGCACCACCATCGGCAGGCAGTTGCGCATCGGTCCGGGCAGCCGCTCGGCGCAGTCCAGGGCGATGCCGCGTCCGGAGACGGTGACGCCGAAGCCGACGGCCGCGGTCTCCTGGTGTCCGGCCGCGCGGTACAGCAGCAGGGCCCAGGCCGTCTGCAGGGCGCTGGATTCGGGCACGGAGCGCAGCGCGGCCCAGCGGTGGAGCCGTGCGGCCTCGGCGGGGCTGAGCCGGACCTCCACCCGGCCGTGGCCCCGCTGCCGGGTGCGCGGGCCGGGCCGGGCCGGCACTACGGTGACCGGGTCGCCGGGCACGGCCCGTATCCAGAAGTCCCGTGCCGGCGCGAGATCCTGGCGCTGGAGCCAGCCCACCCAGTCGCGCAGGTCGGGCCGGCGCTCCCCGCCGGGCAGTGTGCCGCCGGCGAGGTAGGCGCGGCAGAACTCCTCCAGCAGCAGGTGCACGCTCCACGCGTCCAGCAGGGCGTGGGGGAAGGTGAGCACCACCCGTGTCACGGGTTGCGGGCCGCACCCGGCGCGCTCGCCGGCCAGGTCGACGAGGGTGACGCGCAGCGGGCTGGGGCGGCGCAGGTCGAAGCCGCGCCGGCGGTCGCGTTCGAGCAGCCGCTCGAAGCCGGCGGTGTCCGCACGGTGGTGGGCGACCTCGGCGCGGGCGCGGTCGTGGACGATCAGGCGCGGCTTGGGTCCGAGGACGAGGGCGGCCCGCAGCACGCTCTCGCGGTCGACGACGGACTGCCAGGCGGCGGTGAACCGTTCGGTGTCCAGCGGCCCGCTCCAGCGCCAGGTCAGCTGCTCGACGTGTCCTGCGGCCCGCCGGTGCTCGCCCGGGCCGCGCAGCAGGTCGTGCTGCGGCCAGATGACCGGCAGGGCCGGCCGGCGGGGCGCGGCGGGGCGGCCCCGCAGGGCATGCGGGCGGTGCTGCCTGGCCATGGGTCGCCCTCCTCGGGTCGCTTCCTCCTCCCGCACGGGCTGCGCGTGCGCGCAGGTCACGGGGAGCGTCTTCGGGCGCGGTGCTCCCCGGGCATCGTGGCAGGGGCGGCTGCCGGGGGGCTGACGGGGCGCTGACGCGGCTCGCGGCCTGCCGGAGAAACGCTTCTGCAGTGGTGGGGCGGGGGCCGTCGGAACGGGGCGGGGCGGTGCGGTGCGGTGCGGGGTGGTCCTACCGGGGTGCCGTGTCGGTCATCGCGGCCAGGAAGCCCTGGTCCAGCATGGTTCCCGCGGAGGTGTCCCCGGCGGTGCTCAGCCCGGCGTCGTGGCAGGCGACGCTGAGCAGGTAGCGGTCCATGACCGGGTAGGTGGCGAATCCCCACTCCCCGTCCGCGACGGCGCTGCCGTCGGGGGTGCTGAGCCGGCCGTCGATGAAGCCGAACTCCTTGAAGCCCAGGCGCAGTCCCTGTCCGAGGGCCTTGCTGTAGGCCTCCTTCAGGGTCCACAGGCGCAGGGCGCGGCCCGGGCGTTCGTTCTCGGGCAGGGACGCCAGTTCCCGTGCTTCGGCGGGGGTGAAGACCTGGGTCTGGAGCAGTTCCAGGCGTACGGGCCGCTCGGCGGGTTCCACGTCCACCCCGATGCGGCCGGTGCGGCTGAGGCCGACGGCGATGAGGTCGCCGGTGTGGCTCAGGCTCAGCTCGATCTGGTCGAAGCCGCGCAGGTAGGGGCGTCCGCCCAGCCGGTAGGCGAGGTCGAGGTCCTCGGGCGGGACGGCCAGGGCCGCGGCGGCCGTGTTCTTGATGAGCAGCCGGGACGCGGCGAAGCGGTAGCGCACCGCCGCGTCGGGGGTGCGCCGGTAGCGCGGCCAGTCGGCGCCGAGCAGTTGCGGCAGCCGCCGGGTGGTGAGGACGCTGGGCAGCCATTCGCTCCAGGTCGTGCACACCAGCGCGTTGCCGAGTCTGGAGAGGTTCTCCCGTACCCCGGGCCAGGGCCCGGAGGGCCGTGGCACGTGAAGGGGCACGGCGCACGTGACCCGGTCCATCGTCGTCTCCCTGCGTGTGGTCCGCCCGCCGGTCCCCCCGGCGGGCCGGGGTGGTCTGCGGCCGGGGCCGGCACCCCTACTGATGCCCGGACGTGCCGTGGCGGGCGTTCGGCGGCCCGTGCACGTCCCGGTTCCTGTGCGCTCCCGCGAGGGGCCCCAACGGGGCCCGCACGGGCCGGTACGCACCCCTACGGGCGGTGCGGGCCTGCGCTGTGCGGGGTGGTGCGGGGTGGTGCGGGGGTGCCTCCTTTCCGGTGCGTGTCACGGTGTTTCAGCCGGCCAGGGGGGTGGCGTACAGGTCGAGGCTGCGTGCGTGGCGGCAGCGTTGCAGTACTTCGGCGAGGACCGTCTGCTGTGCTTCGGCGGGCACCTCCCCCACCGGGGCGCCGAGTCTGCGGGCGATGCGGCTGAGGACGAGTACCGCCCAGGCGGGGTCGGCCAGGAAGGTGTCGGCTGACGCCTGGCCCTCCCAGACGCCCAGGCAGGCGGCGGCGGACAGCACCAGGGCGTAGCGGTCGGCGAGGGCGCAGGCCAGCGGGTCGACCGCGGTGCTGGAGGTGGCGGGCAGGGCCGCGCAGCGGGTGCGCAGCTCGCGCAGTTCCCCCACCAGGGTCTGGGCCAGGCGGGCCAGGGCGGCGTGCAGCGGGGTGGCGGCCGGCTGTGCGGTGAGGCGTTCGGCGGCTGCGATCAGGGTCGCGGCGAGCAGGTCGTCGGTCCCGGAGTGGGTGAGGCTTCGGTGTTCCAGCGGCGGCAGCGGGGCGCCCGGGGTGTACAGGTGTGCGGGCGGTTCCTGGGAGCGGAACCAGGCCTGGCGGGCGAGCGCCGGCAGCTGGGGTACCAGCACCGCCTGGCAGACGGCCGTTCCGGAGTGGCCGAGGCCGGCCACGGGCAGGTCCCGGGCCAGTTTCTGGAAGCCTCCGTAGAGCGGGCCGCGGTCGTATCCCCTGGCGCCCAGGACGGCGGCCAGTTCTTCCAGGTCCTCGCGCAGCAGGTCGGGCATGGTGTATTTGACGGCGGCGGCGAGCAGGTAGGCGTCCTGCGGCATGAGGCTGAGGGCGCGCAGTCCGGTGACGGCCATGGCGTCGCAGGCCAGCAGGTCGGCGAAGACGCCGCTGAGTGCTTTGTGCCAGCGCCGGGCGGGCTGCCGGCCGGGCCGGTTCTCGGTGGCGGCGCGCACGGCCAGCCGCAGGACGCCGTCCACGCCCGCCAGGACCGTGCCGGGGATGAGGCAGTGGCTGATCTGGAAGCTGCGCAGGGCCAGGGTCACGCCCTGGCCCGGGGAGCCGACCAGGGCGCTGGGGGGCAGGTGCACGTCGTTCAGGCGCAGGCCGTGGAAGCGTGCGCCGCGCATGCCGGGCATCTCCACCCGTGCCAGGCGGTGGACTTCGCCCCGGTCGGGCGGTCCGGGCAGCAGGAGCACCGAGTGGCTGGCGGAGCCGTCCTGGGGCGAGGTGCGGGCGTAGACGACGAACGTGTCGGTGCGGTCGGCGTTCATGACCGCGTCCTTGCTCCCGTTCAGCACGAACCCGCCGCCCGGGGCGGGCTGGGCGCCGACCTCGCGGCGCAGGATGGCGTTGGCGTGGGCGACCTCGCGGTGCACGATGGCGACCCGGCCGCCGTCGAGCAGGACGCGGGCGAGGGCGGCGCGCTGGGAGGCGTCGCCCGCGGTCCACACCGAGGAGGCGGCGAACAGCGAGGTGACGCCGAAGCCGTAGCCCAGGGCGAGGTCGCGGCGGAAGAGGGGGCGCAGGACGCGGGCGAGCTGTTCGAGGTCCGTCAGGCGTCCGCCGAGGTCGTGGGGGACGAATTCGGCGCTCAGGGCGTGGTCGGCGAGCAGTGCCTCGGTGGCCGCGGGTGCCTCGCGGCTGTCGTCGGCCCGTACCAGTGCCAGGTGCCCGTGCGGGTTGCCGGGGTCGAAGGGGTCACCGAGCGCGGCCTCCAGCCGGGCGGCGCGGGCGGGTTCGCCGCCGTCGTGCGCCGGGGCGAAACCGTGCGCCCGGGCGGGGGCGGTGCCGTCCGCCGGGGCGGGGGCGGTGCTGTTCGCGGGGGTGGTGGGGTGGGCGGGGGTAGGGGCCGTGCCGGCCGTGGCGGTCACAGGACCCGCACCGCGCCGCAGGCGTGGCGCGTGGCGTGTTCCAGCACGTGCCGTCCGGTGCGGGCGAGTTCGTCGCGCAGACGCCGGGCGGCGTCCTGGCCGCCGGCGGCGGCGTCGTCGCTGAGCAGGATGTGGTGACGGACGCTCACGTCGACTCCCGCGGGGTGGGATTCGATGGACCACTCCCCGGTGTAGGCGGCCAGCGGTCCGCTGGTGTGCAGATGCTTGTGCACGAGGCGGCCCGCGCTCGGGAAGGCGATGCGCACGGCCCGGGTGCCGGTGGCCGAGCGGCCGTCCAGGGTGAGGGTCTGGATGCCCGGGGTGTCCTCCCGTACGGCGAGCGGACGCGTGTAGGCCAGGTCCTCGGGCCAGTCCGCGGCCCGGTAGAGGAAGTCGAAGACGAGTTCGGCGGGTGCCTTGACCCGTACGGTGTCCTCGAAGGTGACCGCGAGGTCGTCCAGGCGGGTCCAGCGCTGGGCGAGGCGGGCCAGGCTGTCGAGCTGGGCGCGGCTGTTGTCGCGGGTGACGCGGGCGGCCCAGGCGACGTCGGCGGGGGCGTCGCCGGTGACGGTGAAGGCGTGTTCCAGTCTCACCCGGCACACGTCGCCGGCGGGGTGCACGCTCCACACGCCGGTCATCGACTCGAGGGGGCGGGCGGGCAGTTCCTGGCGGAACCGGACGCGCCGCTGGCCGATGTCCAGGTGCCGGCGCGAGACCCACGAGCTGATCCGGTCTCCGGCCAGCGCCCACATGCGCAGCCTCTCGCGGGTGCCGTCGAAGTCCAGTTGCTCGACGTGCAGGCACGGGGGGAAGAACAGCGGCCACACGGTGGCGTCCGCTATCAGGCCGTACAGCACTCCGGCCGGGGCGGGAACGCTCACTTCACAGGCCGTGCGGTGCACTCGCGTATCCGGCATCGTCCACACCCTCCGTCGTCCAAGGCGTCGCCGCCGTGCCGGGTCCCTGGCCGACCGCACAGGGGCCGCGGTCCACCGAGGGGGCGGGCGCGGCGGCCCGTTGTGCTGCGGCTGTCCTCGACCCTGTCCGGAACCGCTCGGGATCGGCCTGGGCCGTGCTCGGGTGTGCCTGGAGGGTGCCGGCCCGGGGGTGCTCGACCGCGGCCCGGTGCGTTCTCGAGGGCGGCGGCGGAGCGTGGCCTGCCGTGCGCCGCCGGTTGTGCCGGTGGGGGCGCAGTGGTCCCAGAAGCGATCCGGGGAGGTGGCAGGGATGGGGTTCTCGCGTCCGCGCCGGTTCATCCGCGGCCTGTGGGAGGGCCTGGTCACCTACGGAAGGCTGTGTATCGGGGGTGAGACGGCGCCGTACGAGGAGGTACGGCCGCAAGAGCTGTGGCGTGAGCCGCCCCCGGGGCATCCGGAGCGGGTGCGCAAGGACGTGCCCCTGACCGAGCTGGAGCGCCGCCTCGCCCGTGAACTGGACGGCGGCGCCCACGACGACCGCGACGCCGCGTAGTCCGCGCCCCGCCCCCTCACCTCTCCCCCGCCCCCCTCGGCGACGGGCCCCGCGCGTCGGCGGCCGAGGGGCCACCGCGCCTTGGGCTTTCCGTATCCCGGGGCTCCCCGCGTCCTTGGGGCTCCCCGCACCGGGGGCCGTTCCGGCGCGGGGCATGCGCCTTGCGGCTGCCGGCGTGCTGTCCCGGCGCGTTGTCCCGGCGTGCTGTGTACCTGCCGGCCGGGGAGTGTCGCCGCCCGTGGCCGGGAGCCCGCCGCACACCGGTCTCCCGGTGTGCTGTCCGGCGTGCTGGGTGCCCGCTCCCCCGGGCTTCGCCGCCCCCGTGGCCGGGGGGGCCGCGCGGTGGTCGCGGTCGTGGGTCTGTGCCGGGCCGTTCAGGTCCGCCCGTGCGCCCGTCCTGTGGTTTCTGGCGGGCTGTCCGGGCCGTCCTGCGTCCGTTTGTGCCGGGCTGGTCGCGGCCGGTGCGGGGCCGGCCGGGACGGTGCCCGGGGGCGGGGGGTTGGGGTGGGTGGTTATCCGGGGTGGGGTGCGCGCAGGACCGTGGCGGCGTTGAAGCCGCCTCGTCCGCGGGCGAGGACCAGGGCCACTTGGAGGTGGGGCAGCCGGCGTGGGGCGGTGACCAGGTCCAGGGGGCAGTCGCCGGCGACGCGTGTGGTGCCGGTGGTCGGCGGCACGGTTTTCGCGTTCAGGGCCAGCAGGGCGGTGGCCACGTCCAGGGCCGCCCCGCCGGCGCCGAGCCGTCCGGTCATCGTCTTGGGGACGGTGACCGGCACCCCGTAGGGGCCGAACAGGGCGCACAGTGCGGTGCTCTCGGTGCGGTCGGCGCTGCGCCGGCCGGCGCCGTCCGCGAAGACGACGTCGACGTGGGCGGGGGTCAGGCCGGCCTGGGCCAGGGCCAGTTCGGCGGCTTCGCGCAGCCGGGGCCGGCGGGGGCCGTCGAAGGTGGAGGCGCAGCCGGCGACGGTGCCGTAGCCGGTGGCGCCGCGGCGTGCGGCCGAGCGGGCGTCCTCCAGTACCAGCAGGGCGCCGCCCTCGCCGACGGTGTGGCCGTCGGCCGTGGCGGCGAAGGGCCGGTAGGCGTGGTGGGGTTCGCCGCTGGGGCTGAGCCGGCCGTCCGCCAGGTGGGCGGCCCAGCCCCAGGGGCACAGGGTGGAGTCGACGCCGCCGGTGACCATGAGGGGTGCGCCGTCGCGGATGCGGCGCCGGGCGCGTGCGAGGGCGTCGATGCCGCCGGCCTGTTCGGTGATGATGGCGGAGCCGTGGCCGCGCAGCCGGTGGCGGATGGAGATCTGGGCGGGGGCGGCGGCGTGGAAGGAGGCGAAGGACTGGTAGGCGCTGACGTGGGTGGCGCCCTTGCTCCACAGGGCGGCCAGGCCGCGTTGTCCGAACTCGGCGCCGCCGGCGAGGCTGGCGGTCATCACGCCGGCCTGGTTGCCGGCCGTCTCCTGGGGGCCGGCGCCCGCGTCGTCGAGGGCTTCCTGGGCCGCGGCCAGGGCGAGGCGGGTGCTGCGGTCGGTGGAGGGCAGGAGTCTGCTGGGGATGTGTTCCTCGTCGGCGAAGTCGGTGATCTCGCCGGCGATGCGCACGGGGTAGCCGGAGGCGTCGAAGCGGGTGATGGGGCCCAGTCCGCTGCGGCCGCTGAGCAGTGCGTCCCAGTAGGCCGGTGCGCCCAGGCCGTTGGGGGCGGTGATGCCGATGCCGGTGACCAGGGCCTGGTGTGTGTGCGGGGGGCCGTCCGGTGCCGGGTGGGGGCTGCGGGCGGGCGGGGCGGGGTGGCTCATGCCGCCTCCTGCAGGCGGGGCCGGGTGAGGACGGCCGCGGTGTGGAAGCCGCCGAATCCGCTGGCGACGCTCAGGACGGTGCTGGTGCGCTGTTCCCGTGCGAACAGCGGCGTGTAGTCCAGGTCGCAGGTGGGGTCGGGTTGATGGAGGTTGGCGGTGGGGGGCACGATGCCGTGCCGGATGGCCAGGGCGCCGGCCGTCAGGTCCAGGGCGCCGGCGGCGCCGAGTGCGTGTCCGATCATCGATTTGATGGAGCTGACGGGCACCTGGTGGGCGTGGTGGCCCAGGCCGGCTTTGAAGGCGTGGGTCTCGTGGCGGTCGTTGTGGCGGGTGCCGGCGCCGTGGGCGCTGATGTAGTCGATGTCCGCCGGGTTGAGCCGGGCCTGGTCGAGTGCGGCGCGGATGGCGGCGGCCATTTCCTGGGCTCCGGGGCGCAGGCCGGTCATGTGGTGGGCGCTGCTGTGGGCGGCGAGGCCGGACAGTTCGGCGTAGGGCTGGGCGCCGCGGCGGCGGGCGTGTTCCTGTTCTTCCAGGACCAGGACGGCCGCGCCTTCGCCGAGGACGAATCCGTCGCGGGTGCGGTCGAAGGGGCGGCTGGCGGTGGCGGGGTCGTCGTTGCGTGAGCTGGTGAGGCGCAGGCGGTCGAAGCTGGCCATGGTGATGGGGGCGATGGGTGCTTCGGCGCCGCCGACGACGGCCATGTCGGCGCTGCCCTCGCGGATCAGGTCGGCGCCGTGTCCGATGGCGTCCAGGCCGGAGGTGCAGCCGCTGGAGACGAGGGCGACCGGTCCCTGTGCGCCGCAGTCGCGGGCCAGGGCGGCCGCCAGTGAGCTGGGGACGAAGTAGTCGTAGAGGAAGTCGGCGGCCTCGGTGTGGTCGAGGTCCCAGGTGTTTCCGCAGTCGCTGAGGATGGCGTACTGGGTGGCCAGGGCGGTGGTGCAGCCGATCGCGCTGCCCAGGCTCACGGCGCAGCGCAGCGGGGCGCGTTCCACGCTTTCGCCGATGCCGCTGTCGGCGATGGCCTCGCGGGCGGCGACCAGGGCGAACTGGGTGATGCGGTCCAGGCGTTCGGTGTCGGCGGAGGCGAAGCCGTGGGCGGCGGGGTCGAAGTCGACCTCGGCGGCGATGCGTGAGCGGTAGGCGGAGGCGTCGAAGAGGGTGATGGGGCGGGTGGCGGTGCGGCCGATCGTCAGCAGGTCCCAGAAGCTTTTGGTGCCCACTCCGCCGGGGGCCACGACGCCGATGCCGGTGATCACGACGCGTTTCACCGTCGGCCTCCCGCGGGCTGGGCGTTCACGTGGTCGCGGCAGGCGCGGCCGACGTGTTGGGCCAGGCCGGCGGAGCTGGCGAAGAAGTGGCCGCCGGACACGGTGTGCAGTTCGATCAGGTCGGTGGTCCACTGCTGCCAGTGCCGCAGCGCGGCGGGGGCGGCGAGCGGGTCGTCGCTGCCGGCGAAGACCAGGACGGGGACGTCGACGGGGCCGCCGGTGACCGGGTCCAGGGCGGCGTTGCGCAGGGACTTGGCCAGGCGCAGGTCGTCGCGCAGTACGGGCAGGAAGGTGCGCCGCCACAGTCCGCCGGGGGACGCGGAGGCGCCCGGCGGCAGTGAGCCGATGGTGTCGAGCAGGGGCAGCAGGTCCTCGTCGGGCAGGTCCGCGCCGTCCACCAGGGCGGTGGTGGTGTGCGGGGGCGGGCAGGCGCCCACCGCCAGGAACAGCGGCGGTGCGCCGGCGTCGGCCAGGGCCCGGGTGAGGGTGTAGCCGACGAGGGCGCCCATGCTGTGGCCGTACAGGGCGTAGGGGCCGCGGCGGGCGGTGGTGAGCAGGCCCGGCAGCAGGTCGGCGAGGAGGTCGGCCCGGGTGGTCAGGCGTGGTTCGCGGCGGCGTGCTTCGCGGCCGGGCAGGGGCAGGGCGTGCACGTCGACGCCGTCACCGACCGCGCTGGCCCAGTCGCGGTAGCTGGCCACGCCCGCGCCGGCGTGGGCCAGGCAGTTGAGTGTGACCCGGGCGGGTCGCGCCGCGCGGGCCTTGGTACGGGAAGCCATCCGTCGCCTTCCTCGTGAGGGGCTGTGTCCGGCGTGCCGCGGGCGCGGCCCCGGCACGGCGGGGTGGGGCGCGGTGCCCGGCGCCGGGGGGCGGGGCGGGGACAGGTGCGCTGCGAGCCTCGCCCCGGCGGCTCGTGCGGCGCTCGACCGGCCCCCGGCCGCGGCCCTCCCGGCAGCCCCGGCCGCCCCGGCAGCCGGCAACCCCGGGACCGCACACCCCCGTCCGGCGGCCGGACGCGGCGGCCGGTACGCCGCAAGCAGCCGTCCGGGGGCCGGGCACGGCGGACGGTGCGCCGCACGGGGCCGTCCGGCGGCCGGGCGGGGTGGGGGCGGGGCGGGCGGGGGGCGGGGCGGGGGGTCATGCCGCGTACAGGTCGAACGTCGAGGAGCGCCGGGCTCCGGCGACGACGTCCAGCTGCGGGTCGACGGCGAGCATCGCCTGGTGCAGCCGCTGCAGCTGCGGGGAGGGTTCGACGCCCAGTTCCTCGATGAGGCGCTGGCGCAGTCTGCGGTAGACGTCGAGCGCGGCGGCCTGCCGTCCGGAGCGGTACAGGGCCACCATCGCCTGGGAGTGCAGCCCTTCGTGCTGCGGGTGGCGGGCGACCAGGTCGGTGAGTTCGGCGATGAGTTCCACGTGCCGGCCCAGGCGCAGCTCGGCGTCGATCCGGCGTTCGCGGGTGACCAGGCGGCTCTGCTCCATGCGCATCACCTCGATCTCCAGGATCGGTCCGACCCGTACGTCGACCAGGGCGGGCCCGTCCCACAGGTCGAGCGCCGCGCGCAGCACCGCGGCCGCACGCTCGTCCTCGCCGTCCTCGAACGCCTGCCGGCCCTCCACGACGAGCCGTTCGTACTGGAAGGCGTCGACCGCCTCGGCGGGTATCTGCAGCAGGTAGCCGCCGTAGCGGGTGGCGAGCACGTCCTTGGCCGAGCCCGGCACGTCGGGGCCCATGGCCGTGCCCAGCAGGCGGCGCAGCTGGAGGATGTAGGTCTGCAGGGTGGTCATCGAGCTCTGCGGCAGTTCGGTGCCCCAGATCTCCTCCATGAGGGTGGGGACCGGCACGACCCGGCCGGGGCACAGGGCGAGCAGCGCCAGGATCTGCCGGGGCTTGCCGGCGGTGGGCACGACCGAGATTCCGTTGAATTCAGCGTTCAACGCACCCAGGACTTGTATTTTCACGATTCCCTCCGCAAGTTGTCAGGGCGGTTGGTTCTGAGCCGTTGATAGAGCGGTTGGTTCTGAGCCGTTGATAGAGCGGTTCGATACTGTCGCGTCACGCCATCCCGTGTCATTCCCGCCACTCTGCGGCAAGAGGAACCGGACGTTTCTGAGACCGGCGCGCGAGAGGGGCTCGAGCACGTCTCGTTCGTTTCCTGGAGGACCGGGCACGACAGCGTTCGGGCGGGGCGCCGGTGTACCGGCCGCGGGGCGGTCCTTTTTCCGCGCCACAGCACGGCTCCGGCCACGGGCCGCGGATCTTTTTTGGCCTTCGGCGGCGCCGGCGGCGAAGGCCGGAGCGCGGAGGGGACCGGAGCCGGAGCGCGCACCGGACCGGAACACGGGCGGGCTGGAGCGCGGGGCGGGGCTGGAGCGCGGCGGACCCGGTTCGCCGCGGTTCCTGCGGCTGCGGCGGCCGGGCGTCCGGCCGTCCGGCCGGCTGCACTGTCCCGGCCCGGGGCTGCCCGCACCGGCCGGGCGGGGCCTGCCCGGGGCAGGCCGGGGGGTGGCCGGGGGTGTGGCCGGGGGGTGTGGCCGGGGGGTGTGGCCGGGGGGTGTGAGAACGGGGTGTTCTGGTGTTTGCGCCGGACCGGGGCTGCGAAGGGCTGAAGGGTCCTCGAGGATTTTTCCACAGCGGTTTGCGGGTGGCTGGGGAATCCTGCGCCTGAAACGGGGGTCGGCTAGTGTCCGGGCGGAAGGAAGTGCATCTGCTATTCGTGAGGGAATACCGGGGCCGTGATGCGGGTCGGCGGGGTGCGGCCCCGGGTGTTTCCCGGGCAAGGGCGAGATGGAGTTTCGGATTCTTGGGGCCGTTCAGATTCACGACGAGCGGGCCGGTGTGCGGATCGTTCCCAGGGGTGCCAAGCAGCGTGCGCTGCTCGGTGCTCTGATCGTGCGGGCCGGCCAGGTGGTGCCCAGCGAGCGCCTGGTGGACGAGTTGTGGGGTGCCCATCCCCCGGCGAACGCCGCCAACGCCCTGCAGGCCCATGTGGCGCGGCTGCGCCGCCTGCTGCCCCCGCCGCCCGCACCCGCGCCCGCACCGGGTCCTTTGGCCGGTCCCGCGTCCGTTCCCCTGCCCGGACGCGGGTCTGGGTCGGGGTGCGGGTGTGCGCCCGGGTCCGGGTGCGGGTGCGGGCCGTCGTCGCGTCCGTGGCTGGAGTCCTGCCCGCCGGGTTATGTGCTGCGGCTGGGGCCCGCGACCACGGACGCGCAGCGTTTCGACCGTCTGGCCGCGCGGGCGGGGGTGCTGGCCGCCTCCGCGCCGGGGTGTGCGGCGGATGTGCTGCGGCAGGCTCTGGCGCTGTGGCGCGGGCCGGCCCTGCACGGCAGCGGTCAGGGGCCGTTGTGTTCGGGCGGGGCGGCGCTGCTGGAGGAGCGGCGGCTGCTCGCCCTGGAGTCGCTGTTCGATGCGAGCCTGCGGGCGGACCGCGGTGCGGAGATCACCGGTGAGCTGCAGGAGCTGGTGGCCGTCCATCCGCTGCGTGAGCGTTTCCAGGAGCAGCTGATGGCGGCGCTGGAGCTCTGCGGGCGCCGCGCGGAGGCGCTGGGCGCCTATGAGCGGGCGCGCCGGCGGCTGGCCCGGGAGCTGGGGGTGGGGCCGGGTGCGGTGCTGCGCGGGCGCAGGGAGGCGATCCTGCACGGCACCGCACCCGGCCCCGGCACCGGCACCGGGCCGGGTTCCGGCAGCGGGCCGGGCACCGGGCCGGGGATGGAGGAGGGGGGTGCGGGGGCCGTGGGCGCGGAGCTGGAGTGTCTGCGCGCTCATGTGGAGCTGCTGCGCCGGGAGCAGCGGGAGCTGTCGGGGCGCATCGCCCGGCTGACGGCACGTCATGGGTGGGGCCCGTGACGGAGGGTGCGGGGTGTCAGCGGGTGACGAGGCGGGTGCCGGCGCCGCCGGTGGCGCCGGGGGCGGCGCCGGCGGGTGCTTCGGGGCGGGCGACGAGGATGGAGCGCTGGAGGCGGCTGAGCGCGGCGGAGGGTTCCAGGCCCAGTTCGCTGACGAGGGTGCTGCGCAGCCGCTGGTAGACGTTGAGGGCTTCACCGCGGCGGCCGGAGCGGTGCAGGGCGAGCATGAACTGTCCGTGCAGGCTCTCGTGCATCCGGTACTGGCTGACCAGCACCGTCAGTTCGGACAGCAGCTCGCGGTGGCGTCCCAGGCGCAGGTCCGCCTCGATGCGCTGGTCCAGGGCGCACAGCCGGGCTTCCTCCAGCCGTTTGATCTCGGTGTCGATGAGCAGGCCGGCCTGGATGTCGGTCAGGGCGTGCCCGTTCCACAGGCCCAGTGCGTCGGCCAGCCGGCGGGCGGCGCCGGTGTAGTCCTCGGCGTCCATGGCGCGGTAGCCGGCGCCCGCGCGCTGGTCGAACTCCCGGTAGTCGACGTGTCCGCCGCGGGTGTGCAGGCGGTAGCCGCCCGGGACGGTGGCCAGGACGTCCTTGGCGGTGCAGCGCTCGCCCGCGCCGGCGCCGTGGGCGAGGGCCTGGGCGATCAGTTCGCGCAGCTGCAGGACGTAGGTCTGCAGCGTGGTGCGCGCGCTGCGCGGGGGCCGCTCGCCCCACAGCTCGTCGATGAGCGCGCTCACCGGGACCACCTGGTCGGCGTTGAGGGCGAGCAGGGCCAAGACCTGACGCGGTTTGGGAGCGGTCGGCACGACCGGTACCCCGTGCTCGCGCACCGACAGCGTCCCCAGCACTTCGACGTCCACGTTTCCCCCATGAGTCAGGCCGCAGGCCGGGTGATCCGCCTGGTGCGTCCCCCCGGTGACCGGGGACCGGTGCGCGGCTCCAGCCCTGATAAAAAAACAGCACAGTCGGTTTGTCAATGTGAGTCCGCCGTGCTGCCCCGCGACCGCCCCGATCCGGTCAGAACGTGATCGAACACCTGCCCACCTCCCGCCCGTGAGCAGGCAGTCTCGCTGCGTGAACCGACGGTGATGCGCCACCGGGAGGCGAAAGCACGTCCTGTCCAGCGGAAGGAGACGTTGGCCGAAAAGATGCGGCGGATACGGCGGGCGGGCCCGGGGGTCTGCGGGCAGGGGGAAGCGCCCCTTCCTGCGGATATGACCGGATCGCACAGGATCAGGGGGCACGGGGAACAGACCTTGCGGTCTTATTTCAGCGGGGAAAGGAGCCGTGGGCCTCCAGCGCCCCGAGGGCGGGGCCGGGGGCGAGGGCGGGCAGGAGCAGTCTCCAGAACTGGGCGACCGTCCGCCTGGACAGCCACGCCTCGTCCCGCGTGCCGAGCACCTCCAGGCCCACGGTGACGGCCACCACGGCGGCCACCACACCCTCGCGGGCCACGCTCTCGCGCAGCTCCCCCCGGCGCTCCGCGGCGTCGACCATGGCCGTCACCCACGTGTGCCAGCGCAGCCGCAGGTCGGTGCGCGCCGGGCGGCCCGCCTCCCCGCTCAGCTCGAAACCCGCCCGCAGGACGACGTCCTGCTGCAGCCGGCGGGCGAGTTCATGGGTGGCGTCGACCAGGCGCTGCAGGGTGCTGGTGTCCCGGCGCCCGCCGGCACCGGCACCGGAGCCGGGACCACGGCCGGAGCCGGAGCCGTGACCAGAGCCGGGGCCGGGGCCGGGACCGGGGCCGGTGATGGTCTGCAGGACGCCGGCGGCCGCGTGCTCCACCGCGTCGGCCAGCACCGCCTTGCTGGCGAAGTGGAAGTGCAGTGCGCCGTTGCTCACGCCCGCCCTGGAACTGATCAGGGTGAGCGAGGCGGCGGTGAAGCCCTCGTGGTGGAAGACCTCGGCCGCGGACCTGATGAGCGCCTCGCGCGTACGCACTGCACGTTCCTGTCTGACCATCGCTCGCTTCCGTCACTGCGGTGGGTTGCCGTGCTTCCGGGACGGCACGTCGGCGTGCTTGGTGCGCAGCATCGCCAGGGACCGGATGAGCACCTCACGGGTCTCGGCGGGATCGATGACGTCGTCCACCAGACCGCGCTCGGCCGCGTAGTAGGGGTGCATCAGCTCGGCCCTGTACTCCTTGACCATCTTCTGGCGCATCGCCTCGGGGTCCGGTGCGGCGGCGATCTGGCGGCGGAAGATGACGCCCGCGGCGCCCTCTGCGCCCATCACGGCGATCTCGTTGGCCGGCCAGGCGAAGGTCAGGTCCGCGCCGGTGGACTGGGAGTCCATGACGATGTAGGCACCCCCGTAGGCCTTGCGCAGGATCAGGGAGATGCGGGGCACGGTCGCGTTGCAGTACGCGTACAGCAGCTTGGCGCCGTGGCGGATGATGCCGCCGTGCTCCTGGTCCACGCCCGGCAGGAAGCCGGGCACGTCCACCAGCGTGATGACCGGGATGTTGAAGGCGTCGCACATCTGCACGAACCGGGCGGCCTTCTCCGAGGCCTCGATGTCCAGCACGCCGGCCAGGGCGCTGGGCTGGTTGGCGACGATGCCCACCACCTGGCCGCCCAGACGGGACAGGGCGCAGATGATGTTGCGGGCCCAGCCCTCGTGGACCTCCAGGTACTCGCCGTCGTCGACGATCTCCCCGATGACCTCGGTCATGTCGTAGGGGCGGCTGCCGTCGGCGGGCACCAGGTCCACCAGCGCCTCGCCGCGCCGGCCGGCCGGGTCCGAGCAGGGCACGCAGGGCGGGTACTCCCGGTTGTTCTGCGGCAGCAGGGAGAGGAGGTAGCGGACCTCGGCCAGGCAGGTCTCCTCGTCGTCGTAGGCGAAGTGCGCCACGCCGGAGGTGCCGGCGTGCACGTCGGCGCCGCCCAGGCCGTTCTGGGTGATCTCCTCGCCGGTGACGGCCTTGACCACGTCCGGGCCGGTGATGAACATCTGCGAGGTGTCGCGGACCATGAACACGAAGTCCGTCAGCGCCGGGCTGTAGGCCGCGCCGCCCGCGCACGGGCCCAGCATCACGCTGATCTGCGGGATGACACCCGAGGCACGGGTGTTGCGCTGGAAGATGCCGCCGTAGCCGGCCAGGGCGGACACACCCTCCTGGATACGCGCGCCCGCGCCGTCGTTGAGGGAGACCAGCGGCGCACCGGCCGCGATGGCCATGTCCATGATCTTGTGGATCTTCGTGGCGTGGGCCTCGCCCAGCGCACCGCCGAAGATCCGGAAGTCGTGCGCGTAGACGAAGACGGTACGGCCCTCCACCGTGCCCCAGCCGGTGACCACCCCGTCGGTGTAGGGCTTCTTCGCCTCCAGGCCGAACCCGCTCGCCCGGTGCCGGCGCAGCTGCTCGACCTCCTGGAACGAACCCGCGTCCAGCAGCAGAGCGATCCGCTCCCGCGCGGTCAGCTTGCCCTTGGCGTGCTGCGCCGCCGTCGCCTTCTCACTCGGCCCGGCCACCGCCTGCGCACGGATCCCGTGCAGCTCCGCCACACGGCCGCGCGCGCCGACGAGCGCCGCGGACACCTGGGGAACGTCATTGAGGACTGTCACGATGCCTCCCTCCTCACGGCGCGGCCAGCCACCCCCAGCATAACGAACCGTCCGTGCGGTTTTTAGTGGGGGTGGGTGGTACGCGCATGAATCAGCCATGAAAGTGCCGGCCGGCGGCCGGCGCCGGCCGGCCTACCGCCAGCTGTACGGGGAGCGGTAGGCCGCGGCAGAACGCTCCGGACGCCACGGCGGGACATCCGCCGCCGTCCCCTGCGCCCCGCCCGGCGGGACCTCGGGCGCATCGCCCGCCGCGTCCTCGCACCGGGCGGCCAGCACCGCGCACAAAACGACGGTGACCGCGGCCAGTTCCTCCTCGCCGGCCGCACCCCGCACGATCCGCAGTGCACTGTCCGCATGCCCCATGTCCGCTCCTTCCGACCCCGGCCACCGTCCGGCAGCCCGCTACAGGAGCACTCACGTACCGGTCGAGAGCCACCACACGACACACCCCCACCCGCACACCGCCACGCCCGGCCGCACACCCGCACGCCCGCACGCCCGCCCGCCTGCACACCGGCCCATCCGCACACCCGCGCGCCCGCACACCGGCCCATCCGCACGCCGGCACACCGGCACACCGGCACACCGGACGCGTACGGCAGCCTGACGCACCCGAACGACGAGGCCCGCCCCCGGGCAGACGCGGCGGCGCCCGCGGCAGCCGGGGCACCGTGCGCGTACACCCGCCGGCGCCGGTCGCCCTGCCCGCGCCGTACCGGCCCCCGGACACGGGACAGCCGCAAGGCCGGCACGCGGACGCGGCACGGGCACGCGGCACGGGCACGGGGGCGGGGGCTGGCACGGGGGCTGGAACTGCGGCGCGGGCAAGGCGGCCGGCGCGAGCACGCACGGCAGGCACGAGGGCGGGCGGCGTGAGGGCGAGTGGGCGCCCGGGGCGCGGGGACGGACGGCAGGCACGAGGTGACCGGCGCGAGCACGGACGGGCGGTCGCATGCGGGTGACGGCCGCGGAGGCGGCCGGCACGGGCGCGAGGGGCGGGCGGCGCGGGCAAGGTGACCGGCGCGAGCACGGACGGGCGGTCGCATGCGGGTGACGGCTGCGGGGGCGGGCGGCAGGCGCGAGGGCGGGCGGCCGGCACGGGCGCGAGGGGCGGACAGCGCGGGCAAGGTGACTGGCGCGGGGGTGGGGACGGCTGGGCGGGCCATCCAGGTGACGGTCGCGGAGGCGGACGCCCAGGCGCGAGGGCGGGCGGCCGGCACGGGCGCGAGGGGCGGGCGGCGCGGGCAAGGTGACCGGCGCGAGCACGCCCGGCAGGCACGGGTACGGCCGGGCGGGCGCACGCGGGGACGGCCCGCCAGGGCAGACGGCAGGGGGGCGGCGCGCACCCAGGTGGCCGGCGCTAGGGCGGGCGGCGGGGGCGGGCGGCAGGCGCACGCACGTGTGCCAGGCGCACACCGGCGACGGCCGCACGCACGGGCGGCAGACGCACACCGGCGAGGGCCGCGGGGCCGGACGCCAGACGCACCCACAGGGGGGCGGGCAGGCCCCTGCGCGGGCGGCAGACGCGAGGACAGGGGGCGGCAGGCACGCACAGGCGGCAGCCACACCCCCGTGGGGCAGACGCGCGACAGGAAGCGGGCAGACGCACGCGCGGGCGGGTGGCGGGTGTGCGGGCGAGGAGCCCGGTGACCGCGGCCGCGGCCGTAGCCGGCCGGGTGCGGCTGCAGCCGGGCCGGGCCTGGCACCGGCCGGGCGTGCACCGCGGGGTGTTGTTCCTCAGGCGGTGGCCGCGGCCGCCGCCTGCTGCGTGCGTTCCTCCTGCGGGGAGTCCGCCTGCTCGCCCGGCCCCTCGAGCAACGCGTCGCTCGCCGAACCGAGCCGGGCCGCCCGCTCGGTGGTGATCTCCAGACTGCTGAGCACGGCCGGCACGGCGATGCTGGGCAGCAGGTGCCGGAAGAGAGCCACCACCCGCTCCTCCAGGTCCTCGCGCCCCAGCAGGATCTGCGAGTAGAGCTGCGTACCGGTCCACGCCGCGGAGAACAGCCACGCACTCTCGGCCGGCACCACATGCGGAAGAAGCTCACCCTGCTCCTTCGCGGCACCCAGCAGCACCTCGGACGCCCCGATCCACTGCCGGATCGCCGACGAGCCGTACTCCGCACGCAGTTCCTGCTCCAGACTCAGCCTGGCGACCGCGCTCACCAGCGGATCACGCCGCATGCGGTAGGCCACGATCAGACCCGTGTCCACGAACTCCTGGAGCCTGCACGGACCGGGCGGCACCCGGATCACGGAGAACTGCTGCTCCAGCACCCCCTCCGCCAGAGCCTGCTTGGAAGGGAAGTGGAAATACAGCGCCCCCTTGGTGACACCCGCCCGTCTGAGGATCTCCCCGATGGTCGCGGCCTCGTAGCCATGGGAGTCGAACACCTCGGCCGCAGCCTTCAGGATCGACAACTGGGTACGGATCGCTCGTTCCTGCCGAGCCACGGGACCTCCCGACGGTCTTTGCCTCAGGAACGGGCAAGACACCACCGCTCCCCACCCCAAAACAAAACCAGGGAGTCCGTATTTTCGCAAGCCAACACGTGTCAGCATGCACGTACTTCTCACACCGGCCGACCCCCACCGGGACCGGCCAGAACCCCTCACGACGCACCCGCCGCTGGTCACAGCAGCAACCGGCCCCCGACCACGCCACGGGGCACACACCCCGCTTTCACAACCGGGCGTGCGGATTCAACCGTCCCGCACCAGCCGGCCCCCACCACCCACGCCAGGCACACCGGCAACAACGCACACCGCCGCAACAGCGCACACCCGCCCCCGCCCGCCGGCCCGCACCAGACACGACGACGCGGTACTGCACTCCACCTCCCGCCCCACGGGAGAACCCGGGCACCTGCACCCCGTCAACGACACGGCACTCCCCGGCCCTTCCCGCAACGCCCCGCCCCGCCCCGCGCCCCGCCTGCGGCACCGGCCGCCCCCGCACCACCGCCAAGCAGCACACCCCGGGCCGCCGACGGCACCGCCCCACTCCCCGTCCCGTCCCGGCAATCACCGAGTGACACCCGCCCCGGCCCGCCCGCTGTGCCTGCCGCAAACCGGCAACGACAACCCCCGCCCCCCTTCCGGTCCACGCGGCCCAGCCACCGCTGCCCGCCCACACACCGACCGCCACCACACCCCCACGCCCCGGCCCACACCCACACTCAGTGCCTGTTCCATATCTCCGGTTCTGGGTGACGTTGGTGCCTAGAGGCTGGGTCAGCGTCCGACGGTGCCGGGCGGCCCGGAGGGCGGGTGTGTGGGGGCTGTACTGAACGACTGAGGCCGGGAGCGAGTCCGCCACTGTCTACCTCGCCGGACTCCACATCGCCGTCATCTTCATGACTCTACGATCTTCGTATGAGCGAATGGGACCTGGCGGGGGAAGAGTTGTCGACCGCCCGACTATCACTGCGGCGTCCGACCGAAGCCGACATCGAGGCAATCTTCGCGATCCACAGTGACCCCGCAACCTGCCTGCACAATCCCTCCGACGCCCTCGCCCGGCCTGAAGAGGCCAAGGAGCTCTATCAGCGCTGGAACAACCAATGGCAGAGCTGCGGATACGGGTACTGGGTTGTCCGACGCCACAACTCTGCCCGGCAATTGGGGTTCTGCGGGGTCAAGCCCATGGACCTGAATGGCATGAACGTTCTCAACCTCTTCTACCGTTTCGCCGCCTCGGCATGGGGTCAGGGCTTCGCCGGCGAGGCGGCGACTGCAGTGACCGACTGGGTATCGCGCCACGTTCCCGACCTCCCGCTGATCGCCCGAGTCAGACCGGCTAACGCTGCCTCGCAGCGCGTGGCGGCACGTGCCGGCCTGATGCGGGCAGAACATCTCGACGGCCCCGGATACGACGGCTTCGACTGGATCTACGCAGCGAAACTGCCTGGCTGAGTACACTCCGCGTGTGTGGTCCCTCGCCCGAAGACTGTTCAGTGTTCCGAGCTGAGACACGAGGCGGGCCGTCATCCGTTCTGCCGCGAGCGGTATCCGGCCAGGCGGGGAAGCGTTAGCTGGCCGCTGCCTGCCGACCCGCTCGCGAAGGCATGCTCTGGACGATTCAGTCCGCGGACGCCGCCGCGTCCTGGCCGCCTTCGACGACTGACCTGCGGCAGGCTGAAGATCGCTTTGTCTGTCGTTGCGCGCCTGGCGCACGTGCACCGCAACTGATCTACCGGCACGGCGATCTCCACGCCGCCGTACTGGCCTGTGCTGTGCAACCGTCGGCAGGGTCCTCTGGGTCCGAGGTCAGTCGCCGCTTCCTCCAGGCCGTACCTCGCTAACTTGCCGACGACCCGCCAGGTCCAGCAGTTCATGAGCTTGAACAACGGCTGTCCCATGTCCTCGGTCAGGAGGCCTGGCAGGCTGCTGGGCTCGGAGTTTTCACGATGCCGACGCCCTCGAGGAGAAGCTGACCCACCTCGAGCCGCAAGTTGCGGAGGTCAACTCGCAGCTTGGTGAACGCGACGAGGATCCGGCAGCCACTTGGGCCACCAACCGCGAGCTGATGTCCCAGCTCAACAGCACCTCAGGCCGATGCCAATGAAGACAAGAGCGGAAGTCACCGGGTCGTAGGCAAGGCCTGGCTGCGATTGAAGATCCTGTCGAGGTGGTACTGGAGTGCCGCGGTGGCGGACTCCGGTGTGCGCTGTCCGACGAGGATGCTGGTGCCCATGGTTGCCGTCATGGCGAGCAGGCTGATCGCCTCCGTGCGGGCGTCGGCTCGAGAGTCGGCTTGGCCCGTCTTCTGTGCCCGTTGGATCAATTGGGCAATGGCGTTCTCGGCGTCGTCGGGCTTGTCGATGAACGGCTGGGTGGCGAGGGCCTCGTCGGTCACGGACAGGATCGAGTAGGAGCTGTAGAGAAGGTGGAAGATTCGGCTCTCCTCGTCGGTCGGCAGCGAGGCCAGCAGCAGAGCCTCGATGGTCGCGCGGGGGCCCGGGTCTTGGCCGGCAGCGGCGAGGCGGGCGCCGACGCGTTCGGTGAAGCGGTCGGTCAGGTGTTGAAGGCCGTGGAAGAGCAGCTTTTCCTTGGTCTGGAAGTAGTACTGCACCAGGCGTAGTGAGACGCCCGCCTCGGCGGCGACGTCACGCATGCCGACTGCGTGCAGGCCCTGCCGGCCTGCGACCTGGATGAGTGCTTCAGCGATCTGGGTGCGGCGTTCATCGTGGTCCACGCGCTTGGGCATCCGTGGTGTCTCCGGCCGTGGTGGGTTGGTGGGATCCCTGTTCGCCGTCTGGTCCGGCTCAAGGGCTCCTTTTCATGGTACCGCCGTATCACCAATATGGTACGGTCGTATCATAAAGAGTGGATCTCACGGAGGTAGCCCATGTCCGAGAACCCGCCCGGAACGCGCCGCGACATAGGGCGCTACGTCAACGACCAGTTGCGCGACCGCTACTTCGCCGCCTGCGACGTGCTGTACGCGAAGGGTGCACCGATCCGCTCCGAGACCGACGTGAAGACGAGCTTCGGGACGACTCACGTCTACCGGTACGGCCCCGCGGACCCGGCGGCCGAGGCCCGTACGCCGGTCGTCCTGATCCACGGCTCGGGCGGCTGCTCCGCGATGTGGTACCCCAACACGGCCGCGCTCAGCGCCGAGCGCCCGGTCTACGCCCTTGACACCCCCGGCGACCCGGGCCGCAGCATCCACCGCGAGCCGATGTGGCAACCCGAGCGGGCCGCCCAGTGGATGGACGAGGCCCTCGACGTCCTCGGCCTCGACAAGGTCCACCTCGTCGGCTCCTCCTACGGCGGCTGGCTCGTCATCAATCAAGTCCACCGCCGGCCCGAACGGATCGTCTCCGTCACCGCCCTCGACCCGGGCGGGCTGGAGAAGGTGGGGCTCCGCTTCTTCGTCTGGATCTTCGCCAGCCTCTTCGCCACCTTCGCTCCCAAGCGGCTGCGCCCGGCTCTCGCCAAGTGGCTGGAACAGCCGGTCATATCCGATCCGGATCTGCGCGCCTGGATCCAGGCCGGCGTGAAGGCCTTCCGGATACGCCGTCCCGCTCCACTGCCGCTGTCCGACGCCGAGCTGGGCTCCATCCGCACGCCGTTCTACCTGATCATGGGTAAGCGCAGCCTGCTGGTGCACCCCAAGCGTCAGCTCGAACGCGTTCCCCGGGTGATTCCCGGCGCCCGCGCCGAGATCGTCGCAGCGACCGGCCACGGGCCGCAGATCGACCACCCCGACCTCGTCAACGCCCGGATGTTGAGTTTCATGGAGGACATCGATTCCTTCCACCCGGTGACGCCCCGGGACGTCACCGATGCCTAGCCGGTGAGACATCCGGAACCACTCGCGGGGCGGCCTGACCCGGCACACGGACCACCACCCCGCCCCACCGGGGCCGGCCGCTCACCGGGGCGGCCCGGTCCGGGAGAGCCCCCTTCGCGAGAGCAGCCGATGCCGACCACGCCGGCCGAAGCGGCGGGAGTCCGCCGCGGACATGGCAGACCCGCATCCCCGCCCGGGGCCGTGCCGATGAAACACCACCCCTCCCCCACCCGCACCCGCACCCGCACCCGCAGGAGCGGCAGGTGCAGACCCGGCCGCGGCAGGCACACCCACCCCACGCCGCAGGCGTATCCAGCAAGCACGGCAGAAAGACACTTCACCGAACCCGAACCCGGCCGAGGCGCACGCCTCTTCGCCACTCCCCCGGCCCTGACGGCCGGCAGGCCGGGAACGTCAGGTCACTGTGCGCAGCCGGTCCAGTTCGCCGCCGAGCGCTTCCCGCAGCGCGTCATGCTGCCCACCGAGCCTGGAGTGCTCCTCACTCCACCGCTCACGCGGATAGAGCCACACCGGCGCACCCACCACATGGGCCGGCTCCCACGCGAACCGCGGCCAGACATGCGCGTGCAAGAACGGGTCCCTGTTCCCCAGGATCTCCAGGTTGACCCGCCGGAACGCCGGATCCAGCCGCCGGCACACCCGCTCGACCGCTTCACCGAGCAGGTCGAGGTCGGACAGGAACGCCAGCCGCTTCGCCCTCGGCAGGTCCGACAACCGCTCCACACCCGGCTCGTCCACGAGCAGAACCGAGTAACCCGGCAGGAACTGCACATCCCCGATCACCGCGAACCCTGCTGTCAGCCGCCGCAGCACCGTCGGGTTCTCCCCTCTCAGCGCAGCCCCGACCCGGTCCGCCCGCCAGTCACCAGCCACAACCCGAACCCGCCCTCCATGACCGAAACCCGCCCCTCGCCCCGCTCCCCCGCCCACAGTTCACAGTTCACAGACAAGCAGGGCCAGGGGCAGCCCCGGGCCGGCTTCCAGAGATTCCGCCGGCAAGGGACCGGCGGCCAAAAGACCCGCGGACCATAATCTGCAGGACCTTGAGGGAGGCGGAGAAGGCGGGCGGACCCGAAGGCCGGCAGGGCCCGAGACACCAGGGGCGGGGGACCGGGCCGGGTGCGGATGACGGGGGACCTGGAAAGCCGAAGGCCGCAGGCCCCTGGACCGCTGTGCGTGTCCTTGTTCACGTCGCCGGCGCAGAAGCCTCAGATCGCGGTGGAGGCGGGCACGGCGCCCATCGGGGTTCATCCCGCATGCTCATCCGCCCGGCATTGAGGCGGAGGCCGGCTTCGGCGACGTGGCCGTGCAGCTGGCGGGAGAGCGTGCGGGGAGGAGACCTCAAGCGGGCAGTTTCGTGTCGATGACGAAGCTGATTTCGATGACCTGGCCGGGCAAGGTCAGTTCAGGGACGCCCAGGACCGTGCTGGCCGGGCGGTGGCCGCCGAAGTACCCCAGGTTGCCCTCCGCCGTCGCTGCGGCGTTCTGCCGCAGGTTCACCACGTACAGGGTCTGCGAGACGACCTGGTTCCGGGTGCAGCCGTAGTGGTCCAGGACCCTGTCCATGTTGGCGTAGGTCTGCTCGAGCTGGGCGGCGAAGTCGCCCGCGTGGAGGAACTCGCCTGCCTCACCGAACGAGAGCTGTCCAGAGACATGGATCAGCTCGCCGGACTTGATCGCCTGTGAGTAGCCGAAGTCGCTCTCGGCCGGCACGTTGTAGTTGAAGACGTCCATGGTGGTCACGGTGCGCGCGCCCCTTCCGGTGTGCTCTCTTGTAGTTACTCAGGGACTGTAGGAGAGTGATGGCTGATCTGGAAGAACGCACTTTTTCGTGACTGAGGAACCCCATGGTGACCAAGCAACTGCTCAAGGGCCTGCCCGAGGACGCTGACCTGCGGCGCGCCGACTCCCTCGCGCGGGAGATCTTCTCGGACGTCGCCAACAAGTGGGCGCTCCTGATCATCGAGGCGCTCGGCGAGCACACCCTGCGCTTCAGCGAGCTGCGCAACGAGGTCGAGGGCGTCAGCCACAAGATGCTCACCCAGAACCTGCGCATGCTGGAGCGCAATGGCCTGGTCGACCGGAAGGTGCACCCCACCGTGCCACCGCGAGTCGAGTACACCCTCACCGAGCCGGGCCGGGCCCTGCGCACCGCGGTCGACGCCATCTGCGGCTGGACCCACCAGCACCTCGGGCACATCGAGAGTGCACGCGGCCGTTTCGACGCCTGACGGGCCGGCAGCGACACCCTCGCGCGTTGCGCGATTCCTTGATCGAACACACTGTCACAGGCGGCTGACTGTCCCACGGACTTGCTGCTGTCTCTCGTGACCATCCATGAACTTCAAGATCACCAACTGCTGCCCGAACCAGCAGACAAACGCTGCTGTCCGAAGTGAACGAAGCCAATTGCGCATGCAAGAACGGGTCCCTGTTCCCCAGGATCTCCGGGTTGACCCGCCGGAACGCCGGATCCAGCCGCCGGCACACCCGCTCGACCGCCCACAGTTCTCAGTTCACGGAGCGGACAAGCAGGGCCAGGAGCAGCCCCGGGCCGGCTTCCAGAGATTCCCCCGGCAAGGGACCGGCGGCCGGAAGACCCGCGAACCACCATCCGCAGGACCTTGAGGGAGGCGGAGAAGGCGGGCGGGCCCGAAGGCCGGCAGGGCCCGAGAGCCCGGCAGGGGCGGGGAACCGGGCCGGGTGCGGATGACGGGGGACCTGAAAACCCGAAGGCCGCAGGCCCCTGGACCGCTGTGCGCGTCTTTTCATCACGTCCCCGGTCCCGGCGGTGCTCCAGCAGTTCCCGCGCGGCAGGCCCGACGGCAGCCCTGTACCAAGTCCCTTACCCGACGCCGGGGTTCAAGCGGCCGCTGTCCGGCCCGCTGCCGGGGCCCATCAGGACCTCGAACGCCTCCTGCCGGCGGACAGGGTCTACGCTGTGACTCGCGTCCACATCGCACGGTCTTCCGTCTTCCCACGCCGGGGATCACCGATGATCCGCACCCGTCTTCACCGGCCCCCCCGCGGTCACGACGTGCGAAGACGGGCCGTATTCCGTCTCCCGCTCGGGCACGCAGCGTCCGCCCGCCGACTCGTGCCAGGAGGACACATGCAACGCGGCGAAGTCTGGTGGGCCGACTTCGACGAGCGACGTCCCATCGTGCTGCTGTCGGGCGACGAGCCCTCCGGGCTCCAGGCCATCCAGGTCGTTGCACCAGCGGGCGTCGACATCAGCGGCCTGGGCGTCGAAGTGGCGATAGGCGCCCAGGAAGGACTCCCCTTCGAAGGCGTGCTGCGGTTCGCCCTCCCGCGTCCAGGCCTCACTCCCTGCACCTGGCTGACCACCGTGGCCCAAGACGACCTGATCGAGCGGGCGGGCGTGCTGTCCTGCGCGAAGCTCAGCGAGGTCGAAGAAGCCCTCCACGCCGCCGGACAGAGAAGAAAGTGGACCCCGACAACGCTGGCCAGGCTCCACCAGATCAAAGACGCCCACCGCGCCGCAGGACTCGAGTAGCGGACGCCTCCACCGCCCAGCCCGATCCCGCCGACGACCGACGGCCGCCTCACTCCACCGCACTCCAGCAACAAGACCACGGCCTGCGGCCGGAGTGCCAGGTCCGGTCCGGCGGGTCATTGCCTGCGGCAGCGAGCCTGGGGCAATGATCCGCAGCACGCGACTGGGAACAGCGCGTCAGGCCGGGGAGAACTTGGCAACGTACTCGTCGAAGGGCTCGATCCCGACTTCTGCTCGGAGTTCGTTCATGCGCTCGGGCTCTTCACAAGGCCACGGAATCGGTGCCCCGTCCTTCAGGCCGGCGATTTGAGTGCCGTAGACCTGCTTGCGTCCCTCGTTGACCAGCGTGCGGTCGCACAGGAAGGCCAGCTCGCGCGGGCTTGCCGCGCCCGCCGACACCGCCTGCTGCATCAGGTGGAGGGCGCGCCGCTGCACATCGAGTTGCCGGTCGGCGTGCTGGGCGATCAGCCAGGCTGCGCGTGCGGCCTCCTCACCGACCAGTTCTGCCGTGGGCCAGCCGTATTCGTCCATGATCTCGCCCAGCCGGTCACCGTGCCGGGCGGTCAGCCGCCGCCAGGCCAGCTGGTCGGCAGGGTCATCGCTGTTCGCGCGGACTGCGCACTGGTGATCGGCTGCAGCCATGTCCGCGAGCTCCACGGCCAGCGCGGCAACGTCGTGCGCCACTCTCAACTCCCAGTTTGGCTCGCTACGTTGTGCCTGTTGCCCGCAAGCCTAAAGGGGCAGATCAGACGTAAAGATCATTCTTGAGAACGGTGACAGGCACCTCCCCGCATGGGGATAATGGATCTACGCCCGAAGCCAGAGCCGGATCGCTACGACAGTCACGGTGCCCTGGAAGACGTAGGCGCGCTTGCCGAACCTTGTGGCCACGTCCCGGAAGCGCTTGAGGGCGTTGATCGTCCGCTCAACTTCATTCCTTGGCTTGCAGATCGTCTTGCCGAAAGCCGGTGGGCCGGCCGCCACGATGCTTTCGGTTGGCCCGCCGGCTGCCCGGTTCGGGGACGGTGTGCTTGATCTGCCGTCGGCGCAGGCAGATCCCGCCACGGCACCCCGGTGCGCTGCCGGAAGAGGATTTTGTTGATCACCCTGCGACGGCTTACCCCACGCCCGTCCCTCTGGCCGGACTTCGGCAGGCGCGGACGCAAGCGTGCCCATTCGCCGTCTGTCGGATCTCCCCGCCCCATGAACATTGCCAACGACTCGAATCCGAGGCAGTCACATGATCCGTCGGACAGGGCCTGAACGTCCGAAGGACCGGGGCCGGAAGGCCGAAGGCCCAGCGGGGCGGAAGGCCGGCGGAACAGAAAAGCCGCAAGGCCAGGGTGGAAAGGCCGGAGGCCCGCAACCCGCAGAGCACAAAACCCGGAAAAGGCAGAAGCCCCTGAGGGCCGGAAGCACCAGGAAGAAGACGGAGCCGAAGGACCGGGCGCCCAAGGCCAAGAACCAGGGGACAAAAGGCCGGCAGGAGGGAAGGCCGGCAGGACGGCGGGGGCCGGACGGCCGGCAGGACGGCGGGGGCCGGACGGCCGGCAGGACGGCGGGGGCCGGACGGCCGGCAGGACGGCGGGGGCCGGACGGCCGGCAGGACGGCGGGGGCCGGACGGCTGGACGGACGGAAGGCCGGCGGGGGCTGGAGGGTCTTCGAGGGGGCGGCGGGTCACGTCGCCGCCCTGCCCCCTCTCTCTTTGCTTCCGCTCAGGCGGTCGCTGCCGGGACGGGCCGCGCCGCGGGCTGCTCCCCGGCCCGCCCCTCACCCGCACCCGCACCGGCGGCCGCCGCGGGACCCAGCAGCACAGGCAGCTCACGATGACCGTTGGAGATGAACGACTGCAGCGGACGCAGCTCTTCGTAGGCCACCGCGAGCTGCAGGCCGGGGAAGCGGGTGAACAGGCCGCTCAGCGCGATCTGCGCCTCCATCCGGGCCAGCGGAGCACCGATGCAGTAATGCGTGCCGTGCCCGAAGGACAGGTGACTGCGGCGCGTGGCGCGGGTGACGTCGTAGCGGCCGGCGTCCTCGCCGTGCACCACCGGATCACGCCCCGCCCCCGCATACGAGATCACCACCGGGTCACCCGCGGGGATGACCACCCCGCCCACCTCCACGTCCTCGACCGCGAAACGCAGGATGCCGTTCGCACCCGGCGCCTCCAGCCGCAGCGCCTCCTCCACCGCGTCGTCCCAGCCCGCCACGCCCGAACGCACCAGCTCGAGCTGGCCGGGATGGGCCAGCAGCAACGCGATCGTGTTGTCCAGGAGATTGACCGTCGTCTCGTACCCGGCCGTGTACAGCAGGATCAGATTGTCCACCAGCTCCCGCTCACTGAGCCGCGAACCGTCCTCGTCACGCACCGCGATCAGCGCACTGGTCAGATCGTCCCCCGGCACCCTGCGCTTGCACGCCACCAGATCATCCATCATCTGATACAGGTCCGCGGCATTGCGCTGCGCGTCCGCCAGCGACACCGCCGTATCGAAGAACCCCAGAATGATCCGCCGCAGCCGCTCCCGGTAGGCCACCGGAATACCGAACAGCTCGGTGAGCACCTGCATCGGCAGCAGACAGGCGAACTCCCGCCGCACATCCACCGGCCCGCCCCCCGGCCGCTCCTGCAGAGCATCCAGCAAAGAAGCCGTGATCTCCTCGACCCGCCCCCGCAGCACCTCCACCCGCCGCACCGTGAACGCCGACGCCACCAGCCGCCGCAACCGCGTGTGATCCGCCCCGTACGCCGTCACCATGTTCCGCACCGACACCCAGATCGCCAGCGGCCACGCCTGCTCCACCCGCCCCTCACGCCACGCAGGCCAGTGCCGGTAGGCATCCTTCGACACCCGCCCGTCCGTCAGCAGAGCCCTGATCTCCTCCGCACCCGTCACCGCCCACGCCCCCACCCCGCCCGGCAACACCGCAGCCGCCACCACCCCCCGCTCACGCAACCGCGCCGCTTCCCCCTGCACATCCCCACCCGACGCATCAAACGCATACGGGCACCCCTGCACAGACACCATCACAACTCCCCCCAGCACGACCCCGACAAGGGTCACCTGACAAAACCGGCCAACCCCCCAACGGGAGGCACCCACCAGACCCCCGGCACCAGGCCCCGCACCAGACCCCCCACCACAGAACCCCGCCAAGACCCCCGTCAAGAGGAGACCCCGGACAAGCCCCGCAAAGGAAGACCCCCGCAAGACCCCCACCAGGAAGCCCACCCAACACCCCCGACAAGAAACCCCAACAGGGCCCCCCGACAGGAGACTGCCGAACAAACCCCCAACAGGAGGCTTCCTAACAAACCCCCCGACGGGAGACACCCAGCAAGCCCCTCAACGGGACGCACCGAGTAAGCCCACAACGGGAGACACCGGACAAGCCCCCGGCGGGAGGCACAGAACAGACCTCCCGAGGAGGTTCCTCACAGGCCAGACCCACGAACAGCAGGCCCCCGGGGCGAACCCTCCAAGGAGGAGACCCGGCAGCCGGAACCCCCAAGAAGACCCGGCCCAGACCCCCGAAAAGGAGACCCGCCCGAACCCTCGCGAGGAGACCCCGCCAGACCCCCGAGAAAGAAACCCGGCCCGAACCCCGGAGAAGGAGTACCGCCAGGCCCCCGAGACAGACCCAGCAGGACGCCCGACAAGGAGACCCGCCCGGACCCACGCGAGGAGACCCGGCAGAACTGCCGACGAAGGAGACCCGGCCCGGACCTCCCGACAAGGAGCCGGCCCGGCCCACCAGGAAGCAGACCCGCCCAGACCCTCGCGAAGAAGCCCCGACAGGACTCCCACGCAAGAGGGCCCGACACAGCCCCCGAAGAAGAGGACCCGGCCGAACTCCCCAGGAGGACCAACAGAGTCCTCCCAAGGGAAAACCTGCAGGGCCCTGCGAAAAGGGCCCCAGCAGGGCCCTCCGCAGGAGAGTCCGAACGGCCTTCGAGGAAGAGACCCCAACCGGGCTCCCCCAGGGCGACCGGCCCGAACTCCCCCCAAGGGAAGACCGACAGAGCCCTCCGCAAAGAGGCCCCAGCAGGGCCCTCCAGAGGAGGGTCCGAACGGCCTTCGAGGAAGAGTCCCCAACCGGGCTCCCCGAGGAAGACCCGGCCCGAACTCCCCAAAGGGATCCGGCAGACCTCCCCGAAAAGGGGATCCGGCAGAACTCTCCCAGGGGAAGACCGACCGAGCCCTCCGAGAGGGCGTCCGGGCAGGGCCCCATGAGGGGGGGCGGGCCGGACTCCACGAAGGGGATCCGGCAGAGCTCCCGAGAGGAGACCCGGCAGGCCCCCGGCGAGGAGACCCGGCGGGACTCCCCAAAGGAGTCCGGCATGCCTCCCCGAAAAGGGTCCGGCAAGACCCCCGAAGAAGAGACCCCCACCGGGCTCCCCGTGGGAGACCGGCCCGAACTCCCCCCAAGGGAAGACCGACAGAGCCCTCCGCAAAAGGGGCCCCAGCAGGGCCCTCCGCAAGAGAGTCCGACACGGCCCCCGAGGAAGAGACCCCGAGCGGCCTCCCCGAGGAAGACCCGGCCCGAACTCCCCAAAGGGGTCCGGCAGAACTCCCCGAATGGGGATCCGGCAGAGCTCTCCCACGGGAACATCCGGCAGAGCCCTCCGGGAGGGGGTCCGGGCAGGCCCCCCATGAAGGGGGGGGCGGGCCGGACTCCGCCAAGGGGATCCGGCAGAGCTCCCGAGGGCAGACCCGCCCGGGCCCCCGGCGAGGAGACCCGCCAGGACTTCCCCGCAGGGATCCGGCAGGGCTCCGGGCAGGGAGCCGGCAGAGGGGCCCTCCGAAGAGGGCCGGACATCAGCACCCCCACAAAATAAAACCGCTCCCCCGGTTTTATCAACGGGGCAGCGGGGGCCAGAACCAGACACACCCCACGACAGGCCGAAACCCCGCCGGCCTCGGCACACCCCCGCCCGCCCCGCCCCGGCACCCCGCCCCGCACCCGCCGCGCAAGCGGAGGGAGCCCACCCGCAAAACAACCGGAATCCCCACCCCCGGAAGGGCCCCTACCGCTTCATACCGGACGGACCACCCACCCTCCGTCCCGCCCTCACACCCCGGGACGCGAGGGCGGAGGCGGAAGCAAAACCCCCGCTTGACCCCCGGCTGCGGGCCGGCGGAACACGCCCCACGAAAGAGACCGGACCGCCTTGAAAAGAAAACCGGTGAGTCTGTATCTTATGGCCTCCGAACTCTTGAGCCCATCACCCACCGCACACCACGTGGAGAGGCAAGAGCGTGACATCCCTGACGATCCAGACGGCCGACCCTGTCCTGCCCCGCCAAAGACGCGGACCCGCACCCGGCGAGAACACCCCGCCCAGGCTCACCACCACCGTCCCCCGCCAGTACGTCCACCGCGCCAGCCACGCCGAAGTCTTCCTCACCTCAGGCGAACGCCTCGACGACACCCACTTCCACCTCACCGCCCAATGGCCCCGCACCCACACCTTCTTCACCACCAACAACACCCACCACGACCCCCTCCAAGCCGCAGAAACCATCCGCCAGACCGGCCTCTACCTCGCCCACACCCAATTCAACGTCCCCCTCGACCACCACTTCCTCCTGTGGGAACTCAACATCACCACCCACCCCCACCCCACCCCCACCCACACCACCACCCACCCCACCGAACTCACCCTCCACGCCACCACCCCCCACACCACCCGCAAAGGCAACCGCCTCACCCAATTCACCATGACCGTCGACATCCACCACAACCACCACCTCACCGCCACCGGCAGCGGCCGCTTCACCTGCATCTCCCCCAACACCTACAAACGCCTCCGCCCCCACACCACCCCACCCCCCACCACCCGACCCACCCACCACCTCATCCCCCCCACCCACACCGGCCGCACCCACCCCACCGACACCGTCCTCACCACCACCCCCCACCCCCACACCTACCTCCTCACCCCCGACCCCCACCACCCCATCCTCTTCGAACACACCACCGACCACTACCCCGGCATGGTCCTCCTCGAAGCCGCCCAACAAGCCACCACCCACCACACCACCACCAACACCACCAACACCACCAACACCACCAACACCACCAACGGCAACAGCAACAGCAACAGCAACAGCAACAGCTCAAACAGCAGCAACACCAACAGCGGCAACGACAACAGCGGCAACAGCAACGCCAACGGCGGCAACGGCAGTAGCGGCCCCCACACCACCACCCTCAACACCACCTTCCACCACTACGCCGAATACCACACACCCCTCCACATCCACATCACCCCCCACCCCACCACCCCCAACCACACCACCACCCACACCATCACCGGCACCCAAAACAACACCACCATCTTCACCACCACCCACACCACCACACCCACCCAACCCACCACCAGCCACGGCTAATTGCAGACGCTCCGCAGCGCAGCCCACCGGGTGCTTGCCTCCCGCATCCACGAGGCATTCCCCGAAGAGCATGTGCACGCTCTCGTCGCCATCGCGAACGAAGGGTTCAGCGAACGGGACGAAGACACTCACCGATCCCCGGCCCTGCACGGCCACCGTCGACCGGCCGACCTTCAACAGCACCACCCCCAGACCGGCACCGAATCCTACCGCCTCACCCCCGCCATAGGCCCAAGCCGAACAAGCCCAGACCAGCTGACCGGGCGCCACACGGGAAGGGCTCCCTGACCACCCGAACCAGCAGGCCGGCCAAGAGCCACCACGACGCTGCCCCCGCAACGCGGGTCAGACGATGGGCAAACGGAGACCGAGATCCGCCGCATCCAGGCCGGCCAGGTCACCGCTGCGCTCAGCCCACCGACCGGAGGCGAGATCACTGCCGAGGGTCCCACACCGCTCAGCCCCGAAAGCCGCAACAACGCCGCATCCGCAGGAACGACACAACCGCGTCAGACACACACCACCAAACAAGCCACAGCAGCATCAACAACAGGTGCCACGTCCCGAACCAACCGATCGGCGGTGAGCCGGGCACGGGCTGGGATTTGTATGAGTGGCGGCACTCCGGGTTGACCCACCTCGGCGAGGGAGGGGCGAGCCTGCTGATGCTGATGGCGAAGTCGCGGCACAAGAAGGCAGAGGACGTACGGAAGTACTTCCATCCCTCCCCGGAGGCTCGATTATCACAGCGCTGTTATATTAGTCCTGTGACATCTTCAGATCCCACAGCTGTGCCCGATCCCTGGCATGCCCTGCACGAGCTCCTGGCCGCCATGGACGCCGAGATCGAGCAGGTCTACGTCGAGCGTGGCATCGAGGGGGTGCGGCCGCGGTTCGCCTATCCGCTGATCCGGCTTGCCCACACCGGGCCACTGACCATTCGCGAGCTTGCAAAGTCCCTGGACCGCTCGCACTCCGCGATCAGCCAGACCGTCGCCGCCATGCGCAAGGAGGATCTGGTCACCTCCGAGCCGGGGCCTGACGCCCGCACCCGGAGAATCGACCTGACCGAGCGCGGCCGGTCGTTGGTGCCGTTCCTGGAGGCGGAGTGGCGCGCTACCCACGAGACAGTTGCCGAGCTGGACGGCGAGATCCCGTACGCGATGACCACCGTTGTCGAGGAGGTGCGGCGGGCGCTGGAACGCCGGTCGATGCGACAGCGGATCCTCCACCACCTCGTCGAGCCACCGCGATGAAGGGGCGCGTCCGTGTCCGGTTCCTCGACACCCGCCCGCTGCGTAGCAGTCAGTCGTTTCGCGACCTGTGGATCGGCACCTCGGTCTCTCAAGTCGGTGGACAGATAGCCAACGTGGCGGTGCTGGCCCAGGTCTGGGATCTGACCGGCAGCCCAGTGGGCACCGGTGCCATCGGGCTCGCCACCGGCCTGCCGATGGTGCTGTTCGGTCTGCTCGGCGGCACGTTGGCCGACACCTTTGACCGCCGTGCAGTGGTACGGGCCACCACCGCGGGCCAACTGCTGGCCGCCGCAGGGCTGTGCGCCCAGGCCCTGGCGGACAACCGCAACGTGCTGCTGCTGCTCGCCCTGGTAGCCATGGGGACGAGCAGCGGTGCTCTCGGCGCTCCTGCCCGGCGCACCTTCCCGGTCCGGCTGTTGCCGGGCGACCAGGTCGCGGCCGGTCTTGCGCTGACCAACGTCTCCTTCCAGGCCGCGATGCTGGCCGGTCCCGCCATGGCCGGACTGATCATCGCCCGCTGGGACCTTTCTGCCGCATACGCGACCCAGGCCGTGGCCATGGTCGTCTCGATGCTCACGGTGATCCGCTTGCCTGCCATGCGGCCCGAAGGCGCCGACGCGGCAGGCGGCAGACGCCGGCCGGAGCGTGGCGGTTGGCGGATCGTCCTGCGCCGCCCAACGCTGTGGGGCTCGATGGCCACCGACCTGTCCGCAACCCTGCTCGCCATGCCCGTCGCGCTCTTCCCGCTGGTCAACGAGATCCGCTTCGGGGGAAACCCGCAGACCCTCGGCCTGTTCCTCTCGGCCGTCGCGGTCGGGGGGATCACGGCTGGTCTGCTCTCCGGTACGGTGACGCGCTGGCACCGTGGCGGCCTGGTCCAGATGTCCGCAGCCGGTGTCTGGGGCCTGGCGCTGGCCTGTTTCGGTCTGGCGGGGCCGTTGTGGCTGGCCCTCGGCTGCCTGGCCGTGGCGGGCGCTGCCGACACCGTGTCTGTCGTCACCCGCAGTGCCCTGGTCCAATTGGAGACCCCGGACGCGTACCGGGGACGGGTCTCCTCGGTAGAACACGTCATCGGTGTCGCGGGCCCCGAACTCGGCAACTTCCGTGGTGGCCTGTCGGCGTCGGCCACCTCCGCCTCCTTCTCCCTGGTCTTCGGCGGGCTGTCCGCCATCCTGGCGATCGCCGCCGTGGCCGCGACCAACGCGCCCCTTCGCGCCTACCGCACGCCGCCTTCTGCCGCGAAGCCGGTCCCTGGGATCGCCGACGCGGCGGCGACCACTGGTCAGATTTCCTGAATTCGCCTCCAGCCTCGAGCCCGGTGAGAGGGAACGTCAGCGCCTGCGCAGCTAACGCCCCCTCACTGAGTGTCATTCCTTGTCGGCGGCGTCCGGACCGCCCAGTCGAGGCATAAGACGACTTCGGGCTCGCCACCCTCGGCTACGACCTCGACGTCGGCGATCGCATAGAGGTGCTCGACGTGGGCCTTCTTCGCCGCGTAGTCGGGGTCGCGGGAGATCTTCCAGAACTTCACGCGTTGAAACGACACGCCCTCCTCGCGGAGCAGGACCCGCAGGCCCTCGTCGCTGATGTCGTCGACCACCCCCTCAGCGACCAGGAAGTCCGCCAGCTAGGTCAGGCTCCAGACCGAGAACGGCAGGCCGTGCTCGCCCGGCCGGGACTTGGCGAACCTCTTGGTCTCACGGCGTTCCGGGACGGTGAAGGTCTTGGGTCGGCCGCCCTTGTACTTCGGATAGAGCGAGTCGAAGCCGTCGGCGTTGAAGTTGCTCGAGTGGACCTGTTGTCGGCCCACGTTCTCGACGACGCGACTCCTACCGAAGGAATCAAGCGGTGTCCTCTGCGAGTGTGCGCCCCTGGTCACCCGCGCTTCCGGTCGCCGCACACCGCCTGGTCCAGCAGGCGGACCGCGGCCTCCGCCTGCTCGAGGAAGCGCTTCTCGTCACCGAAGCGCGTGGTGAAGACAGCGGCCGCGGCCGACACCCGCCCGTCGGGCGTGACGGCGGTCTCGGAGGCGGTGCCGAAGGACGTGCCGCCGTGGTACCAGACCCCTCCCCCGCAGCCCTCGGCCGGGCGCCAGGCGAGGCCGAGCCCGTAGCGGGTCCTGCCGTCGGTGGCGTAGCCGGGCGCCGGGACGGTGGTGCGCATCTGCTCCAGCTGCTCCGGCGGCAGCAGCCGGCCGCCCATCAGGGCGCGCAGGAAGGTGTTCATGTCGCGGGTGGTGCTGATGATGCCGCCGTCCGCGCCCCCGCCCACGGCCAGCGTGGTGTCGGTGAGGTCGTCCCGGCCGGGGAACTGCGTGTACCCGGCGGCCGTCGGCATCGGCACGTACGGCGAGGTGTCCGGTATCAGCGTGCGGCGCAGCCCCAGCGGCTCGATGATCCGGTCGTGCACCTCCTGCGCCCAGGGGTTGCCGGTGGCCTTCTCGATGACCATCCCGAGCAGCACGTAGTTGGTGTTGGAGTACGCCCACTGCGTCTCGGCGCCCGGATCGTCCGCGTCCGGCAGCCAGCCGGGGGCGCGCTCCATCGCCGCGGCGACCTGCTCCTCGGGGGTCTGCGAGCGGAACCGCTGTGCGTGGAAGCGCTCGGGCGTCAGCTCCGCCGGGTCCTCGAAGGCGATGTCCGTGTAATTGGCCAGGCCGCTGGTGTGCTGGAGCAGGTTGCGCAGGGTGATGCGGCTGCCGTCGTTGCCGTTGCCGGCGACCACCCCGGGCAGCCACTGCTCGACGGTGTCGTCGAGGCTCAGCGTGCCCTCGCCGACGAGCTGGAGCGCGGCAACGGCCGTGAAGGTCTTGGTGTCGCTGCCGATGCGGTAGTAGGCGTCGAAGGGCACCCGGCCCCCGTCCTTCAGGCTCGCGGTGCCGGACCGGGCCTGCGTCTCGCGCCCGGCCGCGTCCCGGGCGAGCACCGTCAGCCCGGTGGCTCCCGTGTCCCGTACCGCGTCCGCGTCCCGCTGCAGCCGCGACCGCGCGTCCGCGCCGCCGGCGCCCATGGCCTCGGCCGTGGTGCCCGGCCCGAGAAGCGATGCGGTCCCGATTGCGGCGACCCCGGCCACGGCCAACCCCGCACGCCACCGTCCGGACCGGCCCCACCGCGTACTCTTCGTGATCTCCATGACCGGAACGCTACGGAGGCCCGGCGCCGCGGACCATCCAGCTGGCTGCCCGGACGGGGGTGGTGCTGGCCCCCCTACCACCCGACGGCCACCACCCTCCTTGCCGCACCCCCGGTCTCATGCGCTTGCGCAGTGCGGGACCGCGCGGCGATCGTCGAGCACCCCTCACACCTCATGTCCACGTGTGGGCGGGTCGGGATCCCGGCTCGCCCACCGCCGCATCAGGCCGCCAGCGCTTCCCGGAGCGTTAAAGGCTTGAGTCCGAAGGTGTCGCGGATATCGCCGTCGCCCACGATGAATGGACGCTCGGACATGTAGCTCATCTCGGCGAACTCCCGCCACAGTGGAATCGGTGAAGGGCAGCAGTGTCATGTCCCGTTCGGTGAGCTGCTCCAGCCGCGGTTCCGGCGCTCCGTGGAGTCCGGCGAGGTCGGTTGCGGCATGACGCGCGGTCGTGGTGATGACCGGAGCGTGCCAGACCCGTCCCCAGGCCCGCTCGTCGCTGCTAACCGCCACCAGCGCCGCTGCGACGTCCCCGGTGTCGGAGGACGAATGGGCCGCATCGGGGTTGCCGTGGGCGAGGGCCAGTTCGCCGTCGCGGGGCGCGACCAGCAGTGTGAACGGTGAGACTGCGCCCGGGCCCAGGGCCCTGGCCCGCTCGCGCCGCGCCGGCTGACCCGGCCACGATGCCGACCAGCATCCGCGTATCCCATCTCGCCCGGGATAGGGATGCCGCACTCACCACAAGACAGCGCCAGGGGCGACACCCTTGCCAAACTGGTCAAGTGCGCACGATGGCGTCCAGGGCCGGCGCGATGACGGCGAAGGCCCGGTCGGTCAGCGCGGCAGGATCTTCAGCGCCGTCACTGTCGCTCCACCGTTGCAGCACGGCGTTGAACGCGGTCAATGCCATTCCGGCGGCCATCTGCGGGTACAGCTCACGATCACGGGCGAGCCCTTGGCGGCTCGCCAACTCCGACGTCAAATCGCTGTGCCACTGTGCTTGGCGCTCCAGGAAACGCGCATGCAGTGCCGGGGTACGCAAAATCAACTGAACGACGCGCAGCGCCCGGTCCGAGTGGTCAGTGCACGCGGCGAGGGGAACCGAGACGGCGTGCTTCAGCGCCGCGGAGGGGCGCTCTTCGCCTGGACGAGCCGCCAACTCCGAGCAGACACCGGCGCCCATCTCGGTCAGGAACTGGACGACCACGTCCTCCTTGGACGCGAAGTACCGGAAGAACGTCCGCTTGGACACGCCGGCGGCGGTCACGATCTCGTCGACCGTGACCACGTCGAACCCCTTCAGCGCAAGCAACTGCAGTGCCGCTTCGCTCAGTTCGTCGGCGACGAGCTGACGCTTGCGCTGGGCCAGGCTGGCTTGAGGGCGAGAACTCACCGGACAAGAGTACACGATATGCCTCGCATGACACTCAGGCGCACCTTGACACCGAGTGTCATGTGCGACAGCTTGTGTTACATGACACGACAGCGCTGGACCGCCGAACAGATCCCAGACCAGACCGGGCGGGTATCCGTAGTCACCGGAGCCAACAGCGGCCTCGGCCTGGCGACAACCAAGACGCTCGCCCGTAAGGGCGCCCAGGTGATCCTCGCCGTACGCGACGAGGAGAAGGGGCGCCGGGCGGCCGACGCGATCATTGCCGAGCAGCCGGGTGCCCACCTCGAGGTGCGCCGTCTCGACCTGGCCGATCCCGCCTCGGTGCGCGCCTTCGCCCACCAACTGCACACCGACGGCTACCGGGTCGACGTGCTCGTCAACAACGCCGGCCTGATGGCACCGCCCCGAACTCTCACCCTTCAGGGCCACGAGCTGCAGTTCGCCGCCAACCACCTCGGCCACTTCGCCCTCACCGGCCTTCTGCTGGACCTGATGACGGACAGCGACGATCCCCGCGTGGTCACGGTGACCTCGGCCAATCACCGCCAGGCGCGCATCGCCTTCGACGACTTGTCCGGCGAACGGAAGTACTCGCCGATGGGCCACTACAACCAGTCGAAGCTCGCCAACGCCGCCTTCGGGTGGGAGTTGCACCGACGACTGAGCGCGGCCGGCAGCCCGGTCCGCAGCGTACTGGCCCACCCCGGCTACGCCGCCACCAACTTGCAGACAAGCACCCCTGCGGGCATGGTCAAACTGCTCTTCGGCCGCCTCCTGCTGCCGCTCGCCCAGTCCCCCGACCAGGGCGCCCTGCCGCAGTTGTACGCGGCGACCGCACCAGAGGTACAAGGCGGCGAGCTGTTTGCGCCGGACGGCATGGGCGAGCTGCGCGGCGCACCGAAGCGGGCCCAACTGGCCCCGAGGGCCACCGATCCCGACACCGGCAGCCGACTGTGGCAGCTGTCGGAGCAGCTGACCGACGTGCGGTACGTGCTCCGCGCCGCCACCTGAGCGGCTGCTGTCCTTCCGTACTTGAGTGACCGGTTTCCGCAGGTCAGGCATAGCTTCGGGATCTCCGCGGCAGGCAGGACACGTCCTCCTCGACTGCGCCGTGCGGGCGTGCGGGCGGAGCAGCGGCCGGCCGAGCAGCAAGCCGGGGGTAGCAGCAGCGACCGCGTAACCGACCCGATACAGCGGCGATCCGCTGCACGAGTAAGGCCGGACTTGCTACCCGTGCAGCACCTGTGTGCCACCTGGACCGTGCGAATGCTGCGCTGCACTCCTCACCGGACGTGCAGCAGACGCCTTGCACCCTTCACCACCAGGAACGTCAGCGGCCGAGCAGCACGAGGCGCTGCACCCGGCCGGTGCCCCATCGGCGGTTGGCACACTTCCCTCCGAGGCCGGGATCGGCGCAGGTGCACCCCGGCTCGCGCTCGGTGACCTGCGTGATGCGGTAGAGGCCCGGGGTCATCTTGTCGATGCGGCTGCCGTTGCCCATCCGGCCATGGCACTTCGGCGGGACATCCGTACTGTCTCCGTCGATCGGAAGGTAGTTGGGCATTTCGGCTAACCGAACGTCAGAAGCAAATGCCATGGATCTCGCGATCATCCGTGAACTCTCCCGCAACGCACGCGTCAGCCTGGCCGAGTTGGGGCGCAAGGTGTCTCTCAGCCGTCCGGCGGTTGCCGAGCGGGTGCGGCGCCTGGAGGACTCCGGTGTGATCAAGGGGTACGGCGTTCATCTTGATCTCGCTGAGCTGGGGCTGGGTTTGCGGGCCCACGTTTCGCTGCGTCCCCGGCTCCGTTCCACCCGCAACGCGGAGAGCCTGCGCGACCGACTGCTCGCCATGGGCCACGTCCTGTCGTGTGTCCACGTCATCGGGGCGAACTGCTACGAGTGACGATCGCGGGCCGGGACGCACAGCACCTGGAACAGGTCATCGAGCACCTCTCGGAGATGGGCGACACCACCACCGGCGTGGTCCTCTCCGAGCCTGTGCATCCCCGTGACGTGGACATCGCCGCATGGCTCCTGCAGGACAGCTGAAAGAGGCCCGTCACTCCGGGACGTGGACCGGCTCGTCGTCCCAGGCCATGGAGGCCATCCTCCAGCCTTCCCGGGTCCGCAGGAACTGGGTGGTCTTGTGGCCGCGTCCCTCGAAGCGCGCACCGTCCCGGACACCGGACTTGCGGTACTCGCTGAATCGGTGCGCGACCGATCCGAAGATCTCCGTGCGTTGGGACACCTCCCATTCGGAGAACTCCGTCAGCGTTCCGTCGGTGAGCATCTTCTGACGCGGCTCGACGAAAGCGTCCACATTCATGATCACGGGGTCGCTCCCAATGTTCGAGATGATCCGCCCTTCCGGGACGAACAGCTCCCGGATGATCCGGAGATCGGCGCACCGTCCGCCGGTGTTGGTGAAGGAGTCCATGAACAGGCCTGTCAAACGGTCGACTTCCGCCTGGTCGTCGCACGTGGGGGCGGACCTACCACCATCCGCTGCCGGGGGCCACTCCTGCGCCAGGACGGACCACACCTCGCTGTTGTTCCGGACCCCGCGGTACGGGTAACGCTGTCGGAGCACGCCGTCGCGGGTCATGCCCAGACGGCGGGCGGTCGCGATGCTGCGGGTGTTACCTGAGGCGACCCACCACTCGACCCTGCTCATCCCGCGTTCGGTGAAGGCCCAGTCGATCAGTGCCCGGCACGCGCGGGTGACCAGCCCTCGGCCCTGCCCGGCCTCCTCCAGCCAGCAGCCGATCTCACACACTCCCGAGGCGGTCTCGAAGCGGGTGAACATGACGCCGCCGACGAGCACACCGTCCAGCCGGATCCCGTATATCCGGCCGCTGTCGGAGGACGAGAGGTCGGCGTAGCGCTGGAGGGTCGTTGTGGCCGAGGCGAGGTCGGTGGTGAGCGACGCCCAGGGGATCCATGGGTCGACCAGAGGGCGAGCCCGGTCGATGTGCGCGAGGAACTCCGGTGCCTGCCAGGGTTCCAGAGGACAGAGTTGCGCGTGGTCGTCGAGCGGGTTGGTGAGCATCGGCGTTCCGCCTTCCAAGCCCAGCCGGCCGGAGATGTCGGAGGGCACATGACGTTGAAGGTACGTAACAATCGTTTGGTATGTAGAGTAGCGGCATGGCGCCCCCCGCACGCGGAGATCACGAGGCCCGCCGCAAGGACGTGTCCGAAGCGGTGTGGCGTGTCCTTGCCGGCAAAGGTTTCGGTGGGCTGACACTGCGCGCCGTCGCCGCGGAGATGGGCGTCTCGACCGGCATGCTGACGCACTACTTCCCGAGCAAACGGGCCCTCGTCACGCACGCGCTGGACCTGCTGGAACAGGACACGGCGGAACGTCCGCGCCGGACTCCACCCGCAGACGGTCTGCCCGCCGTACGGGCCATGCTGCTCGACATCCTGCCGCTCACTTCGGCCGGCACCGCCCGCAACCGCATCTGGGTCAGCTCCTGGGACCTGTCTCTCGCCGACGAGACGCTGGCCGCCCGACAGGGCGATCGGTACGCGAGGCTGCGCGACCGCTTCCGCCCTCATTTCGAGACGGGACGTGGCCTCGGGGAGATCCCCCCGAACACAGACACCGACCAACTGACCGCTGCCGCAGTCGCCTTCGCCCACGGACTCGTGGTCCAAGCGCTCTTCGACCCCGGACGATTCTCCAAGGACGTGCAGATCGCCATGGTCGACGACTTCATCGCCCAGCTCGCCGGGTTGACGCCCCTCACCGGTTAGGTCAATTCCCATGCAGCTGTTTCTGACGACTCTGCCGCCCGCCGCATAAAGCACGCCATCTCTGCCGACGAGTTGCCTGCGGCACCCCGAACTCTCATTACGGAGGAAGGGCGCATTTCCTGGCATTGGCGTGGGGCAGTGCGTATGGGGTTGCACCTTCCGTAGCGGCATGTGGTCCGGTGGACTTACGTCCCGATCCCTTGAGGAAAGATCCCTGCTCATGCATTCGTCCTTCATGCCACCTCGCCAGGTCAAGATCGGTGACGCGGCGGCCTTCGCCGGCACCACGCCGCGGGCGATCCGTCATTACCACGAGATCGGCCTGCTCCCCGAGCCTGAGCGGGGCGGCGATGACCGCCGCCGCTACGGCTACGAAGACATGATCCGGTTGCTGTGGATTCGCAAGATGACCGACGCCGGGGTCGCCCTGGACGACATCCGTGACGCCTTTACCACCGGCACGGCTTCCGCCGGTGCGGACAGCGGAGACGGTATCGCGGGCATCCTGGAGCGGGTGGAGGAAACCCTCGCCGAGCAGGAAGCAGAAGTGCGGCGGCAGCGGACCGCCGTGCAGCGGATGCGCACCGAAGGCAGCCGGATGGGTCTGCTCTCCGCCTTCGTCACCGAACGCCTCAAGAGCCTGCCCGAGGGCTCCCTGCGTCAGGCGGACCTGGACAGCCTGCTGATCACTGAGCGGATCTTCGGCCCGCTCGGCGCGACCGTCCAGGCCACCCGCTTCGTCGTCCTGGCCACCCACCCCGCTCTGCGGGAGGACTCCGACCGCATCGATGACGCCGAGGAGGCACTCGATGACAGCGTCGCCGTCGATGATCCGCGCGTGGCCCAGGTGGCCGCCGAACGGCACGCCTTCGAAAGCGCCCTGCACGCCGTCATCGAGAAGTCCGGTCTGGAAAAGGACGACGATGCCCTCTTCGACGCCTGGGACGCTTTGCACCCTGCTCCTGCCGATGAGGGCGAGGACGAGGACGAGGCCGATCTCAGCTCCGGCGGGCGGGAGACTGACTCCATGAGCGTGTTCGAAGCCATGGGCAAGATGCCCTACGACTTCTCCCCAGCCCGCCTGCGCTGTATGGAACTGGCCGTAGAACTCTCCGCCCAAGACTCACCCGCTGCCTGAAACACGCCCTGGGGCCGCCGGGTGTTCCGGGGCGTAGAGGTCGGCTTCACCGGCCTCACCGGGGATGGAGTTGGGCTGGATCTCGACCGTCCTGACGCCTCGCTCGCCCCGTTCGATCTTCCGAAATGGTTCCGAGGGCGACACAGGCGGCCTGATCGGGCGCCGCTTCCACAAGAGCTACACCGTGCAAGGCGTGGCCGCCCTGCTCAAGCGGCACGGCTGGAGCTCACCAGGCCCGATCGGGTGCGGGCCGACAAGGCGTACGCCTCCCGGAACAGCCGTGCTTACCTGCGGCGCGGGATCCGCTGCACCACCCCGGGCAAGGCCGCCCAGGCCGGCAACCGCAGGAAACGCGGTTCGCACGGCGGCCGGCCCGCCGAAGTTCGACCCAGAGGACTACAAAGCTCGGCACGCGGTCGAGTGCGGGATCAATCGTCTCAGGAGGCACCGGCCGTGGCCACGAGATACGGCAAGCTCGCGGTCCGCTACGAGGCGACCGTCCCCGTCGTGGCCATCAACGAGTGGCTATGACTGACCACGTCACGATGGCGCTGCGTAACAGCGGACGGCCACCGTCTGGTGCGGACTCCACTGCTGCTCGACTGTGGCCATCAGCTTCCAGCCCAGCCGCTCGTACAGGGCTGCCGCCGCGGTGTCGGATGCGACGACGTCGAGCACCGGGTGCAGGCCACGACGCCGCGCTTCCTCCACGGCCTGGCCGATCAACAGTGCACCGATCCGATGTCCCCTCGCTCGCGGGGCAACGAACAGCCTGCTGACCACGGCGGTCATACCCCGTGTCGCCCCGTTCCGCTCGCTCCACAACGTCGGGGCCAGATCGCCTTCGCCCCCTTGCGACAAACTGACGTGCCCCACCACGACGCCTTCGACTTCGGCAACCCAGGACCCCAGCAGCGGACCTCGCGACAGCCACTCGCCGGGCTGATCCGGCCAGTTCACCGGATAGCCATCGCGCGCATGGACCTCCGCGAGGACCCGCACGCACTCCTCCACATCGCCATCAGCCCTCTGCCGAACCCAGCGGCTCGGCCTCTCATCCGGCAACCCGGAGCTCTCGATGTTCACTCGGGCATCGAAACACAGGCCACAGAGTCACAACCAGCCACTTTCGATAAGGCCCTAGTCTTCTGAGTCAGGAGTTCTGTTCAGATTTGTAGGGTTGCCTGGTGGCGCGTACTGAGCGGCCGAAGGCCGAGTTGATCCTGTCGGATGAGGAACGGGCTGCGCTGGAGGGGTGGGTACGGCGCCGTTCCACCCCGCAGGCGTGGGCTCTGCGGTGCCGGATCATCTTGGCCTGCGCGACTGGCGCGTCCAACAAGGACGTGGCCGCACAGCTCGGTTCGACACCGCATGCGGTGGGCCGCTGGCGGAAGCGGTTCGTCGAGCACCGGGTCGCCGGGCTGGGTGACATGCCGCGGTCTGGCGGGCCCCGAACGGTCACCGACGAGCAGGTCGCCGCGGTGGTGAAGCGGACGCTGGAGACCGCACCGAAGAACGCCACGCACTGGTCGACGCGGGCGATGGCCACGGAGATGGGTCTGTCGCAGTCGACCGTGTCGCGGATCTGGCGGGCCTTCGGCCTGCAGCCGCACCGCACCGAGACGTTCAGGCTGTCGACCGACCCGTACTTCGTCGACAAGGTCCACGACGTGGTCGGCCTCTATCTGGACCCGCCCGAGCGGGCCTTGGTGTTCTGTGTCGACGAGAAGTCGCAGATCCAGGCCCTGGACCGGTCCCAGCCGGTGCTGCCGATGATGCCCGGCGTCCCGCAGCGGGTCACCCACGACTACGTGCGCGCGGGCACCACCACGTTGTTCGCCGCACTGGAGGTGGCCACGGGGAAGGTGATCGGCTCCCTGCACCGCCGGCACCGTGCCGAGGAGTTCAAGAAGTTCCTGATCAAACTCGACCCGGAGATACCGGCGGACCTGGACGTGCACCTGGTGCTGGACAACTACGCCACCCACAAGACCCCAGCCATCAAGACCTGGCTACTGGCCCACCCACGCTTCCACCTGCACTTCACGCCCACCGGCTCGTCCTGGCTCAACCTGGTCGAGCGGTGGTTCGCCGAGCTGACGAACAAGCAGATACGGCGAGGCGTCCACAGAAGCGTCCAGGCGCTGGAGAAGGACATCCGGACCTGGATCGCCGCATGGAACACCGATCCCAAGCCCTACGTCTGGACGAAGACCGCAGACGAGATCCTCGAACGCCTCGCCAGCTATTTGAACAGAATTCCTGACTCAGAAGACTACTGAGGTTGAACTCGTGGTGTCGTAGGTGCTGACGGCTCGTGGTCGGCTGCGGTATCACCGGGGCATGCGGTATCCACAAGGGGGCGGGCTGACCCCCGAACGACAGCATTCTCGCGAGGAGTTACGGCTCCAGGCGGCCGAGGGGTTCGCCCGGGGTAAGGCGAGTTCGGTGATCGCCAAGGACCTGCGGGTCAGTGTCCGGTCGGTGCAGCGATGGCGGCGGACGTGGGACGAGGGCGGTCCGCGGGCTCTGAGGTCGCAGGGACCCGCGTCGTTGCCGAGGCTGAGTGAGAAGCAGTTCGCGCAGTTGGAAGCGGAGCTGGCCAGGGGGCCGGCCGCGCACGGCTGGGAGGACCAGCGCTGGACCCTGAGCCGTGTGAAGACCGTGATCGGCCGGCGCTTCCACCTGACCTACACGATCCAGGGCGTGCGCAAGCTCCTGATCCGCAACGGCTGGTCCTGCCAGGTCCCGGCCCGACGCGCCATGGAGCGCAACGACGACGCGGTTGCCGGGTGGGTCAAGGAGGTGTGGCCCTGCGCGGAAGACTCGCGGCGGCCCGTGGAGCCTGGCTCGTGTTCGAGGACGAAGCCGGATTCTCCATGACGCCGCCGCAGGCGAAGACCTGGTCACAGCGCGGACGGACCCCTGTGGTGCGGGTCCGCGGCCGCTCCCGCAGGCGGATATCCATCGCCGCGCTGACCTGCTACAAACCCGGCCACCGCTCGAGGCTGATCTACCGGCCGCGCCGGGACGAGGGGCAGCGCGACGGACGCAAGAGCTTCTCCTGGCGCGACTACCGGGACCTGCTGACCGCCGCCCACCAGCAACTCGGCGGCCCGATCGTCCTCGTCTGGGACAACCTCAACGTCCACAAAGCCGCCGACCTGCGGGAATGGGCGGAAGCCCGGGACTGGTTGACCATCTACTACCTGCCGCCCTACGCACCCGACCTCAACCCCGTTGAAGGGATCTGGTCCCTCCTGCGACGCGGCTGGCTCTCCAACGTCGCCTTCTCCACTCCCGAACACCTTGTCCAGCGCATCCGACACGGACTGCGGCACATCCAGTACCGCAGCCACCTCATAGACGGCTGCCTCGCCGAGACCGGCCTGACCATCAGACCCGCCTGACCCGGCGCGACATCACGAGTTCAACCTCAGTAGTTCCTGCGGCGCCTGTTGGTGCCGCCCCTTTTCAGCCGGTGGCGGCGGCGTGCTGGTGGGCGCGGACGATGGTGGAGTCGATCTGGACCAGCCAGTCGATGTCGCCGGCCGCGTCGGCGTGGGCCTGGATGTGCTACGGCATCCAGTGGCAGTACGAACCCGAGACGATCACCCTGGACTCCGGTGCCCATTACCGCCCCGATCTCCGGCTGCCCAAACTCGGCACGGCATGTCCCTTGCCGTGGTGTAGGCGATCAGTCGTCCGACGTCGCGGGTAGGACAAGTGACATGACCGACGTCCACGTTGACGATTGCAGTCGGGTCCGGGGACAGGAGCTGACCGAGATTGACGCGTTCGTCATACGCGATGGCCACTGCGGCGATCTCGGAGTCGGTCAGGTCTGGAAATCGATATGCGGGGGGGGGAGAGATTCTTCAGGCACTTGAGTCGGCGATGCAGGGCCGCGGGTGTGCGGGACCGGTGAGGGCCAGGTCGGCGGACTCGCGGTCCCGCCTGCGAGGGCCATCTCACCGGCAGCTGCACACAACTTCCGGCGCCTTCCGGGAGTCTTCCTCGTGAATGCTGATGAGCAACAGTGCGAGGAGGACACCCGGGTGGACCGGAGACGGGGACTCATTCAGAGGGTCGCGGTGGTTTGCGGTCTTGTCGGCGCTCTGATGGCGGTCGGGCCGCTGACGGCGCGGGCCGACACAGGCCCGGTGGACGCCGCCGTGGCGCTGGAACTTGACCGCCCGCAGGTAGCGCCTGGCAACACCATCGACGTCGTGGCGCGCGTGTGGATGAAGACGGGCTCGGTCAAACCGCTCTTCTTCCTGGTGCACCTGCCCAAGGGCTTGACGTTCGTGCCGGAAGAGCCGGAGACGGTCGGTGATGGCCCGCCGCTCTGCACGGCGGCGTCCGCCGACTTGCGTGAGGTCAAATGCCATGCCGCCCAGCCCGACTACAAGTTCGGGGAGGCGAGGGTACGGGTCAGAGCCGCGGCCGGTGCGCCTGAGGGGACCCGTCTGACGATCACGGAGACAGCCGACATCGGTGACGCAGTGGACGCACACCCGCAGGACAACACCGCCAGCCTGACCGTACTCGTGAAATCGGGCGCCGACTGGACCCCGCAGTGGTCCAAGCCCACCACATCCGTCCAGCCCGGAGGGCAGGTCACCACGCGACTCTCGGTGACCAATCACGGCCGAGAACCCGACACGATGAGCGTGTTCCTCACCAGCTCACCTGGCCATGACCAGTGGCTACGGCGCGCCGGAGGCAACGAGCTCGCCAACTGCTTGCCAGGGGACGATGTAGGCGAGTGGTGCGACGTACAGGACACCGTGGCCCCGGGCGGCACCTTCACCCTGACGCTCCGCTACGCAGTCGCCCCCGAGGCACGCGGGAGCACCCTGCGCCTTTCCGCCAGAGTGCTGTCCGAGCATCCGGGGACAGAAGCGAACCTGGACGACAATACGGCGACACTCACCCTCCAGGTCGCGGACAAGGCGGAGCCCAGCGGCACCCCGGCGGCACATCCGACCCATGCCGCGTCCAGGCCGGGACTCGCCGCGACGGGCGCGGCCGGCACCCAGTCCCTCCTCCTCGCCGCCGCAGGGGCCGCTGCGACGGGAGGCGCGACGCTCTTCCTCACCAACAGGCGCCGCAGGAACTAGTCTTCTGAGTCAGGAATTCTGTTCAAATAGCTGGCGAGGCGTTCGAGGATCTCGTCTGCGGTCTTCGTCCAGACGTAGGGCTTGGGATCGGTGTTCCATGCGGCGATCCAGGTCCGGATGTCCTTCTCCAGCGCCTGGACGCTTCTGTGGACGCCTCGCCGTATCTGCTTGTTCGTCAGCTCGGCGAACCACCGCTCGACCAGGTTGAGCCAGGACGAGCCGGTGGGCGTGAAGTGCAGGTGGAAGCGTGGGTGGGCCAGTAGCCAGGTCTTGATGGCTGGGGTCTTGTGGGTGGCGTAGTTGTCCAGCACCAGGTGCACGTCCAGGTCCGCCGGTATCTCCGGGTCGAGTTTGATCAGGAACTTCTTGAACTCCTCGGCACGGTGCCGGCGGTGCAGGGAGCCGATCACCTTCCCCGTGGCCACCTCCAGTGCGGCGAACAACGTGGTGGTGCCCGCGCGCACGTAGTCGTGGGTGACCCGCTGCGGGACGCCGGGCATCATCGGCAGCACCGGCTGGGACCGGTCCAGGGCCTGGATCTGCGACTTCTCGTCGACACAGAACACCAAGGCCCGCTCGGGCGGGTCCAGATAGAGGCCGACCACGTCGTGGACCTTGTCGACGAAGTACGGGTCGGTCGACAGCCTGAACGTCTCGGTGCGGTGCGGCTGCAGGCCGAAGGCCCGCCAGATCCGCGACACGGTCGACTGCGACAGACCCATCTCCGTGGCCATCGCCCGCGTCGACCAGTGCGTGGCGTTCTTCGGTGCGGTCTCCAGCGTCCGCTTCACCACCGCGGCGACCTGCTCGTCGGTGACCGTTCGGGGCCCGCCAGACCGCGGCATGTCACCCAGCCCGGCGACCCGGTGCTCGACGAACCGCTTCCGCCAGCGGCCCACCGCATGCGGTGTCGAACCGAGCTGTGCGGCCACGTCCTTGTTGGACGCGCCAGTCGCGCAGGCCAAGATGATCCGGCACCGCAGAGCCCACGCCTGCGGGGTGGAACGGCGCCGTACCCACCCCTCCAGCGCAGCCCGTTCCTCATCCGACAGGATCAACTCGGCCTTCGGCCGCTCAGTACGCGCCACCAGGCAACCCTACAAATCTGAACAGAACTCCTGACTCAGAAGACTAGCTGACCTGCTGCAATTCCCAGTAGTGCGGCTCGATGGGGACCCGCCTTACCACGACACGACCGGTCACCTCAGGAATGTCGACTACCTTCCCCCACGAGTCGGATCGATCGCCGGGGGTGTGCTCGATGTCGGCCCACACCACGCTGCCGGGCCCAGCCGAGCCGAAGGACACGGTCCACTCGGCGTACTTGTCGGCGCAGGAATCATTGACGCTCACCCTGTGGTCCGTGTTCACTCCCAGGCAGGTGCGCGGGTTCGAGCCTGGTGTCGATACTTCCATCGTCCCGTTGGGGCGCTTTCGCACCTGCCAGTTCGCCGAGGTCGACGCGCTCTCCGCGCAGGCGCCCAACCCGACCGAGCCGATGCTCGCGTGCGATTTGGGCCAGACCAGGCATTTGCCGTCCTGGAGGGCAGCGAACCTGTAGACGCCGTCCACGACCGGTGCGGCGTGGGCGGGTTGTGCGAGTGCCGCAGTGGCCGCAGCCGCGGCGGCCAAGACTGCGATGACGCGTGAACGCATAGGGAGGGGCTCCTCGGAACAGCCTGGTCACGCCGATCACTGGCGCAGACGCGGTCGATGCACGCTCCTCAGGGGATGGCGGCGGTCCCAATCTTGGACTACCGGCCCGCTCGAGAGCAGCCCGCACCAGCCGCTGCCACCCGTCTGACCGAGCCGCGTCACCCGATGGCGTGACGGCTTGCCGTCGTCGGCTTCAGCCCGACCGCCAGCCGCGTCTCCGGACCGAGCTGCCACGACCAGTTGGCCCAGCAGGTTCCGTCCCGCTCACTCAAGAGGCCAGCTGGCTCATCATGACTCGCGCCGCTGCTCGGCCCCAGAAGGGAGGCGTGTCCTCCGGCCCACAACACACCGCGCCGTCCACGGGGTAGAACGGCTACCGGTCGCCCTTCCGTGACGGAAAGCATCACCGACAGGCCAACCCAGAACGTCCGGCGATGCCGAAGGACAGACACATGGCCAGCGGCACCATGAACGCCGAGAGGGGCTTCGGCTTCACCTCCCAGGATGGCGGCGGACCGGACGTCTTCGTGCGCTACTTCAGCTTCAGCATCTCCGGCAGCGGGTTCCGTGAGCTGAGCAAGGGTGGGCAGGTCTTCTTCGACGCCGCGGCTGACCCGGCAGTTGCGCGCCTCCCCGCCACAGCCACCGTGTAGAGTGAACCTACCGACGCGGGGTGGAGCAGCTCGGTAGCTCGCTGGGCTCATAACCCAGAGGTCGCAGGTTCAAATCCTGTCCCCGCTACTGACCGAAGGGCCGGGACTCCGTCCGGGCCCCTCGCCCTGTCTGGACCCTGCACCGTAAAGGCAGTCCCCTGCGCCCGACAGCAGGACTTTCTCAGAAGGCTCTGCCGGCGTCGCTGCCGGGATCGCCGACTTGGAGTCGTCCATCGTAAGGTCCGGCTCGGGCAGAAGGCCGCCACGGACAGACGAAGCGAACAGCAACGTTGTTGTTGTCCCGACATTCGAACGTTCCAAAGCTCTCGATCACCCAGCGTGCTTGCGCAGGCACGGCCGTGCCAGGAGCGGTGGGCGCCCGAACAGGAGCGAGGAGACCTAACCTGCGGAAGCGGCCCGAGGAAGTCTCCTCGGGCCACAGTTCGAAACCTGGATAAGCTTTCGCGGCTGGCCCTGTGCCAGCGTTTAGCCGGGCCGGCGCGGCCCGTGACGGATCAGGGGGACCAGATGACCACCACAAAGACCTCAAGCTCGGCAGCACCCGTGCCCGGCCAGCCTCTGGGCGCCCCTGGCGCCCTCTTCAGCGACGCGGCGTCCGCGGTGACGAGGGCCGGCGCGACCCGACAGCTGCCGCGACCACTGGACACCCTGACCTGGCAGGAGCCTCCCGCTCTGGAGAACGCGGACGACGACGCGTAGTCACCGCGCGGCGGCAGGGACCCACGTCGCCTATCGAAGCCCAACTCTTCGATGGCACCGCCGTGCTGAACGCGATCCGCAGCGTTGCGTACCGGACCCCTCCGTCCCGACCAGCCCCGTCACTGGCACCGCTCCGGTGAGGGAGGAATCCGGGCGAGCCGTCTCGGTCACACCACCAGGTCACTAGCGGCTCGGAGGGGCCGACTGCAGCACCGTGCAGTCGGAATCCCACTGCGGAAGGCCCTCCGGAATGTTGCTCAGTGTGCGCTCCGTGCAATTCGGTGGAGCGTCCCTGCGCCGTTACCGCTACACACGGCATCCGGTACGCGCCGGCGCGCCCGGTCGGCGTCTACCGGATGTCGTCCCGCGACTCGGCCCGTCACCCACTGGGGTGAATACGCGCAGGGGCCGCCTCCACCCGGGCCGGCGTCCCGGAAGAGCACGCGAGGACCGTTCCCCCGTGGTCCTCGCCGCCCCGGCCAACTGCTCCAGAGGCTCCCCCTGGCCGGGGCGGTCACTGCGGGTGCCGAGCCCGCTTCTTTCCATGCCACCTCAACCGCCTACCGGCTCTCGCCCTTCGCCTGCTCGATCGCAGCTGAGTGGTGGCGGAGTCGCCGGGCGGTGTTTCGCCGATCTCGGGGACGACTTCGCGGCGGCGTGAGAGAAGGCGATCCGGGCGTGGCGCGGGCCGTGTTGTCGAGTCATCCGGTCACGATCAGGCGCTGGCGGGCCGACAAGGCGAGGTGGGTCTCACGCAGTCCTTTCACGGCGTGCAGTACTCCGCCGAGGGTGAGCTGTTGGCGGCGACGGACTGCGGCCCGCCGTAGTCACAGGTCGCAAGGGAGAGTGGCGACGGACGCGCGCTGCCGAGGCCGAAGGCCGCGAGGGAGGACGGCGCCCCGCGGCGGCAGCCGAGAAGACTGGCGACATCCGCACCGTGCACCGTTGCCCACCTCGCCCGCATCCCCCACCTGGAAGGACCAACGCCAGCCAGTGCCGCGGACACCGCAGGCCATCATCGCCCCAGCAGACGGCCTTCAGGCAGGTTGCCGGGGGTGTGCTCCCCTACAGCCGCGGAGCGCCGGAAGATGCGGCTGATGACGGTCTCGCGAGTGCCGGTGAGTCGCGCACTTCATCGCAGCCGGGGCCGAGTTCGGCGAGTCGGCGCACTCTGGCGAGCAGGACGGCGTTGCGGGAGCTGCAACGACCCGGTCCCCGTTGGGACGCCGCTCCGGTTCGCGGGGTTGTTCAGGCTGCGGCGGCCTTCGGGCGTCCAGGGAGGGCAGCGAACGAAGGACCACGAGCCGTGTCCGGTTGCTGGACCCCGGCACAGTCCCCTTTCCAGCGCCTCTACACTGCGCGGGTGATCAACGACCTTCCTGCTGGACTGGCCGCCCGGCACCCCAGGGCCGAGGATCACCCGCGGGTGCTGGCCGTGCTGGACAGGTGGTGGGGCGGACTCAAGGGCGAGGCAGGGGCAGTCGAACGTGCACTGCTGCTTCCGCGCCTGTACTTCCAGCACTTCACCACCACCAGTTTTCTCATCGAGCGCTCCGACGGAGAACTCGCCGCGTTCCTTGTCGGTTTCTTCTCGCAGACCGAACCGGACGTCGCCTATGTGCACTTCGTCGGCGTCGACCCGGCGCAGCACGGACAAGGAGTCGGACGCGCCCTCTACCGGGCCTTCTTCGCCCTCGTGCGGGCCCACGGCCGCCGGTATGTCCACTGCATCACCAGCCCGGAGAACACCGCGTCACAGGCCTTCCACGCCCGCCTCGGGTTCATCGCCGCACCCACCCAGCGGGACTACGACGGCCCCGGACTCGATCGGGTGGCCTTCGCCGTCGACCTGGGCCGGGACCCGGACCGGCCCACCCGTCGTCGGCTCCGGGTGCTGGACGCGGTCTTGGCCCTGGAGCACCGCCGGGAGCTCGGCGAGCCGGGCAGCGACGACTGGCTCGCGCTGGTACGGGCGCCGGAAGGGCTGACGGTGATCCGTCCTGCGGACAGTTCGGTGTCCCCGGCCGATCGCTGGATCGCGCTGTACGACGCCGATCCGAACCACGGACTCGACGAGCCGGGCCTGCTGGCCGCCGTCCTCGCGCCGTTGGCCTGCGCCGCAATTCCGGTGTTCACCTGCTCGACCTACCATGCCGACCTGATACTTGTCCCCGAACAGCGTCATGCCCAGGCGCTGACTGTTCTGCGCTCGGCCGGATACGAGATCGGCTGACCCGTGCCGCTGGGTTGGCCCCAGGCGGTCGGCGGGTGACCGCTTTTGAAGCGGGCGCCCTTGCCGACGAGGACGGCGAGGACGGCGTGGGAGCGCGGTGATCGCACCCCGGCAGGCCAGGGCGGACTCGGCGAGCTCGACCAGGGTGTGGGAGCCCGTTTACCGCGGCTGTCGCCGCACCGGCGGCCCGGTCGGCGGACAAGGCCCGTCCGCCAGCCGTGGCATCGGCAGGAGAAGGGAAGGGCCGACTTCAAGCTCCCCAGGTGTTGCGCGGCCCTCCCTGGCCTGGGCAGGACTACCCGTCAGGCCCGCCCGCACACCCCGCCCACGGCGCCGCCCGGCTGTGGCCGACGGCCCGCGGGTGGCAGCTGCTGTCGGGGGCGGCTTGTACTGTGCACTCATTCGACGATCGGACGATCACGAACACGGGCATGCGGGCACGGGGCGGGCGTCCAGGGGCGGGAGCGGGGATTTCGATGAGTGACGCACATCCGATACGAAGCCGCAGACCGGGCCTCTCGACCGGCGCGCGGATCATCGCCGGGGTCGTCCTCCTCGTGATCGGAGCCGTCGGTGCCTGGCTCCAGCACGATGCTCCCGGCCGGAGTGCGCAGCCGCGTACGGAGTTCACCGCGGACAACCCGCCCACCGGTCTCCCCCCTGCGCTCACCACCGGCCAGCATCTCGACTGGTCCGGTTGCACCTCTGTGCCCACCGCACGCGCGGATTACGAGTGCGCCACCATGAAGACCCCCCTCGACTACCAGAAGCCGGAGGGCAGGACGATCGAGGTCGCCCTGATCCGCCGCAGGGCCACCGGCCCGAACGACCGGCGTATCGGCTCGCTCGTCCTCAACTTCGGCGGCCCCGGCGTGTCCGGCGTGCAGGGACTGCCTGAACACCTCGACCAGTACAAGCCGCTCCTGGACCGCTACGACCTGATCTCCTTCGATCCGCGTGGCGTCGGCGCGACCATTCCCGTGCGCTGCGGGAAGACCGCGGACGACACCGGCTACGCCGGGGCCGACGCCTGCGCCGAGCGCTCCGGGGCGTTCCTCCCGTATATCGGCACCTCGCACACCGCGCGCGATCTCGACCTGATGCGCTACCTCCTCGGCGACGAGCGGCTGCACTACTTCGGCGTCTCCTACGGAACGGCGCTCGGCGCGGTCTACGCCCACCTGTATCCCTCGCACGTCGGGCGGCTCGTCCTGGAAGCTCCCGTCGATCCGACCGAGGACCTCAGCGAGGAGCAGGTGTCGCAGGTCAAGGCGGTCCAGGCGGCGTTCGACCGGTTCGCTGCACACTGCGCGGCCCGTATCCGCCACTGCCCGACCGGCGACGGGCCCGAGGAAGCCGCCCGGCGCATGGCGCGGCTGGCCGACCGCCTGGAGAAGAAGCCCGCCCCGGCCGGCGACGGAAGCAGCCTGGACGCCGACGACCTCGCGCTCAGCGTGGGCGACCATCTCGTCCTCGGCACGGACGGCTGGTCGCCCCTGGCCAAGGCCCTCACCGCGCTGATCGACCACAACGACGGCGGTCCGCTGAGCAACGGCGCGGCCGACATGGGTTCCGCCGACCGCACGAAGACCCCACCCGACATCAGCCACGTCGCCCAGACCGCGATCACCTGCGCGGACTCCAGCCTGCGCCCCGACGTCGAACGCCTCGCCCGGGACGAGGCCCGCGTCAAGGCCGCCTCGCCCGTCTTCGGCGAGGCATGGTCCACCGGTGTCTACCTCTGTTACGACTGGCCGTTCGAAGGCGAGCGCGTCACGCCCCAGGTGAACGCCGACGGCGCGGCCCCGGTCCTGGTGGTCGGCGGCACCGGCGACCCGACCACCCCGTATCCCGGTGCCCGCCACATGGCCCGCGCCCTGGGCGAGGGTGTCGGCGTGCTCCTGACGGCCGAGGAGGAGGGCCACGGCACATACCCGCAGAACCGCTGCGTCATGGAGGCGGTCGACACCTACCTCCGCACGGGCCGCACCCCGGCTGCGGGGACGGTGTGCCGGGGCAGCATGTCCTGAGTGAGCGTTTGATTCTCGGCGGAGGTTTTGATGCTCTGGCTGTCGATCAGGCAGGCGCCGGGTTCGCTGGTGCGGCCTTCGGTGTAGCTGTGGACGTCGGCCCGGGCACCGGAGGGGTTGTAGAAGTAGATGGTGTCCTCGTCGTTGGTCCAGCTATCCGCCACGCGAGGCTCTGCGCGTCGTCCGGGTCCGACCAGGCGATGAAGCCTGGCTCGCTGTCGGACAGAAATCCCTCGACGACCGGACCGAGGCCGTCGGAAGCCACGTAGGTATCGCTGAACGGCAACGCATCCGGGGGCACAGAACCGGTCGAGCACCGGAGCTGTCCTGCCTGTTTGTCGTGCCACACGTAGAACGTCGCCACCCCGGAGAAGCCCCGATCGCGAATGCGTTCCCGGATGGCAGCAGCGGTCCGCTCGAAGGCAGCCACCACCTCGGCGACGGACAAGAAACTCCTGTCCTCGGCAACCGTACCCAGCGACCAGGTGTTGGTCTCCCACTCCACTCGCCGGTCAGTCGGCTCCAGCGCCAGAGGCTCGTCCGTCACCTCAGCGATCCACGTCAACAACACCACAGCAGTATCCCTGCACGGCTCGACCCGGTGACACTGAGAATCCCTAACGGAAAGCCCCCGTGTCGCCTTCCGATTCCTGGTGGCTCGGTCCGGCCGCGTATGCCAGCGGAGGAGCGATCGCCTGGGCATCCGCTCCCTCGCCGACCCACAGCGCGATGAACAGCGCGGCGGTCGCTTCCACGAGTCCCGCCCGTTCGATACCGCCGCCAGCCACGGGTTCACAGCCCACGTCTCGCACCAACTCGCGTACACGCGCGAGGGCTGTCTCGTCATCCCCGCAGACCGGCACGGCCAGTGGTCGCCCGTCGAAGACGGGCGGCCGCATGCGCCACACGTCCTCGTGGCAGAGGTTGAAAGCCTTGACCACGTGGGCCCCCGGTGCCGCCGCTGCCAGTTGCTGCGCGGCCGAGGGTCCTCCTTCCGTCAGCAGCCGGAAGCCCGGCCCGACCGGGTTGGAGCAGTCGAGCAGCACCTTGCCCTCCAGGGCCGCGCGCAGCTCCCGTGCCACGTCTGCTCCTGCCCCGAAGGGCAGCGCGACCAACACCACCTGACCGGACTCGGCCGCCGCGCGCAGACTGGCAGGCTTCGCGCTGCCTCCGATGCGCATCGCGAGCCGCTCCGCCCTGTGTGCGTCCCGTCCCCCGATGATCACCTCGTGCCCGGCCCGCACCCAGTGGGTGGCGAGCGCGTCGGCCATGTTGCCCGTTCCCAGTACACCGATTCTCATCACGCGTTCCCTCTCCCTGCCTGGTTCCACCGTTCACAGCGACGCTAGCGGGCGGTTCGGGCACCATTTGGTACGTGACGACCGACGCCTTCCTCGCCGACTGCCGCGCCCGCCTCGCCTTCGACCTGCTCTCCAACACCTGGAACGCCGTGGTGCTCTGGGCGCTGCGCGACGGCCCCAGGCGCCCGGTCGACCTACGGGAGCGGATCGGGGGCATCAGCTCCAAGGTCCTCACCGAGACTCTGCGGCGGCTGCAGTTCAACGGACTGGTCGACCGGCAGGCACACCCCGACGCACCGTCACGGGTCGAGTACCAACTCACCGCTCTGGGCCGGACCTTGCTGGCGCCCATCGACGCCGTCGGCGCCTGGGCCTTCGAGTACGGCGATGACGTTATGGCAGCCCAGGAAGCGGCATGCACTCCCGCCCCGCAGTCCCCTCCTCCTACTCGCTGAACCGGTCAACAGCGTGAGCGCAGATGTCGCCAGCAGATGGAGGAGGACCTCGTGCAGTCGAGGCCACACGCCAGCCTCGGCCCCCCTCGGCCAGACGGCGCCAGCGCGTCATCCCGGAGCCGAAGCCAAGCTCCTGCGGCAGATACTCCCAGGAGATCCCGGTGTGCAGGACGAACAGGATGCCCTGGAACACCAGCCGGTCCGGATGCCGCTTGCGTCCCGGGTGTCGGGTCCGACGCTCGACCTTGGGCAACAGCGGCTCGATCACCGCCCGCGACTCGTCGTCGACCTTCCACGGCTTCGGCCGAGCCACCCCGACCCCCGGATCATCAGTCCCGGAACGATCCAACCTCCTCGAAGATCATTTCGTTGGGAGTTCTAAGAGAAACGAAGTCTTGTCGACGTTGTACTCAAGCGCACGTATGCACTGCTTCGGCCAGACCACCGCCGGCCGTATCTCACTCGTGTGCGTCGGGGACAAGGATGACCTTGCCTGTTGTCGCCCTCGCCTCCAGAGCGGCGTGTGCCTCAGCGGCCTGCGACAGGGGAAACGCCTGGAAGGCCGGCACCAGGTTCCCGTCGGCGGCTGCCGTGAGCGCGCGGGCCTCGTCTGCGGCCGCGTCCTGGCCCTCCAGCAGGATGGCCAGTGCGTCGGTGAAGTGCACCCCGCGCTCCTTCAGTTCCGCCTCATCGGGACGGAACTCCTCCCGCGAAGCCGCGCCGATGGTGATGTAGCGCCCGCCCTGGGCCAGCAGCCCGAAGGCGGCCCGTCCCTTGTCGCCCTCGACGCCGTCCAGAACGACCGTGACGCCGCGCCCGCCCAGGGCGTCGCGGACGGCACCCGCCCAGTCCGGCAGGTTGTAGTCGACAGCGACGTCCGCTCCCAACTCTCGCACGGCCGCTGTCTTGGCCGGTCCGCCCGCCGCTCCGATGACCGTGGCCCCGAGACGGCCGGCGAACTGGACAACCAGACGGCCAATGCCACCGGCCGCGGAGGTGACCAGGACCACGTCGTCCGAGGTGAGCTCTGCGATGTCGAGCAGGCCCATGGTCGTGGCCCCGGTGACCACCATGGTCACGGCGGCTTCGTGCCGTAGTCCGGCCGGAATCCGATGAAGGGACGACACGTCGGCTACGGCGAGTTCGGCGTAGCCGCCGGGCCTGCCGTGCGCGGTCACCACGTCGGCGCCGATCCAGGCATCGTCCACTGCCGGCCCGACCGCCTCGACGACACCGGCGACCTCTGCCCCGAAGATCGCCGGAAGCACGGGGAGTGGCGGACCGATCTCCAGCCCTTCCCGCATGGCCGTCTCGATCTGGTGGACCCCCGCGGCCTTCACCAAGAGGCGAACCTCGCCCGGGCCCGGCACGGGATCGGGCACAGTCTCATAACGGAGGTTCGCAGCGGGTCCGA